>NZ_CP014692.1:632777-949166 GCF_002005445.1 Acetobacter aceti
GTGGAGGCATGAATCTGCCACTGCAGCATGTCACCGTGCTGGAGGAAGCGCATAATATCCTGAAACGTAGTCCCGAAATCGGTAATGAAGAAAGTGGCCTTGTTGGCAAGTCAGTGGAAATGCTGACGAACGCCATTGCCGAAATGCGTACTTACGGCGAAGGCTTCATCATTGTCGATCAATCGCCGCACGCGGTCGATATCGCTGCTATTCGCAATACCAATACCAAAATCATCATGCGTCTGCCTGACGAATCAGACCGCCGCCTGCTGGGGAAATCGATAGCCCTGAGCGATGACCAGTTGGAAGAAATCACCCGCCTACCCAAGGGTGTTGCGATCGTCTATCAGAATGACTGGCTGGAACCGGTACTGTGCCAGATAAGCAAGTTCCGTGGCAAGGAAACCCCTTACCATTATCATCCTGATACAAAAAACAATATTAGCCGTTATGATTTCAACTTACAACTAGCCAAAATGTTGTTGATTACATACCTAGGTGTTTCAACCAAAGTGGACACTGATCTGTTACAATACGGGTTGTCTATGCTCCCTTTCCCTAGCCATATTAAAATCAGCCTACTGAAAACCGTTGAGGAATATAAAAGTACCCATAATCTAGACCTGCACAAAACCAATTCGTTTGACTGTCTGGCAGGTCTGTTGGTTGATGCGCTTGGTTGTCGCTCAACAGTGCGTAGGATTGTAGAACAGGCTAATGACTATACTCAGTTGTGTCGTCTACTCAGAGATTTGGTCTTGGAATATATTCCGGGTGCGTCAGTAGACCTCGCCCTTGCTGCGGAGCACTGCATGATGAAGGACTATAGCGTTCGGCATGAGCACAATGTTGGTATCTACTCAGCGTGGCGTGCTCAATATGAAAAGGTAGGTATTCAGTGAAGTCCGGTTTATCCAATTTTGAGATGTTACCTATTGAACGATCCCGTGATCTTTCTCCTTTGGCCAAACTGGCAAAACAGATGCCAGATCTATGCCGGGATGTTAAGCAACTGGACCGCCCGATCTCTCTGACACAGGAAAACCGTAGGGAATTACTTCCTGAACTGAGCGAGACAACTCGCGAACGCCTGAAGGAAAAGGAATATACGGACGATGTGATTGATGCGATTGGTAGTGAACCCGAAGCAAAAATTTATGAAGATGCCAATCTTAAATGTAAAGATATTAACGGTAAGAACGTCTTAATCCGTACCGATATTGACTACGACCAGAAAGACTTACTGGGCCAGACCAATCTACAGCGTATGGAAGATGGCCGACCGCCATTGGATGCAAACCAAAAACCAATCGAACTGCACCATATTGGGCAAAAACCAGACTCGCCACTGGCTGAACTGACAGGGAATGAACATCGAGCGAATGGCAACGATAATATACTACACAACAAGATAGATAAATCACAGATAATCCGTGAAGATTTCGGTTTAGAGCGCGCTCATCATTGGAAAGCGCGGGCAAACCAGATCAAAAATACCCCTTAAGTGAGTAAAGAAATGAAGACTCTAGAACAGATAGTACAAGAACATAAGGCAATTACTCGACCCACTGATACGGAAAGCATTAATGCGCTACAAACCGCTCTAGGCTTTCCTCTTTCTGCCGAGTATCGGGAGTTTCTTTCTCATTTTGGTATAATTGTCCATGGTGCATATGAAACCTATGGCTTGGGGGTGCCGGATGATTATTATCTTAATGTATTAAACGCATATAAAGAACTATCGCATGATCCTACCTATCCTCCCAATGCAATTCCATTACTTGAAGAAGGGGATGGTCAATATTATTTATATGACAACAAGAAAAACGAAGTAATGTTATGGGGAACGCCCCACTTAGGAGTTGTTAGCGTTATAAACCTAGATTTAAATAAATTTTTGGTAAAGAAAATTTTTGAAAGCTAGGCTCAGGACTCATTCTTTGAGATAGAAGATGAATCTTGCTACGGTGTGGATTGCGAACATGAATGTGTGAGCGTAGCAGTTGTCAGGGGACACAAGTGACCCGGCCCCGTGGAATGCCCTCGTTTTTTGAGTAAGGTCTGTCCAACCGGAGACAGGCAATGAAGAGATCACGTTTTACGCAGGACCAGATCATCGGGCTCCTGAAGGAGCATCAGGCGGGTGCGTCGGCGGTCGATCTGTGCCGCAGGCACGGGATCAGCGATGCGACGTTCTACACATGGCGGTCGAAATACGGCGGCATGGAAGTATCGGAGGCGCGGCGGCTCAAGGCTCTGGAAGAAGAGAACGCGAAGCTGAAGCGGCTTCTGGCGGAGAGCGTGATTGTAAGGGGACACTTAGTTCTGCACCACGGAGAGTCCGGGATTATGTGGGACGACCGGGGATGTCATGGGATGGAAACGCGCGGACGACCGGGATAAAATCAAGACAGAAAAGTTACCCACAGGAAGACGGGAAATTTCTCGTGGTTTTGCACCAAAATAGATTTGGATGTTTTTGGACAGTAGGTATTGCACTTCTCGCGCAGGGCGTGGAGCGAATATCAGGTCGCTCTTAATCGCCGCTTAGGGCTGTCTATCTCTATCATCGCACCGTCGCATGGGAAACTTGGGAAAAAATCTTCAAATTTGTTTTCTTGAATAGATTTTGGAATAGATGCCTGCATGTTCTTAACAGACGCGTCTGAAAATTCGCATTTATCATAGTCAAGAGCGCGAGCAGAATACGTTTTATAAGGTAATAGTTTGAGAAGATTGATAGCTTGCTCTATTTCTCGCACAACATATGTCATTTGCGATCCAGTTGCGATCCACCACTCGAACATATCTTCTTGTGAGATATCCCCTGGAACTAAATTTCTATTCACCCACGCCTTGGGGCATTTTCCTACTGCAGAGAATTCATCAGATTTACTGAGCATCCAAGGCCAGAGAAATCCCGAATTACGCAAATGGTCTCTAACAAATAATCTTTTATATTTTGGGCTCCCATCAGAAATAGTTAACCACAAAACCTCATCTATTCGTTCTCTATATTCAGGAACGCATCCAAATTTCATTCTTTCGTTTGAAACAGCCTTATCAAAGCAGGATTGCGAGGGCGAAAACGCATGCCTGTCCTCTATTTTGAATGGGGTCGGATGGCGAGGAGGAAGCGATGATCCTGCGATAAATGTGGTTGAATTAGACGGCATTAGCGGGCTCCTATGGTTCCCATGCGCCAGACGACGCGGCCTACGACGACGATGGGGCTTGCGCCCTGCTCGAAGAGCTGGCGGGCGCGGTCGGCGCTGATCTGTTCATCGCGGTATTGAGAATTGTCGCTGGAAACGACCAGATCACCGGACATATTCCAAGATAAGCGCTTGATGAGCAGATCAGTATCGCGGCGCATTACATAGACTGATCCAGTTATGACTGCATGGTCCCCGGTATCCACAAAGACGATATCGCCGTCTGACAGTGTTGGATACATGCTGTCACCGCGCACTGTAACAGCCACTAGATTAGACAAGCGTGATAATACCTGTGAAGGCAGGCTCATGCGCCCGATTTCTATTGTGGCGAAGTTCTCGACATTCGGAGCCAGCGCGCCTGGTCCGGCGCTGACTTCTCCTTCAAAAAGAGGAATCGAGATCTGATCACCGGAGCTTTGAGCAGGAACTGGCTGTTTTTCGACCACATTGCCGCCGAAGAGTAGCCATTGCAGAGAGACGCCGCAGGCAGATGCGAGACGGTTGGCTGTCCCGATTTTCATCTCGCGACCATTTAGATAATTACTCAGCGCGCTCGATGATATGCCTGAAGAGGCCACAATTCTGGAGTAGCCACCGCCACGTTCGACGGCTTCCTTGAGGCGCTCCACCACAAAATCTGGTTCCAAGTTGGGATTTCTTTCTTGGAACTCCTTAATCATGGCGAATGACACTCAGTTAAGCCATTATTGTGGTTATATTTTTTCGCTTTATCCACAAAATACCCACAACATTTAACTTGGAACTCCACATTTGGGGTTTCTTGTTCTCGTTTGTGGTGTATTCTCACCGGCAGAACTTCCAGAAACGAACGACCGGCAGAAATGACGGTCTTGGGGGTTGAGAAAAGGGCGGCTGGCACCGCCCCGGTTTGAGGAGCGTCACTATGACACAAACACATCGAAAAGGCATGCACGCCGAAGAGATCAAGGCGGCGCTGAAAATGCGCTTTGGCTCGCTGGCGGCGTTTGCCGTGCAACTCGGTCGGAATGAAGGTGCGGTGATGCGTGTCGAAACGCTGGAGCGAGATCTGAAGGCGACGCTCCAGCGCATTGAGACGTCGCTGGCTGTGGTCAGTGAGGGTGGCAGGAAAACCGAGCAGATGGTGGCCGTGATTGTGCGGGGTCACATGGAGCGAAAACTATGAGTGTTTCTGAGACAATTGTGGGTGACCGGCGCAGGAGTGTGCTGGAAAGTCTGTCCGAGATGAGCAGTTGCATGCTCAACGAGGATGTGCTGCTGCGGGCCGTTCTGGAGAGTGGTCGTCATACGGATCATGACACCTTGCGTGACGATCTGGTGTTTCTGGAAAGGCGTAGCTGCCTGCGGATCGAGAAGTTGATGAAATCCGACGGTGATCTGTGGAAAGTTGTCTTGACGCCGACAGGGCAGCGCGTCGCGCGGGGCGAGCAGATTGTCTCCGGTGTGGCGCAGGCGCTGGCGAGCTGATCCTATGCAACGTCCCTCTTCCATTGATAAGCTGCCGTCTGAAATCCGCGAGCTGATTCTGCGGCTGCGCAATGAAAAAGGCTTCACGTTTGACCAGATCATGACCAAGCTGACAGAGCTTGAGGTCGTGCATATCAGTCGGTCATCCGTGGGTCGATGGGTGAAGAGGCAGGCTCCGATCGCGGAACGTCTCCGACGATCCCGCGAGATAACTGAGGCGATTTTTCGTGAGACGGGCAAGGAGCCTGCATCCAAGACGGCGCAGCTGAATATCGAACTGATGCACTCCATGGTGTTCGATCTTTTCACTGTCAGCGAAGATGGTGATCCGGCTGCGATTGAAGGGCTGAAAAACAGCCCGTCCGATATGGAAAAGCTGGCGAGAACCGTGTCGCATCTCGTGAGCGCAGCCAAGGGTGATGCCGAATATCAGAAGCGTATCCGTGAGGAAATCGAACGCAGCATCCGAGAGGAAACGGCGGCAGGGATTGCTGAGACCGCAAAAGAGCGGGGCTGGGACAACGAGACAATCGATGCGGTCAAAGCGCGCATTCTCGGGATTAGGAAGTGAGCGACGCTTTCGATCCTGTCCGTGATCCGCTCTTGCCTTATCAGCAGCGGGTTATTCAGGAGGTGCTGTCGCATAACGTGACGGTCATCGAAAAATCGCGGCGTATCGGCATCTCATGGGTTCTGGCGTGGGTCGCCGTCATCACCGCTGCTGCCCATCGCCTCCAGCGCCGCCGCATCGCCCAGCATGAACGCCAGCGCGTTGGCCTGCTCCAGCGCCGCCGTCATCTGGTCGGTCGGCAGTTTCATCTTCCGGATTGTCGTCTCCAGATCCTCGAAACTGTCAGACGTCTGCACGGCCTTGCGGATCGGCGCGCTCATCGCAGACAGAGCCTGCTCGATCTCACCGCCGACACGCTGCCCCAGCATGTCGAGGATCGCGCTTTTGCCAACGCGCTGCGCGTGACGTTCCAGAATTTCACCAAGGTTCAGGCCGACATGCGTGGAGGCAGGCGGAACGACAGGCGCTGACTTCCCGGCACCCTGATCCGCCTCTGCTTCCTGACCCGGCTCCACGTCGCTCTGCACGGACGGCGGTGTCGCACGCCCTGGCAGCGTCTGCGCCGGACGCTGCTCACCCGGTAGCGCATGAGACGGCTGAACAGGCGTCGGCTGCGCCGTGACGCCGATCGTGTCATCGCCCTCCTCGGGTTGGCGATCTTCTTTTTGAGGCCATGCGTCGATCCCTGCCACGGATTGGTCTCTGCATAACCAACCTGTTCGGCCCATTTCCAGAAGGTGTTCATGGTGGACAGGTGACTGGCTACCACACGCGGACCGATGCCGGGCAATGCTTCCAGCCATTCCCTGAAATGACCGACTACCTTCTTGTCTATGGTTTCAATGGCAATGGTGCGGACAAAGCCTTCCGGGTCAGAGGTCTTGCTACCCTGAGACTCTGCAAGATACTGACCAAGGCGAGAGAAGCCCCGGTGGTGTCTGTCTATGAGCTCCTGAGTGACGTTCCCTTCAAGCTGAGGAAGCCAGCGATCCAGAAGGATGCTCAGGGGTGTGGTCAGACCGAATGCTATGTCATGCGCTTGGTGATACGCCTCATCAGCCATTCGCTGGCCTTTGGAGCCCGGATACTGTGCTGCGATCCGATTGGCTGCCTGAGCAAGCGCCTCATTCACGATATCAGCCCCAAAATCACGAGAGGAAAAGCTCTCACTGACGACGATACCTTCTGACGGGTCATCATTCAGATACTCGGGTGTCCGGTAGTCATCAGCACCAGCAAGGTCTTTGCGGGCCTTCAGAGCCTGTTCGAGTATCTGTGTCTGGAGGCTGCTGCCCAGTGAGGGAGACCAAGAGCCTTGAAGCGGAGGCAGATTGTGGGCAGACAGAGCCTGATTGATGGCCTCCCTCATAGCTGAGAGGGCTGCGTCACGCCTCCGGAGGGCTTCCCGATAGTCCTTGGTCTCAAGAGACTTCACAATGTCTCTGCGGGTTCCGTTGCGGGCTCCTGTGACTCGGCCAGTATCGGCCCAACGATCTTTTGGAATGATGAGGCGAGCATAATAGACGCTGCCCCGCTTGGTCATACCCTGCATGTCACCTTCGGCCTCTGGCAGCGAAGCTGCTTTTGAATGGCGCTTTGGTGTGACGCTAGAGGTATGACGCACGGCTACAGGGCTGTGACGCTTTTCTTTGCAAGTCATTGATTTTCAAGGGGTATTTTTCACTGGTGCGAACTGCGGGACTCGAACCCGGGCCAACCCGCAGTGACACGTTTCTAACTCCTTGAAACAGCAAAAAGAATGCGACGTGCTGTCTTCCGGTTAGTGTCTGAGTTCCCAGAATTGGTTAAACAGTCTGGGAACTTGATGGGGTCATATTTAACCTGTTTATGCCGGTGAATCCAGTTCTCTTTCCCCGAATGGTCTATTGATGATTGCCATGACTTCGGGGGCAGAAAATATCCGGTTTCTGGCATATCCGGTACGTTCCACCAGAATGCCAGCGGCCTGTAACTGTTCCAGCGCAGTCTTGGTTGCAGGAGCAGAAATGTCTAGAATTTTCCCAAGTCGTGTCGCTGTAATGACAGGACAATCAACCAGAACATCCAGTGCTCTCAGCGCTGCGGAGTTCTTTCTGTAGGAGCGTCTGCCCAGCCATTCCGCTTTCAGCGTCTCGGTTGCACTCCTGACAGCTTTGAATTCCTGCACGGTCCCAATAATTGCTTGTGACATGAAGGCAATCAGGGGGAGCCAGTTCAGTTTCTGCTGCGCCTGTTTCAGCGCGTCGTAATAGTCCTGTTTGTACGCTTCAATGTAGGAAGAGAGATAGAGAGGTGGCTCTTGTTCCGCTGCCAGCATCATCGGGATCAGAAGCCTGCCAACCCGCCCATTGCCGTCCCTGAATGGGTGGACAGCTTCAAAGTGGGCATGGGCGATAGCAATCCGCGTGATGAGTGACTGCGTCATCATCTGCATGCCATCCCCCGCCATATAATCGAGCGTGTCTTGAAGACACTGGGGCACCCGGTCAGGCGGGGGTGGGTTGTAGATGGAGTAGGCGATGTTATGTCTGCTGCCACCAATCCAGACAACGGTCGTTCGTAATGCTCCGGGAGTGCCGATATAGGATGAGTCATGTTTCATGACTTCCCGATGCAGTGCCAGCACGGTGTCGAGTGTGAAAACGCTCCTGCCGGATGCAGCGGCCAGAGGCAGGAATTTTTCAAGGGCCAGCGCATAGTCCCTGACCTGGCGTGTTTCCTGCGTGGCCTGTTCATCGTCTTCGTCAACGATCAGCAGTTCATCAAGGGTGCTGTGGGTGCCTTCCATCGCGGAACTGCTGACGGCCTCCCTGCTGCGGAGGGTTCTGCTAATGAGATAGGGATCAGTTGACGCCCGTGCCCATTCTGCAATTTGCCCCAGAGAAGCCATCGCCTGGGAGTGCAGGGCTGTGATGTCGTCCAGATATACCCCACTTTCAGGTGGAGCAGGTGGGACAACGCCATAATGGCTCTCATAAGGGGGAGGCAGGCGGGTCAGACACTCTCTGATGCCCCCCATTAAATCCTGACGGTTCATGGCGAAAACCTTCAACATGGGAGGGTAGAATGATCCATATTTAAGGTTTTTATCACAAGCTTAATTTTATGGCTATCGCCGCGTGCTTTATTTAAGCTTTCTGTCAAAGATGAAGGCAGGATGGTGCCATGCATTATATTGGTTGGGCATGTGGAATAAGCAGAGAATGAACTATATGGTTACTGGAAAGCGCCGGGGTTGAGTTCTTGCCGAACCTCAGGGGCATGCTGTTCCATATCTGACATAAGTGCTGGGTGTTCATTGCTATTGAGCCTGATGCCCGGCCCCAGACTGCCTTCCTCACCAATAAAGAGGATTCCTGCCGCCTCCAGTGTATGCCGGATCGCTTTGAGCGTTCTGTGATGGGGCGAGCGTGTGCCGGTCTCAAAATCAGCTAGTGTTCTAGAACCCACCTCAGCCAGCTGCGCCAGGTCTTTCTGGGAAAGGCCAAGCATGGCGCGGGCAGCACGACACTGCGAAGCCAGCAGAATGGACATGAAAACGAACCTTTGGAAAATACGGTGGTGCTTTCGTATTTACTACCATGCTGCGCAAAAATGGCAATTTACGAGAGAAAGCCAAGGTAAATTCTGTTCTGGATTTTAAGGGATACACCTCAATAATATACATAAATAATATCGTATGGAACCAAATATGTTTACATATAACGATGATGATGATAGATGACGCTCTCCGGTATGCCGTTCAGGCGTGCCTGTTGGGTCATTGTCGAAAGCAGCCATATGGCACGTTATGGATATGCAAGGGTTTCAACTGACACACAGGTGAATGATCCCCAGATTTTCGCGCTCCAGAGTGAAGGGGTGGAAATAATTGTCACAGAGGTGATTTCAGGCTCTGTCCCGGCCCGTGTCCGTCCTCAGCTTTCGGAACTTCTGGGCAAGCTGAAACGGGGGGACAGCCTCGTGATTGCACGGCTTGACCGCCTTGGACGGGATACTGTGGATGTCCTGAATCTGCTGAGGATGCTGGATGAAGAGGGTATTCGGGTGCGGATACTGAATATCGGCGCAGAGACCGGTACCCCCAATGGCCGCATGTTCTTAACAATTCTCATGGCGATTGCAGAATTTGAACGTGAACTGATCCGGGAGCGAACACGTGCCGGGCTCGCTGCAATCCGGGCATCGGGAAAAAAGCTCGGTCGTCCAGACTGTCTGACAAAGCGACAGCAGGGCCATATTCGTGATTTATCGGAAAATGGCATGTCTCTGCGGGAAATCGCTGCAATTTTCAAAGTCAGTAAATCAACAGTCCATCGTGTTGTCAGGATAGCTCAATAGTGAGTGAAGGCCTGACTTCCGGACGATAGAATAAATTTGGACGGTCAGCATGTTTTCCTATAGATCGTTATCCGTCTGGCTTTGAAAAGGTGACCTACTTCTTGTCCGAAGGCGTTATAATTGTGCGTTTTTGACTGTCATAAGTCTTCATTCCCTTTTTCCATTTGTGATGTTGCCACGCGCCATACGAACATCCTGCGATTGCACCCATTACGGAATGACCAGAGCACACGAAGTGGCCTGCCACAGCCCCGGCTGCGCCATCAGCAATACATCCGTGAGGACGGGCTGGTGCTGTCGTTTGCCTGCTTGTCTGTGCCTGAACAGGCGATGTAGCAGACATAGCAAGAAGCAAGCCCACTAAAAGGGATTGTTGTTTTGGCACAGGTTTAGCCTTCATAGTGTTTGAGGTCTTCTATGGCTTTATAAACTCCGCTGAATGCGTCTTTGTATGCGTTTTAAACATTGGCTTTCTGGATTTTTTCCAATGTTTCGTAGACGATGGTTTGATATTTACTGAGTTGGATGATCTGGCTGGTAAAGGCATGGATCAAGCCGATGCCTAACATGCCGAGGAAAAAGAAACCGCAGACATAGCTGACAAGCTCTTTGTTTGAAGCAAAATAAAATCCTTCAGATAACGGCATAACAATAATCGCAACAATTATGATCGCAGCGAAATATATTGCGCTCACCTTGAGAAAGTCCATCCATATGCTACTGAAAGATGACATGAAGTTCTTCTTGTCGAAGAATGAAACATCTCCCGTAGTATCATTCTTTATTGCCAGATAATTTCCTGTTTTGGCACCTTTTGGTGCGCCCCATATGATTGTTGCCTGCTGACCTTCCCGACATGAGAAGTTATTCAGGTAGATTTCTGTTTCCCGGCCATCAGGAGAGACGATCCAGAATTTTTGATGGTTCTGGGTTTGGGTGTTGACCGCAGGAGGATTGATGAACCCACCGTATTTTGGGTGGATGTAGCCGCCACCGCCCGATGTGGTTACGGTTGTGGTTGACCATTTCCGCACACTGGAAATTTCACCGGATAAAGTGCAGAACCAATAGGTGTTACCGTCAATATCAATATCCATATCCATGGGTCTTATCCATAAAGCATGGTGTGGGTTTCATGCTTATCCAGCGTTATATGAGCGGAGCATGAACCATCAGATATTTCGATATGCATGTAATCATCATCTTTTTGTGGAATTGATGTTACCAAAATGTCTTTTGTATCTCTTGATGTAGAAGTGTAAGTATATACTCCAATTTTAAATCTATATTTTGAGTATTTGTTTTCAAAAGTGAATATTCCACATCTATCTTCTGTTTTTATATGTTGATATTCTGGATGATATTTTGAACCTACATTTATGGACTGGTCTATTTCTGTTACATTTCCGTAAATAGTAACGATATCTTTGGCACGCGCGTACGCTTTGAGTGGTTTGGGGTTGGACTCTGAAACGTCAGCAAAGGTGCTTCGCATCCCGCTATTAAAAACTCCGAGATAGAGAAGAGCACATATCCAATAAAGCAATGTGCCACCAAAAATGGCAATCAATGTCTTCATGTAACTTTACCTTCTGGGCGTATGCTGAGAGATAGGAGGCGGGCCTTATCAAGGCGAGCATGTAACCATGCCTGGCAGAAACGGGTTGGTTTCAAGAACAGCTATGGTTGCACTACAAGTCTCGGAAAATGATCGAACCGTAGTCAGAATCCGTCGTTTTTGGGACGGAAGGCTTCCGAAGAGCGAAGGGAGTAAAATGGTGTCCCAAAAACGTGTCCCGTTTACATAAGGAGACACAAACGATGGCGCGTTATGGTTATGCTCGCATTTCCACCGATGAACAGAGTCATGATCCTCAGCTTCTTGAGTTGAAAAGGGAGGGGCTTGAGGAGATCATCACCGATACTGTTTCAGGTCGGATTCCTGCGATGGAGCGTCCTGGAATGTCTGTTCTACTGAACCGGCTGGGGCAGGGGGATAGTATGGTGGTGGCACGTTTGGATCGGCTTGGACGTGATACCGTCGATGTCATGGGGCTGGTACGAAGCCTTACAGAAAACGGCGTTCGTGTGCGGATACTGAATATTGGGATTGAGACGGGTACGCCCAATGGTCAGTTATTTTTGACCATCCTTGCAGGCTTTGCCCAGTTTGAGCGGGAGATTATCCGGGAGCGGACGCGAGCGGGCTTGGAAGCCGCGCGTCAGGCCGGAAAGCGACTGGGGAGGTGCCCTATCCTGACGTCCCGTCAAAAAAAGCATGTCTGTGAGTTGAGGCAGGCCGGGAGGTCACTGGCAGAAATTGCAAAAATTTTTCGGGTCAGTCGGAGCACGATCTGGCGCACGGTCCAGTGCGGGCGATAGCGTGTCAAAAAGCAGGTTTTAGGGACAGTGGTGCCGTAGTCAGTTCGATGTGGCTTGACAAGCTTCCAGAAACGACCGTTTTTCGGACACTAAACGTTGTTGAGAGCATGTCGGTTGCGTTGGGGGTGATTGTTTAATGTCGGCTCACGCCTCTTCCTGGACATATAGGCGGTTGGGAGAATTTCCCGAAAGCCGACATTGAAACATTCAACGCTCTGCTGGTAACTGCGGATTACGCACTTGCGTACACGTCCTACTCGGTCGAGGTTCGAATTTCATCAGGCGGTTCATGCGGGATATCGATGAGAACTACACCTACTCCATAGCCCTCTAATTCCCGCTTTGGGCGGCTTCCGTCACTCAATGTTCAGAGCTTTGGCAAAGCCAATGGAGCAGGGAACGGGATTAGTAGGTTTTAATTCGCGTTTGCGAAGGATTCAGTCAGGCACAAACAATCGCCGAGAACGGCGATTGCTCGTGAAGGGTGCGGACCTATCGAACGTGACAGTTCCGTCACTGGTTTCATCTTCATCGTATCCGATGATATCAATCTACCGCCATGCCAGCAAAATATGGGCCACTTCGATAATATGCCCTGACATGCAAGCGTGTGTTGTATGAAAGCGGAGCGGCCGACCGCTGGCGACAGCAGCATCGCGTTCGGACTGGAGGCCTATCGCAGTCGAACGCAGCGCCATAATCCTTCCAACGCCACGCCGCGCTATATCCGTTTTCGCATTCATCACGTAACCCAGCATCATCGCTAACGGCAGGCCACTGGAATACTGGCCGGTCACGAACCGCATCAGGCCTTCATCGACATATTCGCTGACCAGTCCGCGCACGCCTGTCTTGTACGGGACATTCAGCCGCTTGCATTCGCAGGCCAGATAGACGTCCTCGTCATCCCCAACGGTTAAGACGAAGTCGATATTGCTCGGCGCCGACACATTGCCACCTGCATCTTCCGCGAGCAACGTATACTGATAGATGATCCGCCCCGGCACCCGCTTCGTTCGGATCAGTGCTTGCACGAGGTGCTCAGTGATGTGATCCTCGTGCGTCATCGCATTCTTTTTCGATTGAAGCGGCGCTATACAGATGGGCCAGGCGGCTTCGACCGCATCGGCCATGCGCTCTTCAAGACCTCGAAAATGGGGGAGCCACTCATCCAGACTACCGGCCAGCATAATCACCACCGGTCCGGCCGTGACGAGCAATGGCGGCTGTGAACTCAGCCGCAATCTGCTCCGCATCCGCCAATGCTGTCGATCTCATCCAATGCCGGAGTTGCATTGGCTTGACCAGATACATGTCGCTTCCGATCACGAAGCGAAGGTCCGGCACCACCTGCACGTTTCCAGGCAACCGCACCGGCAGATGTGCCTGAATTAACTGAAGGAATTGCCCCACATCGGGGAAGGCTTCCTCCGTGTATCCATCGCTAGTGGCGTGGATCGTCAGTTTTAGGATCGCGACGTCACCAGACTTCGCGGCGAGCGATGCCTGGATAGGTTGCCGGAAACAGGGCGCGAGGGCGTCGCACAGCGTGGAGGCATAATCGGCACGGTGTTCGTGTTTGCTGTTAGCCCAGATCTTTTGCAACCCGGCGCTGCGCCGTGGTTGCATCGCCGGAATGACATAACGGAATGTGTCATCGACCAAAGCGGTCTCATGCGCGTCCAGACCGTAGTAATCGAAGACCAACTGATCGATTTCATTGAGGGGGTCTGACTGCACCGAAAGCAATTCGTCAGCCTTCGCAATTTCCCGATCAATGAGTTGGACAATTTTCTCCTCTGCGATCACCGCTCTCGCGGGATCGGGCATATTTTCCGGCGTATCGAATGGTAGCTTGAGCAATTCGCCCTGATGAACCTTGGCACGGTCGGCGCCGAGATTTGCCGTATCGTGGAAATAGACCCAGGCCGCCAGACTGCTGTTGAGAACGGCCGTCAGGACTTTCGCTGATCGCTTTTCCGCCTTGGGGAAAGCGATTGCCTGGATGGAATCCTGGAATACCAGGTTCTGCTCAGAATACGCCGCACGGACGCGCCCTATTGAGCGTTCGACACCTTGTGGGATCAGAATGTGTGGGCCAACGAATCCCTCGGCAAACCCAGCGCGATGTACAGTTGCTGTAGACCAAGAACTGCTCCCGATCGTCGGAAGAGCTACCGGCCTAAAAGCACGGGCGTTCAAATATGGAAAGCGGGTAACGATTTCCGCCGTGGTGGTGTCGTACACGGGATCGTTCAGCCGATCTTCCTGAGCAGGCTTGAAGCCTTGCCCGATGATCCAGTCAGTCTTTCGATCGACCGTGGCTTTAGCCTTCCGGACCTCCTTATATTCCTTGATGAAGGTGTTCAGTGAAGGAATTGTCCGCAAATATTGAAGCAGTGTTTCCTCCGGGCCGCGTGTCCAAAGCCGACGCTTGAATAGTGTCGTGTCCTCGCCCATCAGATCCGATCGGAAACGAAGACGATCCGCACGCGACAAGGTCATCATGCGCTTGAGGCGCAGATTGAGATCGGCTTTCGGCACCCAATATTCGAAGCGATAGGGGCGCTGGTCGCTAGCCGCTGGCGCGTAGAGAACGAACGCGGTCGGTCGCTGCGCACCGTCGAACAACTGGAAGCAAAGGTCCGACAGATTGACGATCCGGCGCACGCGCGCATCACGAAGAAGCCGCCGCCGCGCATCCTGAGCCTCTTGCGAGGTGTTGTGCAGGACGCCCATCGCGGGCAGAAGAAACGCGACGAGGCCGTCCGACTTGACGACCCTCAAAGCCTTCCAGATGAAGCCCCAGGCTATATCCTTGGCAGGATTGGGATATCCATTGGACTTTGCCCAAGTTTGAGCGGTCGTGACTTGACCACTCCGCCCCTTCCAAGGCGGATTGCCAACGACCGCATCGAATTTCGGTAAATCCGCAATCGCGAAGAAATCAGACGCTGGGAGCAGCGTATCGCCGTAGAGCGATGGCAGGAGTTTCCCGGCTTTGAGGAGAGCCGGCAGGTCGGGCGGATTCGATTGTTCCAGTAGCGCGATATAAAGTGAAAATGCAGCCACACGCACGGCGGAGGAATTGATGTCCCCACCATGCAGCCGCCGCGCGATGGACTTCAACTCATTCCAAGCGGCATGAGGCTTTTTCTTGATCCGGCAATGATGGGCAACGAGGCGCTGGAACAGCCGAACGAGAAAAATTCCTGACCCACATGCTGGATCGCAGAACACGCCCTTCGCTCGCTGCTCGTCGGACAGATCGTCCCAAAGCTGGTTGACGACGACATCCGCTAGGAACATCGGTGTATAGAATGCCCCGTCGGCGCTCTTCTTCTCGGCTTCCTCTTTCAGGAAGCGATCATAGACCGCGCTGATGAGACCGATCGACATGTAGCGGAAGTCGTAGCCCCACAGGCGCAGCTGGCCAGATGCCATTTCCTCCCGCCCGTGCCGGAAGCGCGCAAGAGTCCGAAGATGCTGTACCGCCAGCTTCGGCGGCGTCGCGTCGCCTGTCTCGAAAGCGCAGGGCGCATTGAACAGGTTGCCGTTAAAGGCGTCCTTCAGCCATATGAAGAGCGTTTCGAAATGGATCGGGGAATCCGACTCCAGTATCTCCGCAAGACTGGAGCATGTCTTGTCGGAGGCATCCCGAAACACCGACTCCTTAATGATCTTGCGATCTTCGAGATAGGCGATGAACATCGTTTGCATCAGCAACGCTTGCGCGGCCTCACCACCGAGATCGCCGCGCATGTCGCGAAAGGCTTCCAGCAGGTTCGAGAGCAGCACGCTGTCGACGCGATCGTCGGGATCAAAGAATGAGTCGTTTTCGAACCAGAACCGCCCCGACTCCGTGGAATCGATCAATTCCCGTAGCTTCAACGCATCGGACAGCCGTGAGAGTGTCGTGATCAGCCGAGGATCGTTTTGCTGTCCTTCCTGACGCTGGAACGGCCGCTGGACGAGAGAATAGGCGACCAACTCATCCTCTTTGAGGACGAGCAGCAGGCTCATCAGGCCTTGGTTCCAGAGAACCCGATGCAGTTCGTCGATCTGGGCAAGCGAGACATCCGGTTCGTTCAGAAACCCGATCGTCGGAACGCCCTCGATGCAGAAGACAGCCGCCAGTCCGAGATCGGACAAGGCGAAACGGATCGCATCCGCATGCGGTCCCGGCTCCACATCGGAGGGGGAAGTGTAAAATTCCGGCGCCGTCCGACGATCGAGAGCGAGAGCCTCTCGCCAATGCGAGGCAAAGCTATCTGCCATGCTTCATCTCCTCGCAGTTCATGGGACAGGCATCCGTATCGCGGAACATATTAAGAATATTGAGGCGGTACAGGCTGAACGGCGGATCATTTGTCCAACTCCAACAGCCCTTGCGGGTCGCCGGCAAATTTGCCGGACTTCGCTGCGCCACGTGGCTTTTTCTTGCCGGGTGCCAAGCGCTCAAAAATAGGACTGTAATCGATATCGCAGCGTGTCATCTCGGCGAGAAGGCTGGCGATAACAGCAAGATGTATCGGTATCTCTCCCTTCTTCTTGTTGTTCGAAACCGAGTTCGGCTGCATACCTATAAGATCCGCAAAGCGCCGGACGGTCAGCCCTGCCTTATTCAGTTCAGCGATGAAGTCGTCGTATGTCACAGCGCCACTCACACACGATTTAATGAGTATAGCACATAAAATCGTGTGTCTTCAAGTTGTTCTGCAGATAAGGGAGGCCGTGGCGGCGTTGCCTGCTGTCACGCATTGGCAAATCCCATTTCCGGCATCGGTACGATCAGCCTGACCAGCGTAATAGCAGGCATGAATATGAGTGCAAAGAATGGCTGCTTTCAGTTATCGCTTGCCGATAACCGACTATCCGCTCCCCCCCCTAGCTGCCTGTCTGTTCGATGACCGCGAAGCAGACAGGCGGGTCAGTCCTCTCAAAAGTGGCTTTCTGATAATTGCCGTAAGATGATTATTCATTAAAATTTTGCTTTGGAGGAGACGGTTATTAAACGATTTTAGAATTGATTTTTCTCAAAAAATATGTCATGTAAAGGAGGTATTGAGAGTTTATTTTTGTTTTTTGATGCCGTTATTATCTCAGTCCGCGTGAACAAGATCACGCAAGCCTTCGGATAAGACGCTCCTGCGGGAACGTTTGGGCAATTTATCTGAAAGGTGCCAGTATGCCTGATAACCACTCAACAAGGGATAAACCTAACCCCACACTGACCGAAGTTCTTCGTCGTCGCACGGCTCTTATGCGGGCAGCGAGGGAAAAACGCTACGAAAATGAAAGCCTGCGGTCAGCCGAAGGTGTCCCGGATGGCGGGTATGTTCGTCTGCTGGAGAAGGGATATAGCTTTCCTGCGGTCAGTGCGGATCGTCATGGGGGAGCAGATCCCTATGAACAAGCCCGTAAGCTGGCTTTTCCGGTCAGGATACACCAGCCAACCACAGTGCAGTCTGATCTATTAGCTCTTCAATCGCGTTTTCCCCACGCGTTGGCGGCAATCGATGCTTTGGTAATGGCTGATCTGACACGCATGTCGCTAGGGGTCTCTGGCGCGTTCCGTCCCGTAATGCTGGTCGGGCCTCCGGGATGTGGCAAATCAACGCTGGCGCGTGTCTGGCATAAAATGCTGGGTTATCCCTGCATGACCATGAATGTCGCGGCTCTGTCCGATGTAATGGCGTTCACGGGTACGCATCCGACCTATTCGAACCCGAAGCCCTCGGTCATTGTGGATTATATGGCCAGACATGAGATTGCCAATCCCTGCATCATTCTCGATGAGATCGACAAATCACCAGAAGGGGGACGAAATGGTAGCATCAAGAATGTACTGCTCCAGTTTCTTGAGCCCGGTGAAGCCAGAACTTTTCGTGATATCTGTCTGAATGCCGAGGTCGATCTGTCCCGTGTGCGTTGGGTCATGACTGCCAATGTGCTGGAGAGGGTACCGCTTCCTCTTCGCTCCAGGTGTCAGATTGTGCATGTGCCGTCGCCAGACAGAAAACATGCTATTGGATTGTCTCGTCAGATGGCGGAAGCAATTCTGACAGAGATGGGGCTGGATCGCAGGTGGATCACTTTTGATGGTGTCGAGGAAGTCTTGTTGCAGGAGCACTTTCGGGGTGACCTGCGCCATCTGCGGATGATGGTTGATCTTTTCATCAGGGAAAGACTGACCTCTCTGACCATGTGCTGAGACAGGCTTGTTCGCACGTGAGGCTGTGAAAAACTGGCTGCGCGTTAATGTTCGATAACCGGTTGGGACGAAGGAGCAGGCATATTTCTCGTCACTCCTTTTAGAATGACAAGTTTTGAACGAAGGCGGGAGATTTCCTGCCTTGCCTGTTCTTTTTCAGGTCGGTGGGCCTTGTCCCATTGCTGGATGCGCTCCTGTCTGGCTCGCACAAGCCTGTCAAAGCGGTATGAGAGCCAGACCTCAAGTTTTTCCTGATCAGCCATGGCGGTAAATTCGGCATCATGCCGTTTGTGGAAATCTTCAAGGGCTGGTCTGTCGTTCTCCGTCAGAACAGGCCGGACGGGTTCTGGCGGTGTAGAGCGCAGTCCGACAACATGCAGCAATGCCTGTACGACAAAACGCAGGACTTCTAGAAATTCGAGCAAAAGCCGCTGGCAGATTTTTTCCAGTTTTCCGGCGTGTCCGGTCATACGTTGCCAGCGGCTTTCTGTGGTCTGTTTCCATTCTTTTCGGGCGGTGACATAGCACTCAAAACTGGTGCGCAACTGTATCTGATAGGGTGTGAGGCTTTCCCGCCATTTTGCAATGGTTGTTTCCCGGTCCAGAGGTGCCCAGCCCGTTTCCGGGGCTTTCTGGTCAAGAATGGCCTGCTGGTCCAGAATAGCCCGCCTGATCCGACGGCGGATACGGGCTTCTTCAGCGCTGAGAATCAGCGGATACAATGGTTTCGGCGGGGTGTGTGGCATGACTGCTGGCCTGTCCACCTCCTCCATCTGCCTGCGCCTGAGTGCGTCAATCGCTTTATTCCTGCGTGGTAGGGAAATGCGTTTCGGCTCTCTTTTTCTGGCAGGTGGGGAGGTAGGGGCTGATAATATCTCGGTCTGGCCATTTTCCGATGTCACGCGCACAGGAACACGGGTACTTCTGATATCTAGTTGCGGCTTTTCGTGTTCTGCTGAGTGTTCTTTTGCCAGCAGCTTTCGGAATTCCGCCATGCGCACTTTTGTCAGCCGGGTAAAGCTACCAATCAGCGTTCCATCGGTGGTTTCAATGATATGAGCGCCGGAGCGTGTTTCTTTTCGATCACCTACCCGCATAGTCAGGCCATGTTCCGCCAGCGCCGCCCGGAATGATTTTAACCCGTCCGACTGTGACCAGAGGGCGCTGACCAGTTGTTTCATCGCCGGGAGGTCAAGCCCCTGTCGTTCCGTAATCCGTCGGGCCTGTGATGTGTAGGCGGCGCGAGGTTTGGCGCTCTCAGGTGCAGGGATCAGGACTGCGACCTGTTCCGCTGCCTGATGATGGCCTTCTCTGCGCAGGGCTTTGGCAATAGCCCTGTCATGCCTTCCGGGTACGAGAGCATGACCAAGCCGGATTTCCTCCAGCCGTGCGACTTTCTCCAGACGCATCCATGTGAACCGGCTTTGCAGAACATGGTTTCCCTGCCATTCGGGCAGGATCAGGTGCCCGTGTGTGCTGCCTTCTTTCTGGTGGACGACAAGGGTAAGGTGTTCCGGGTCGGCATGGAGTTCTTCACACAGGCGACGGGCAAAGTCCGAAAGCTGATCATCCGTCATGGCCTCGTCAGGATTGAAGGCGATATGGCGCAGACCGTATGTCAGCCCCTCACGTCTGGCTTCGCGCATAGCATCACGCATGAGCCAGTCCGAACCCGCCAGAACCCGGATGGCTTCATTCTTCGCACCATACAGCACATGGCGGGACAAAGCACCCGCGCCACTCGTTGTTCTGATCCGGCTTTCTTTGACGATCATGGGGATGACCACAAACAGTCAGTGCAGGGTCAGTGCTGGCCTGTCGCACCTGCGAGCGGCAGACCTGTCAGGACGGTTTCTCCGTGAGCGGGGGAGAAGGTGGTCAAGGTTCTGGATCAGCTTTTCAACCTCGTCCAGCACCGCCCCGCAATGCACGGCATCGGTACAGTTGGCAGAATGGGCAAGCTGATTAAGGTTGTTTCCAACACGGGAAAGCTGATGACGTATCCCGCGCAGTTCATCGGGAACGCGTGGCCCATCATGCCCGGCCAGTTCTGCACTGGTCAGGAGGGAGCGTATCCAGTGGGCGGTTGTGGTATGACCATGAGTGCTGGCCATATGGTTCCAGCGCACCAGTTCATCGGGTGACGCTCTGACAGAAAGACGGGAAGTGCGGGCAACGGGCATAACTGGTTCTCCTGAAAGAGGGGGTTAACGGGGGAGATTTCTCCCCCTTACCAGCTGTCAGACGCTACCCTTTGGGTAGCCGTCTGACACTGCTGGCTCCCTGTAAGGGTAACCTATTCAGATGCCTGATTTCCGAACTTTTCTTTTTATGCAAAAGATACTGTCACCATAAGGCTTTCAGAAAGGCATGATGCACTCGGGCGGATAGGTCAGGGCTTCAATGACCTGCTTCAAATTGGCGACTTCAATCCCGCTCGTGTAGTTCATCGTTCCCTGTGATTTATGAGACGCTTCATGCCCTAAAACAGTATCGATCCACAGTTCGCGAATATGCGCCTCTTGGTTTCTGAGTTTCGTACTGACTGTATGACGGAAGGAATGGAATGTTACCGCGTCTGGAAGGCCAAGTCGTTTTTTGTGCTTTGAGAAAGAACGCGCAAAATTATCCCCGCGTTCACCCGTCGATGAAACCGTGAGGTCAGGGAACAGGGAGTGCTCCCCGGTATCTCTGAGCAGGTCGAGCCCTTCCATGGCGAGTAGATGCGAGTGAATGGGAATGATCCGTGTGCCTGCTGACGTTTTGGGTGACCAGTTATCTTCTGGGTGAGGACGAACATGAAAGCACGGAACCTCTTCGATAATTTCTATATCCTGTTTTCTCAGATTGCAGATTTCGCCCAGACGCATTCCCGTAAACATGCCAACGTTGATGATCCCGGTCCATGTGGTGTGGGAAACCGATGTGCCATTCCATGGTGTATGGGCAAGCAGTGTCAGTTCATCATCTGTCCAGCCTCGCCGTACGATTTTCTTGGTGATGTTAAAATCCCAACCGGCCCATGGATTCCGGTCAGCCATCTCTCGTTGCACAAGATGCATCCACAAGGCGGACAGACGGGAGAAATGGTTTTTCACCGTCTTCCCGCTGACTATTTCCTGCCCTCGCTCGCGGGCCTGCGCGACGGCTTCACGAATGGGAAGGCCGGTTCTTCCTTTGCCATGAGTGGCAGGAAGATCAGAGAGCAGGTCGAAAAATTCCCCAGCAACCGTGCCCGTGATCTGCTTCACCGGCATGTCACCAAAAGCTTCGATGAAGAGGGCTACGGTTTTGCGTGTGGCTTTCTTGGTGTCCTCGCTCTTGTCCTTGTCAGCAAAGACAAATTTTTCTGCCATTACGGAAAGAGGCGGAGAGGTCGGCTTGCGCGCTTTGGGCTGTTCATCCTCAACCGGGCTTCCGATAGGAGCATCTGCCGGAGCAGCAGGGCGATGTTTGCCAAGATCAACAATCAGGGTGGAGAGGTTTTTGATCTGCTCACGCAGCATGTCCTTTTCTTTTTTGCTCACAGCGCTGTCTGTGAAGACTTTCTGCATCATGCTTTGAAGCCGGGCTTCCAGTGCCTTGAGAGAGTCTGTGGCGAAAGAGATGAAAGCACCTTCCTTCTGTACCTGATTCATTAAAGTCATGGCGTGATCGGCTTGCAGGGCGCGTTTCTCGGCCCGGAAGGCATCATCGGCAAGGGTAAGGAGTTCTTCCTGTTCCGCGATGATTTTGCCCTGTTCGGTAAGGAGAGTAATCATTTCCTCACGGGACAGGTCGGTCTCCATCGTCTTTGCCTTCTCAAAAAGTAAGCCTGTTCGGGCGTAAAGGGCTGCTGCCCGTTCACGGGCCACCAGCTTACTCTGAGTCTGCAAAGAGAGAGAAATTTCGGTTCGGCCCAGTCTGGCCTGAACGGCAACGGGCACAGCCCGGCGGAAATGGTAATGAGAGCCAATGAGGCGGAGCATCTGCGTTTCCCAGTCTGGGAAGACAAACGGGAAAATCCCGCAGACCCGTCAAATTCTCATTTTACTGTTATATTTCAATAAGTTAGTGGTGCGAACTGCGGGACTCGAATAGTAACAATCCCGCACGCGCTTGCTTAACACACTGATATAAAAGACTTTTAAAGTCTATGTGTTTAGAAGAATGTAGAAGACCTTTGTAGAAAATCAAGACCTTTATAGAGCGTCCTCAAGGTCGGTTTGTCTGCCATCTTGAAAAGTGGCTTTTTCCGCATCGTTGACGATTTGCCATATTGTCGAACGAGAAGCCGAGAACTGGCGGGAAAGCTTTGTATAGCTGTCGCCAAGGCCGTGAAGCCTTCTAATCAAGGCTTTATCTTTCTCTTGAAACTTCTCTTTACGTCCAAGCCTGACGCCTTTCTTTTTGGCATTTCTCAATCCTGCGTTGACACGTTCCCTTATGTTTTCGCGTTCTAACTCTGCAACGCCTGAAAGAATTGTAAAAAGGAAACGTCCAAGATTTCCAGAAGTGTCAATACCTTCAGTTATTGAACGAACAGAAACGCCTTTAATTCTCAAATCTTCAAGCAAGTTAGCAAGGTGAACGGTTGAGCGTCCAAGCCTGTCTAACTTCCATATTATGACGGTATCCCCTTCTTTTATCTTCTTTAACATTTTATCAAGTTCAGGACGTGAAGATTTTGAACCGCTTGCCTTATCTGTATATATTTTTTTACAGCCTTGGTTTTTTAAAGCATCAATCTGCAAGCCTTCATTTTGTTCAACTGTGCTAACTCGTGCATATCCATATATTGCCATTGAAATACTCCTTTAAATCATAAAAATTAACCCTCATTTCCGAATAAAATAACGAATAGATAAAATAAGGTAATTACCATATTAACACATGCATTCGATAAACTACAGTTTTCCGAACATAGGAAGAATAAAAATTATATTTTAAACTGTATAATATTGCTCGGTTCGGGTTGCTGTCGTGGATTCTTGACGGACTGCATCTGATTCCACTCTTCAAGCTGAGCCTTCAGGGCTTCGTCCAGCTTCTTGTTATCTGCTTCCAGCTTCATGCTTTCGGAGATTTCTCCGTGTATCGAACAGATGCACTCTCTCAGGTCGCTGGCCGTGTGTTGTGTATATTGTGAGACCTCGCCCGCTTCCAGCTTCCTAAGCTCCTTCGCTGTCATCTTGTCCTGCTCGCTTTCGCTCTTTTCAAGCTCACGGATGTATATAGATGGATACATATTCGCCATCTCATCAGCCATAAAATCACCTTCATAAGCTTTTAGAAATGATTGAAAATCAGGAAAATCGCTTGGTAAATTGAATCGCTTATTAAAGTTGTCATGCCTTCTGTATGATGCACGGAACTGCACAAGAGCATTAAAGATAATGCTTCTCTGGTCTCTGGGTTTCATTGCATCAAATGCCTCACGGTCAACGGGACTTTCTATCCGTGGGTAGCTGACGGGCAACGGCTGAGCTTTTTGTTGCTTAATAGTGTATCCAAAGAGAATCCTACAAATTGCATCAATGATGAGAGAAATTGCATCGTTATCAATAGATTTATTATATTTGTAAACTTCGCGGTTTTGAGCCTTTAGGTTTTTATAAACTCCGTCAAAATATTCCGCGTCATCTGCTTTTATCTGTTTCAAGCGTGTCTTAATCTCATCAATATAATCATCATCGACAATGCGAACGTGTGAAATATCGGAAAGTTTTATTGATTTCAGTCCGTTGATTTTTGCTGTTGCGATAGCATTTTTAGCATTGCGCTGATTGCGTGTGTCTGCTGATCCTGATTTTTTAGAATCTGATTCAGGCTCTCTTGCAATAATTCTATCGGGTTCTGCCCGTCGCCCGCTTCCTGCATCAGGCTCAGGATTTCCGCTGTTCCGTCGTGCGCTTTCTTCGCTTCTGAGTATGTAGCTTTCTGCATTTCCTGCCGTTGCTTCTGCTCTTGCGTCATCGTGCTGGTCGCTCGGTTCGTTTTCGTAGTCGTCTGATTGTCGGTTGCTGGCCTTCTTGATGAGTCCTTTTTTGGCTGTTGCTGGGGCTTCTTTTTCATCCAGTTGAACATTATTCATCTCCTTATATAATTGGGCAAATTCGCCCTTTTTCATTTTTAAAAGTCTGTTTGCGGAACCGATTAAAGTTCCATTCTTTTCAATGATGTATGTGTCTTTTTTTGTTCCAGCTTGAAACGTAAAGCCTTCAGACTCAAGACCAGAGATAAACGCTTTAAGTCCGTCCGAAGCCTTCCAGATATTTTCTATTGTGGCTTTTTCGTTTGGCAAAGATATGCCTGCACGCTCTGCTTTTCTCTGTTGATTCACACTGAAAGAAGCGGAAGGCAATTCGCCTGTTGTAATATGCTGGATGGCTTGGGCTTCTGCGGTTTTCCCTTCTTTTTCCAGAGCATAAAAGACCGCTTTATTATGTCGCCCCTGTATGATTGTCTGACCTGTTCGTATCTCTGATAAACGACTTAATTTCTCATTTCGCTTATACGAATTGCGACAATCTAAAGCCTTGCCTGTGACGTGATTAAAATGTGGTGCGATTAAGTGCCAATGTATTGCACTATTATCTTTTTTGCTTCTCTGCTTTTGATGCTCGACAATGACGGCATCCGATAAATTAAAGCTATATTCTTTGGCGATTGCTTCGAAATCTTTATATGCTTGTTCGCGTGATATAAGTTTATCGGGTGATATTTTGAAATGATGAAAACCATACTTTAATCCGAAATTTTTGGCATCAAAGACCATGTCCTGCATAATGAACGGATTGCCCTGTAATGCGGTAATTCTCTCGTTTTTTGGGCCATTAAATATATGGTCTGCTGTGTCTGCGTGTCCGTTTTTTGATAATATTGGACCACCTTTTATTATCATAAATTGCACCTCATTCCATGGACAAGTTTACTTATTTGCTTTCGTGTCCGTGTGATTTCTCTTAGTTCTTCGCTAATTTCTTCCATTTGTCTTTGAGTATTCGCGTGTATCGCAATTTGATTTATATTATTGCCTATCTTTGATAGTTCTAATTGGATATTTTGCAACTCTGTGCGGGTTTCGTCGCCTCTTTTGCCTGTTGCCACGGATTCACGCATAAGCTGACGCATTAACGGCGCGATACCATTATGTCCGAGTGCCTTGGCGTGCTGTTTCCAGCATAGTTTTTCTTCAGGTGATGACTTTATATAAAATCTCTGAGCGTATGTGGTGGGCATTTTTATGTTCTCCTTTTTTCTTATGGGGTTCACGGGGCAAAGCCCCTGACCAGTTGGAGCGGGTTCATCCCGTTCCATGCCTGGCTTTTATATTGTCACCAACGCTGGCAAGGGACGAAATCACGCCAGTTCTTGCATGATGCGACGCGCACTATTCCCGGCAGAGTGAGCATAATTCCAATATTCTTTTGTATCGGATTTGCTGAGCTTATCGAGCCATTCTGTATCTAGCCCGTGAGACACCAGCGATTGGCGAAGGAGCCGAATATCGAAATCAATGCGGTAGGCGACCAGTTCGCATTTCTTTGTGATGCTCTTGAGTTCGTCCACAATCTGACAAATAGTTGGATAGCCCGAGAGCATGTCATCAGTGATACCATTCGCATCGGTCGCGCCTTCTGTCATCGGCACGGATGGCTTCAACAATGAGTTGATATAGATTTTGTGTCCTGATTTGCTTGTGATGGTGACTTGAATCACTTCGTCTGAATCTGAAATTCCTGTGGACTCAATATTCAGGAGCAGGGAGCGTCTGGACGGTTGTGGTTTCTTTCTTTTCGGGAGCGAGAACAGCTTTTTAGTTGCAATTCGCTGGTCATAAATTGCTTGAGATTGTTGCTCAGGCGTCAGTCCGTTTAGGTATCGGATGAAGTCATTGTTCCAATATCTGGCTGAAATACAATCTGGTCGAATTGATTGCCAGTAGCTCCATAGCTCTTTTTTCATGCCGTCAGATAGTGATTTTGGCGACGTGTTTTTGTCGTTCATGATGGCGGAATACAATCTGAATTTATGGGAGACTGAACCGTATCGGTCGGCCACCAGCTTCCGAATAGCTTCTTCTCTCGGTCCATCGGTCCTCTTTGGTAAGCCATCAAGAATTATGGTTGCTTCGTGTTGGAACAGATTATTATCGAAGAAAATTACATCTTTTACGAAGAAACCGCTCCTTGAATGGTTACAACGGGAAATCATATGAAGCGGTGGGATGGGGGGCGAGAATAGTTCGTGAATACCGATACCTGTTGTTTCCGCTATTTTTGCTAGTATCTCACATTTGTATTTATCCATCTGATTTCTCCCGCCGTTCAGTTATCATCCTTTCATATGAATACTTTTATTGAACCAAAGGGGACACTCGGAAGTCAAGAAATACGAACATAAAAAGAACAAAAAGGGCTACAGAATGATGAAGCCAGGCATGGAACGGGATGAACCCGCTCCAACTGGCCAAGGTCTGCGACCTGTGGAACCGCAAGAAACTGCACAATATCCAGCCATGAAGATGGTGGCGGTATTCCTGTTGTTGTTCCGTTGTTGTTTGTTTTGTTATAATATATCATTTTATAAGTCCTCCATTGGTTAATGTTTTGAGATAGCTGGTAAAATGTTTTGAGTGGTGGACCACGTATAAAAACAAAATAGAAATCCGATACCTTTTTATTTATATATATCCGATGTTTTCTTTCATTACTCGCTCTAAGGAAAACTAGTTTTTGGTAATTGTGTCTGTTTTTCCTAATTTTATTGACGGTAGAGACGATATTTTTTAATCTCTGAACGTAGTTATTTGTGAGTGTGTGTTTTATCTCGTTGAAACATTCCAAGTCATCGAGAGCACGGTAATAACGATTATTAACGATGTGACATTTGATATTTTTGTATCTGTTGAATGTTTTGAGCATTTCGTTGTGTGGTGATATTTCAAAGTTCTGTTTAAATATATTATTCCATATGGTAACAATTCCTTTTTTGATTCCGAAGAAAGATATTTCAGAACTGTTTTTTATAGTGGATATGCGTTTTTTATCATCATTATCTACAGTGCATTTTATGATGTAGTTGGTTATATTTTGTTCCGTAAACTTTTTTACGTGCTGAATGTTCCTGTTATCTATGTTTGTTTTCTCGTTAATCTGCTTTTGAATGGCATTATACGTTTGTTCCATCTCATCAGGTCTGACGAACATGAGTATATGAGTGTGTTTGATTCCTGTTTTATGCTCTTCGAGTGATTTTATACCGAAGTGTATGATATTTGATTTGGTTAGCTGTTTTCTGATTTTGGTGAGTTTGTCGTTAATTTCGCATCTCGATAATTTTTTACTGTCTTGGTATTTTTCGCTTGTTAGTGTGAAAAATAACGATGAAAAATTATAACGATGAGAGAAATCTATGATACCAGAAGCAATGGCTTTGTTTCGTTTTGATTTGGTGTATTTTCTGTAGTCGTTTCCTTCCATAAAATATTTTGGAATATTGTTTATTTTATTCTTGTAATTTTCGTATTTGTCTACCATAATGAAATTATTCCTAAGTTTGGTATCCTTTCACTGGGGAGTGGGTGTGGATATTCTGGTTAATAATAAAAAGGCATCGCTTTGTGTGGTGCTTTTTTATTAAAACATAATATTTTGTAAATTAGAAGAAAATTGCATATTTAATTTATTATTATGTTATTTTTATATTGTTTCCATCTATACTGACTGTCATTTTTTCACGTATTGGGATTAGTTCTGTTGCGGTTGGTTGATTTAGAATGTAGTTGCCCAATGTCGGTTGGCCTCGCGCTTTGCGTATTTGTGGATAGGTGTTCATTATTCCACCTAAAAATCCAAGTATTTCATCAAAATTATCTGTTTCGGAGGTGTGGCATACCCATGCGGTTCCTGACATAAACCAATATGCTTTTCCTGCTATACAAATTGCTACAATTGGTATGGTATCTTCTTTATATACTTCTTTATATCTACCTATATCTGTTTTTCTGTTTCCAGACAAATCGGTATCGAGTGCAAATATAACACTTCTCACTCTTTCTTCTGTTGAATAAAGGAAATTGAAATCTCGTAGCTCAAGTGCGCTATTATGTGCTGTTTGTAAATCTTTACGTGTTAATCGAGTTTTCACTTCTATGGTGTATAAAACAGACTCAAGTGGAAAAATGCCGATGCTTTCATCAAATAATATGGGTGGCAATATAGACTTGTCATATAAGACTATATCTATTTGCTTCGATAATTTCCCTGTTTCACACTCAATGATTTGACCCGTTCCGACTCCCACATCTGCGGGTAATAAGGGACGAAAGAGGTCACGGACAAGTATTTCTAATACATTTCCTTTAACGCCTTGATGGGTTAAATTTGCTGCTGCTCTTGCTGAATGGATGGCACCTATTATTTTTGCTCGTAGAAAAGCTTGTATTTGATTTCTATTTTTCACTATTGCTTCCTTCTTTGTTTTGTGTTTGCCCATCTGTTTTTTTCTGAAATAGATTTTTAATATTCCAGAATGGTGGATATTCAATACTTTCTGCGACTTTTTTGAGATTCACAATATCCACGTCATCGAAATAGACGGTATTTCCTACAGACTTATTTTCTCCCTCATGACCGAGAAAATCATCAATCCAAGATTCTCTTAAACCACCTTCACCGTGTTCGTGGATGTTTCTGAGTTTTGTAGATACATTATGTCTGAACGAATGAAAAACGGTGCTCCTACCGATACCAAGGCGTGTTTTGAACTTGGAAAAATCTCGCTGAAAATGGGCCGAGCGTTTTTTGTCTTTCCCTGTAAATCTCAGGTCGTGAAAGATATAGTGCCGTTTCTGATTTGTGGCTCTTTGAGCAAGGTCCAGAAGTCCCGCTTTTTGCAATGCTGAACAGATAGGGACAACTCGACTGCCTGCCTCTGTTTTCGCGCTCCATGCGGTCCACGGTTGGTTTTTCTGTGCTGGATGGTCTTGCACCAGGATGCAGGGGACGCCTTTGATTTCGGTAATATCCTGCGGTCTGAGCCTACAGATTTCTTCCAGTCTCATACCTGTGAAAGAAGCAATCCCGACAATCATGCTGGCTGTTTTGTGACTGATAGTTCCGAACTGCCACGGCTGACCCGCAATCCTTTTCAGGTCTTCGTCATTCCAGCGGACACGCTTGGTTTTGGCTTTGGTATCGAACTGCCACCCGCCTGTGAAAACATTTTTATCCACAAGGTCGCGGAGTAGAAAATATTTCCACATTCCTGATAGTTTGGTGAAATGGTTTTTGACTGATTTTCCCGATACCCGTGGGAGTTTCTTTTTATTCGCGTAATCGACAAACTCTTTAACTGTTCGTGTGTCGTTTTTCTGTTTTCCATATGTTTCGGGTAGTTGTTCCATTAGTGATTTAAAAAGCCCTGCATCTTCGCCTGTATAGGCTCTGATAGGTTTATCTTCACAGACTTCAAGGAACCTTTTGAAGGTGGCTCGATAACTATCAATGACGGATTGCTTGACGTTGGTTTTGGTAGCGATGAAGGTTTCAGTAGCCTCGGAAAACAAAGGTGAAGGCTTTGCTTCTGCTGGCTTCAGGTAAGCGTTGATTTTGTTAATCTCGTTCCGAATATCCGCAAGCAACGATTTTTCGGGTTTAACGTATTTTATTGTTTTGTTTAATAGTTCTGCGCCACGTTCCGCGATGTTTTTCGCTCTTTCTAGTTCTTTGGCATCTTTCAATGAGTCAAGCGCGTGTCTTAATTCTTTCTGTTTATATTTTGTTTTTAGTGTTTTAATCTGGTCTTGATAATCTTTAATCAGAAACTCGAAAACTTCCCGCATTTCGTTGGGTAGTTCATTTTTAATGAATTCTTCGGTTTCTTTTAGTTCGTCCATAAGCCTTGTTGCTGAAATGAACAGCTTTTCCGTGGATACGTAAATCTCACATGCGTAAGTTTTAGCCATATCTCGTTTTGTGGTTCCGAGAGAGTGCCACACTTCTCGTTTACCTAAAACATCACGGAGATGTGAAGGGACGCGCCGACGAAAATGATAACCAGAAGGCAATCGAATCAGCAAGACAAAGCCTCTGTGTGTAGAAGCCTTGTGTAGAAGACAAGGCTTTTAAGGTTGTTGTGAAACCATAAAAGCCAATTAAATCAATGTGTTATCAGTGGTGCGAACTGCGGGACTCGAACCCGCACGCCCTTACGGACTCGAGATTTTAAGTCTCGTGCGTCTACCATTCCGCCAAGTTCGCGTTGGTGCGGGTTTCTAGCATGTCACAAAGTGATCGGTAAGAGCCTTCTTGAGTGTGTCCGTCAGGCCGCGCGCATGAGAGCGGGACCATGATTTTTGAGCCAGAGTTCGGCTTCGTTCCGGGTGAGACACATCTGATCGACGAGCGCCCAGAAGTGGGCGCTGTGATTATGATGTTTCAGATGCGCAAGCTCGTGCAGGATGACGTAATCCTGCACAAAAGACGGCGCCATGATGAGACGCCAGTTCAACATGATCCGACCTGCCGTACTGCAGCTTCCCCAGCGGGAAACCGCATCGCGCATGGCGAATGTCCGGGGAGCAAGGCCGGTGCGTCCGGAGAGTTCCAGCAAGCGCTGGCCCAGATGTTTATAGGCCAGTGTCTGAAGAAAATCACGAACCCGGCGCGCAAGAAAATCGGCGTCGCCACTGACGTGCAGTGTGTGATCCGCATCGATCCAGACACCCCCTCGTTCCTCCGGTGTGTGGCGGACGGTGTGTGGCACGCCATTGACGGGGATGAGGCTGCTGGAGGTGAAGCAGATGGCTGCTGGTCGCTGCTGCAGCTGCCGGACGATCCAGTCGTGATGAGCGTTGAGAAGCGACAGGCCGGTTTGTGGTGGGACACGCGGCGGCAGTGTGACGATTATGCTGTCGCCTGCGCGTGACAGGCGGAGGGACAGACGTCTTGCTCGCGCCGAACGCCGCCACGTTACCGGAAAAGGGCCGGAAGGAAGCAGGATGCTGTCAGGGAGAGCATCTTCAGGGCTGGTGGGTCGTGGGACCCGGGGTGTCATTCTGCTGGCTCATCCGCCGGATCGAGTGCTGGCCACGCGACGACGTAATCTTCAAGATTGCCAGCTTTTCGCTCACTGACGCAGCGATCACCCGCAGATGCTCCCGCTTCGCGGACACTGTCCGGGTTTCCTGTGATCAGCGGATGCCATTCAGGAAGTGGCAGGCCATCCGACAGCCGCTTGTAGGCGCAGGTCGGTGGAAGCCAGTCGATGGTTTCCAGCATGGGAGCCGTCAGGGTGATGCAATCCTGCACTTTGCGGTGACGTCCAGAGTAGTCGATGCAGCGGCATGTGTGGGTGTCGAGCAGGCGGCAGGCGACGTTTGTATAGTGGAGACTGCCGTCATCCTCATCGCGCAGCTTGTGCAGACAGCAACGCCCGCAGCCGTCGCAAAGGGATTCCCACTCCTCGGTGGTCATCTGGTCGAGGGATTTGGTTTCCCAGAAGGGGATGTCGATGGTCATGACGAAAGATACCCGCAACACGTCGTCGGGGGAAGACACACGGAGTTCACCGGTGGCTCGGCAGGGCCGCGACTCTGAAACTTGCCGGTCAGAGGCCAGCCTGAGGACGCCACAGCATGGCGAACGTCATGATGACGGCAAGCAGGGCCGTCGCGACGCTTCCCAGAATCAGTCGCCGGCGAAGAAGTGGCAGCCACAGCAAGGCAACCCGGCGGAACCAGTCTGCGCCAAGAGAGCGCGCCGTGCGCAGCACATCCGGCTGGGCATTGACCAGAGCGCCGAGGAGCGGGAGCGTCAGAGAGGGGCTGATGAGAAATCCCTGAATGACGGACAGGAGCGTGGGGATGGGTTCACGCGGGAATAAAGCTGACGACAGAACGAGCGATGGAAGCCAGAACGCGACGATGATGTCCGGGATCCAGAAGGCGATCATCAGAAAATACCAGATCCTGGCGCGGGATGTGGCCAGACATAAAGCCGTCATCAACACGGCTGAAATGAAGGTGATGCAGGCGTGCGTCGCGATGACGCCTGGGGGGAAATCAGAAAGAGGGATCATGTCGTCACCATATCAGTGCTGACTGAGCCACTGGTCGAAGCGGGCTTTGATCGCAGGGAAATTCATGCGCCAGAAATCGACATTCAGAGGAAATGCTGGCGGCAATGTTCCTACACGCGGCTGCGCCGAGGCTGGTGCCGAAGTGATCAGTTGCGCATTGAGAGCGCTCTGCTGCTCGGATGCGGTGGCCCATGTCGCAAGAGCCAGTGCGGACGTCAGGTCTCTGGTCCCGTTGGCGGGGATCACCCAGTCGTAATTGACGCGTAGAAGAGGAAACCAGAGATTCCTGAATCGCGGAGTCGGCAGGCCGATATTGGCGACCGTCACTTCGCTGGTTGGTGTGACGCTCATTAACGCAGCACCCTTTGTGAGGATGTGCATGGCTTCAGCGGGTGAAGTCCACCAGACAATATAGGGCCGTAATTGAGCAAGGCGCCTGAAGGCTCGGTCGAGACCGGCGGAGGACCCCAGCGTGCTGTAGATGGCGTCAGGCGGAACGCCATCGGCGAGGAGGGCGATTTCCAGCGTGATGCGAGGATCGGCGCGCAGGCCACGTTTGCCCGGATGCCGTGCAACGTCCCAGAAATCTCTCCAGGTTGGTGTATCGGAAAAGCGGGAACTGTCCCAGGAAAGAGCATAATCCAGCGAAAGCGCAGGCACGCCACAGCGGGCAGGATCGGCGTTGCTGCTCTCCGACGCGGTGGCCGGAAACGGCAGAAAGAGACCTTGGGCGCACCCTGTCTCGGCGGCGTCGTCTTCTATGAGCACGAGGGACCAGTTCTGCTTGCCTGACCGGAGCTGGCTGTAATTTGCTTCTGTCAGGTCGGTCCAGAGCGTCGTTTTGATCTTCTGATGGGTCAGCTGAGAAAAAGGTTTCCAGACAACGCCGTTCAGCGTGGCGTTCAGCGAGCCGGCAGGTGTTGCAACGACAAGGGGCCGCAGACCGACACGCCTGACATGGGTGGCGGCTTCTGCTCTCTGGAAAAAACAGCACATGAAGAGCAGAGTCACCAGTCCGGCCAAAAGGCGGCAGGGCCCTGTGCGGAGCCGGTGCGGCTCACCCGTGCTCGGTGAAGAAGAAAACAAATTACGCCCTTGGGTTGCTTAGACTGCTATCAGACTAGCCTTCTTTGTCCTGTGACGGAAAGACCACAGCAGCCGAAGGCCCCCAGGCCAGCAGAACTGTCTGTCCGGAAGCGACGCCAGGCGGGAGGGAGCCTGCCGGTCGATGGACAATGACTTCCGTGCTGTCTGCGAGTCGCACCCGGAGCACAAACAGGTCTCCCAAATTCCGGATCTCACTCAGAGTGGCCGGAAGGCTGCCGTTTGTATCGTCTGCATTGACAGGCCCCCGTGGGAACATCAGGGCGATCCTGCCAGGCCGGATGCACAGCTCCACGAGATCACCTTCTGACACGTCTCCTTCAGCAAGACCTTCCATCGTGCCGCCACACGCGAGGCGCGTCTGCACGATGTCATCCTCGACCGTGATGGCCAGCCCGGTAAGACGGTTGGCGTCCGTCATGGCGACGGCGAGGCGTGGGGAGGCAGGGCGTTCCATCAGCTCGGTGGCCGGGCCGATCTGCAAAAGAGCGCCATCGGCAATGACGCCAATACGATTGGCCGCGGTCAGTGCGTCGGCGCGGTCACGGGTCAGAAGCAGAAAGCTTGTGTCTCGCGCCCTTCGCAGCCGAAGGATGCGTTGATGGATGTCCGCGCGGGTTTCGCTGTCCAGTCCGGCGAAAATATCTTCCAGAATGATGATGGCAGGGTCCGTGGCCAGTGCTCTGGCCAGTTGCGCGCGCAGTCGCTCAGAAGCCGTCAGAGATGACGGGAAGGCGTCGGCCTGCTGTTCCAGTCCGAGAAGCGCCAGAAGCTGGACTGTTTTATGCGCTGCCTGATCCTGCGGTCGCTTCCCTGCCCGAAGGGGAAACGCAAGATTATTCCGAACGGACAGGTGAGCAAAAAGCGGGTCTCGTGCTCCAACGACAGCAAGGCCACGCTGACCGGCTGGTCGGCGTGAGACATTCTGTCCAAGGAGGGTCAGGTGCGCGTTCCCGGAATGGCGGTGTCCGCTCAGGATGTCTGAGAGTGTTCCCAGCGCTTCTCCTGAATCATTCAGCATGAGGAGCGCCAGATATTCTCCGGTATGCAGGGTGAAGGAAAAAGCCGGACTATCCGAAGTGAGGCTGATAGTATCCACTGTCAGTGTGGCTGAATAATTGCGTAATGTCATGGTGACAGGGAACCACAACCTGAGCAGAGAGTTAAGGTTGTTGTTGATTCCGGACCGCCGGAGACAAGGCTGACATTCCTGTCAGCAAACAGGAGCGAATGATTATGTCTGCAGACAAGATCAAGAAACAGGCAGCTACTGCAGTTGATGAGGCTTCGACGACAGCGCGCGATGAACTGGAAGCGCTGAAAAGTCAGCTGGAACACTTTCTTAATGCCCATGTCGTTCCGCCGATTTCAGATGCGGCGAATGCGGCCGTCACCAATGCCCGCGAGATCGCGGAACATCAGAAAACAACGGTTGCGACCAGTGTCAGCGCCAAGCCCTTTCTTTCCATAGCAATCTCTTTTGTGGCCGGATTTGTCCTCGGACGCCTGTCGCGTTAATGTTCCGTCTCAGGAACCTGTCGTCACGGTGCCTGAGGTCTGATACAGAGTTTACCTTCTTGTGAAGTGTTCTGCTCCTGCCTCGGTTGCTCTTGGGACGAGGCAGGGCTCATAACAGGACGCCGGTTCATCCTCGATGCCGGCTTATGTGAGGTAGACGGGGATCCAATGCACTTTTTCGATGTCGGCAAGTCCGCGGCCCAGGCCGAAGTTCAGCTTCTTCAGCAGAAGGCGATGCGGATCGGACGTCAGGTAGCTTTGCTGCTGGTTGCAGCGCTCCTTGGCTTTTTCTCACTGATTACCGGACATGCGCTGCTCTGGGCCATTTTCCGTTACGAATTCGGCTTTGGGCCGGTGCTCTCGCCCGCTCTGGTCTTCTTTACCGACGTCTTCCTGGCTCTGGTCTTTGCTTTCTTCGGGCGACGATCCTATTTGTATCCCGCTGAAGTGGAAGCTCATCTCAATCGTGATCGTCGCTTGAACGAGCTGCGGCAGTCCCTCAATCTGTTGTCATTGGCAACCGTTTTCGCCGGACCGCTGGGCCGCTTTATTGGTGCGAAATTACGGAGACGGTAACGGATCTTTTTTCTGATGAAAGGCGGGCTATGTGGCCCGCTTTTTTTATGAAACCGTCTTTTAAAATATATATTGAACAATAATTATATCCATATTCCATAAATAGTTAATGTGATGTATTTTTCGAAAAATGACATTCATCTAATTAAATAAAAAAATAATACCATTGCCTTGACGTTTGTATATGTCGCTATATGCAAATGATATTAACAAACTATGTCTTTATGCGGTGGCCATGCTATGGCGGAAATGATTTTGGAAAGAAAAAACGTTCCATCAGTTCAAAAAACAGATGTGGAATTAAAAAAGCAAGCATCGGGTCATTTTCTACCGCGCATTATCCCCGCTTTAACGGGTATTCGTGGAGCCGCGGCATTGGGGATAGCCGTGCATCATATGCTGCCCCCCATGCTCAAAAGTCTGAATATTCACTCGCTTGACCATTCGGTGATTGTGGAAAACGGCTTTCGTAGCGTTGATCTTTTCTTTATTCTGTCTGGTTTTATTCTCATGCTAACGCATGGTGACGAGTTCCGGACAGGAAACCTGTTAACGCTAAAAAGATTCTTTATTCTGCGATTTGTTCGTGTCTATCCTCTTCATATTGTAATAATGTTCCTTATTGTCCCGATTGTTTTATTGTTTCCAGATTTTGTTCATTGGTCTCGAACTTATAGTTCACCGGAATTTGCCTATAAAGTGCATAATTTTTCGTGGCCGGGGTTTGTGCAGAGTCTCCTGCTTGTGCAGACCTGGACTGTCGTCAAACTCGGTGAATGGAATGGCCCTTCGTGGTCTCTCAGCGCCGAAGTTCTGGGTTACCTGCTGTTTCCATGCCTGGCATGGGGACTGCTTTACCTGAAAAAACCTGCTGTTTTGCACGGGTTGGCCGGATGTATTCTGGCTGGTGAATGTGTACTGCTTGCAGTGACCCATCATGCCTACAACAACCCCAGCGGAACAATGGGGGCAGTGCGTATGCTCGGCGGTTTCGGGGCGGGAATGGCGCTGGGTCGCGCCGTTCTTGCCGCCGGGCCGCTGGTGGGGAGGCGCGCAAGCCTTGTGACATGGGGGAGCCTCGGCTTTGTTGTCTGCACGCTGGCGTTTCCCGAACTGTCACCTGTAATGGTATTTGGGTTTGCATGGTTGCTGTTCGGTCTGGCGTATCAGCAGGATGCGGTGGGGCGGTTACTGGGGAGTCGCATTTTTCTGTGGTTGGGAATACTCTCTTTTCCTTTTTACATGGTTCATTTCATCCTGTTCAAGGTCTTCATGTGGGGCATTGAGCCTGAGATTCTGCATTCAGGGACAGCAGAAATATTGCTGGCGTGGGGATGTCTGTTTCTCATCATGATTTTCTGTACTGTGTTGCTGCATAAAGGAGTGGAGCGGCCTTCCCATCGCTTGGCGAGACGCTTGGCCGGCCCCCGGATCTCGTCGTAATCCCCACCCGCTGTCCCATGCGGCAAGGCGGTCTGCTGTGTGCCGGGATGCTGTTCTGCTGAAATGGGCGTGATCAAGATGTGGCGTAAATTTCTGGCCAGGCTAAAACGCACACCCGAAATCAAAAGACATATAGAGCAGGCCCGTAAAGGATCTGTCACGGCCATGTTTGCTGTGGGCAAAGCCTACCTTCACGGAAAAGAAGACGTGGCGCCTCATGCGGGTCACGCTGTCTGGTGGATGGAGAGGGCCGCCAGAGGGGGTCATCAAGAGGCCTGTGTACAGGCGGCCCGTCTGGCATGGGACGGCTTCCTGCCGGATGAGCGGGCTCTGGGACCGGCGGCAAGAACGGCGCCTCGCAAAGACGACGCCCTGATGTTCGCCCGGCTTGGACATCAGCGAGGCGATCCTGAAGCCTCGCTCTTTCTCGTCTGGCTTCTGGACGCCGTCAAAATGAAGGCGGAGGCAGAGCGCCATGAGGCGTTGCAGGCGGCGGCGGAAAAAGGTTTGCCTCTGGCGCTGGTCGGACTGGCGGATATCGAAGCACGTTCCGGTGCGTCCGCCGAGCACGTCATGGATCTGCTGTCGATTCCACTCGAGGCAAATCTTGGTATTGCTCACCATATGGTTTCAACATGGTACGGGCAGGGGACATTGCTGGCTCAGAATGAACAAAAGGCCCGGCATCATCTGGAGATTGCTGCGGGCGCCGGATACGTTCCGGCCATGGGGCTCCTTGGAGAGTGTCTGATGGTGGAAAATCATCGTCAGATTGAGGGAGAAGAGCGTGATGAGAACAGGGAGCGGTTGCGTCGTCTGACGCGAGGCGAGAGTCTGTTGCGCAAGGCTGCGATCAGTAATGGAAGAGCGGCCTGTGTGCTTGGGGATTACTGGTCGCGTATTGCTGAAACGTCCGATATGCAGCAGTCCATTCAGTGGTACGAGAAATCGGTCTCTCTGGGGTTCGTGGGGGCTTTATTCATGTCAGCACGTCTCGTTCTGGAAGGTCGTTCCGATCACATGACGCAGCAGGAAGCGTGGAGCCGGCTGGAGCGGGCAGCCGTGGCCGGTCATGCGGGAGCTAAAGAGATCTTGTCAAAAAGATCATTGTGCTGAAAATGCTTTTTCAGACGTTATCTACACCCTGAATGTCTTCACGGTGACTGAAAGGGCTGTTGTGCTTTCTCAGGCACCTCAAGCCAGATCTCTCTTTGATTCAGGATCATACATTATGCAACAGATCCGTCCACCGTGCCCGCCTTTCCTGACCGCAGCCGACGCCGCCAGAAAGGTTCGGCTGGCGGAAGACGCGTGGAACAGTCGTGACCCTGAAAAGGTGGCGTTGGCCTACACGGCTGACAGCATCTGGAGGAACCGGATAAATTTTCTGGAAGGACGTGAGAAAATCATCGAATTTCTGGAAAAGAAATGGAGGCGGGAACAGGAGTATCGTCTGATCAAGGAACTGTGGGCGTTTCACGAAAATCGTATAGCCGTGCGGTTTGTCTATGAGTGGCACGATGACCAGCAGAACTGGTTCCGGTCCTATGGCAATGAGTTATGGGAATTTGACGGTTTCGGGTTGATGCAATGGCGTGTCGCCAGCATCAACGACATGCCGATTGCAGAAAGCAAACGCCGGTTTTTCTGGCCGCAGGGACGCCGTCCCGACGAGCATCCGGGTCTGACGGAACTGGGGCTGTAGTTGCACTGCAAGGTGGTGCACGGTCTGGTGCTGCGCTTATCGGAAGCGTGAATGTTGCCTCCCGCCGCTGGCTGGCGCACAACGTCCACAGCGATAGTCAGCAGGAGGAACGCGGTCGCATGTCAGGCGCCACAGTCAGCACGGATGTTGTTATCATTGGCGCGGGTCCAACCGGACTGTTCGCCGCATTTCAGTGCAGCATGCTCAAGATGAGCTGTGTTCTGGTGGATGCGCTGGATGAGATCGGTGGCCAGTGTGTGGCGCTTTATCCCGAAAAGCCGATTTACGATATTCCCGCCTGCCCGGCGATCGAAGGCGGCGAACTGATCGAGAAACTGTCCGAGCAGATCGAGCCCTTCTCCATTCCCAGACTGCTCGGGAGGCGGGTCGAGCGACTGACGGGTTCCGCCGGGGATTTTCGTCTGGAAACCGGCAAGGGTGATGTGATCCATGCGAAAGCCGTGGTCATCGCGGCGGGTGCCGGCGCGTTTGGACCAAACAGGCCCCCGCTTGCAGGGCTTGAGGATTACGAAACGACGGGTGCGGTGCGTTACAGCGTTCGTCGCAAAGCCGATTTCGAAGGCAGGAGTCTGGTGATCGCGGGAGGCGGTGATTCCGCCATCGACTGGGCCCTGTCGCTCTCCCGCGTCGCTCGCAAAATCTATCTGGTTCATCGGCGTGACAAATTTCGCGCTGCTCCGGAGAGCCTGAGTCAGCTTGAGGAAGCGATTGCCAGCGGTGTGGTGGAAAAGATCACGCCCTATCAGCTCAAAGCGTTGCAGGGGACAGACGGCAAGCTGACAGGTGTGGATGTCGCCACGCTGGAAGGGGCAGTGAAAACACTGGAAGCCGAGCATCTGCTGGCCTTCTTCGGACTCGCCACCGATCTCGGGCCGATCGCGCAATGGGGTATCGACCAGACGCGCTCGACGATCCCGGTTACGCCGTCATCCTGCCAGACCTCCCTGTCAGGCGTGTACGCCATTGGCGACATTGCCACCTACCCGGGCAAGCTGAAACTGATTCTGCAGGGCTTCAGTGAAGCGGCCATGGCGGCGCACGCCATTTACGCCATCGTCCATCCGGATCAGGCGCTTCATTTCGAATACTCAACGAGCAAGGGTGTGCCCGGCTCTGCCTGAAACAGTCTTTTGCAGTCAGGCGCGGGAGGATTTGCTGAGAAGGAAAGCGTGTTTGCGGGCATTCTTTCTCCGGTAATCTGTTTCCATCCGGTTATCTGATGCTCTAGTCTTGATATCCGGAAGCGAAACGGGCGGTAATGGGGGCGTGTGACGATGGACGTAGCAGCGCAATGGGCTGGCGGCATTCTGAATATCGATCTTCAGGCTGTCGCGAAGAATTATCGCACGCTGTGTCAGGTCATTCAGCGACCGGACCAGACATCGGGTCCACACCCGATCTGCGCCGCCGCCGTGAAAGCGGACGCCTACGGACTTGATGCTTCTCTCGTCGCGCCTGTCCTTGAGGATGCCGGTTGTCGGCATTTTTTTGTCGCGCATCTTGCCGAAGGCGTGGCGCTGAGACCCTCTGTCAAAAACCCTCAGTCTTCCATCCTGGTGCTCCATGGGCCACCTCCCGGCACGGCGCGCGACCTGCATGAGGCCGGACTGGTGCCGGTCATCAACAGCATGGAGCAGTTGGCGGAGTGGCGTGCGTTGGGGCGGGTATTGGAACGCCGTCTTCCCGCTGTGTTGCAGGTTGATTCCGGTATGGCCCGGTTTGGCATGAATGCCGGAGAGGTCGCGAAGATCGCGGCGGACCCGGCGCTTCTTGATGGCATCAGGACGATGCTGGTGATGAGCCACCTTGCCTGCGCCGACACGCCCGAAGTTTCGAGTAACCAGGCGCAACTGGAAGCATTCCGGCATCTCAGCGCCTCCCTGCCGGATGCGCCGCGTAGTCTGGCGGCTTCCTCGGGCATCTTTCTTGGTCCGGACTGGCACTTTGATCTCGTCCGGCCCGGGGCCGCCCTGTATGGCGTCAATCCGACACCGGGGAAACCCAGTCCCGTCAGTCCTGTCATCCGCCTGCAGGCGAGGGTCATCCAGACCCGCGCGGTCCCGAGAGGGCAGGCGGTGGGATATGGCGGTGGTTTCGTTGCGCGTCGCCCCAGCCGGATCGCCTTGCTCGGCATCGGATATGGCGACGGATTTCTGCGCAGTATTTCCAATCAGGGTACGGCCATACTGCCATCTCAGCCCGATGTCCCGCTGCCGGTCATCGGACGCGTTTCAATGGACTCGCTTGCCGTCGACATCACGGATCTTGAGGACGGTCGGGTCAGGGCAGGGGAACTGATCGACCTGATCGGGCCGTATAACACGCTGGACGCTGCGGCGACTGCGGCAGGAACGATCGGTTACGAATTTTTGACCGACCTCGGCAGACGTTATCATCGCACCTATACGAGAAACGATCCATTGGTGTGAAAATGATCCGGTTACTGGAAAACTGACGGTTTTCTGAGAGTAAATAGGGTCTGTTTTTGTGGCGTATATGGATTTACAAGATTTTCAATCCTGTAAATATGTGCCGAAAAAGCCTCAGTTTTCTGCGGACTCTGTGGTCAGGATAATATTTTACTTGTTGAGAAGAGGGTAACCGGCCACTCTTATTTCAGTGGTGGTTTCTTTGCTGCATTCAGGCCCCTCAAAAAAGAAGAAGACTGTTCCATGTTGTCCACGCCTCGTTTGACCCCCGAATCTTACAAGCGTTTGGTTGAAAGCGCCCGCAACGATCCGGAAGCTTTCTGGCTTAGAGAAAGCCGTCGCCTGGAGTGGTCCGCTCTGCCGATAGTTGCTGTCGATACGGGCGAGGGATGGTTTGCTGACGGCAGGCTCAATGCCAGCGTGAACTGTCTCGATCGTCATCTGACCGCACGCGGTGATCAGACGGCGATCATCTGGCAGGGTGAGGAGGACAGCAATGTCCTGCGCCTGACCTATCGGGAACTCCATGCCCGCGTCTGTGCTCTGGCCAATATTCTGCGGGAGAGTGGCGTAAAGCGCGGGGATCGCGTGGCGATCCATCTGCCTGCCGTGGTGGAGGGCATCATCGCCATGCAGGCCTGCGCCCGGATCGGCGCGATGCATATCGTCCTGTTCGGCGGCTTTTCGGCTGAAGCCATTGCCGACCGTCTGGCTGACAGTGGGGCCGTTGTCGTGATTACAGCCAATGTCGGGCGGCGTGGTGCGAAACGGATTCCGTTCAAGACCACGATGGACGCGGCCATCGCCTTGCGTGGCGAGACTTCAACGGTCCGGCGTGTGCTGGTGGTCGAGGTGACGGATGACGCGGTGCCATTGACAGAAGGGCGTGATGCGCTGCTGACGCCTCTGCTGGAAACGGCTTCAACGACCTGTGAGCCGGAAGCGATGAACGCGACCGACCCGCTGTTTCTGCTTTACACGTCCGGCAGCACCGGCAAGCCCAAAGGCATTGTTCACGGCACGGGTGGCTATCTCACATGGGCGTCCTATACCCATGAACTCATTTTCAATCACCAGCAGGGCGACGTGTTCTGGTGCACAGCCGATATTGGCTGGATCACGGGACATACCTATGTGTCCTATGGGCCGCTCGCCAACGGGGCGACCCTGCTGGTGTTCGAGGGTATGCCGTCCCACCCCACGCCGGGTCGCTGGTGGGATGTCATCCAGAAACACGGTGTTACGACGTTCTACACCTCGCCAACTGCCATCCGGGCATTGATGAGCGAAGGGAACGACATCCCTGCCGCTTATGATCTGTCGAGCCTTCGGGTGCTGGGGTCTGTCGGCGAGCCCATCAATCACGAGGCCTGGACATGGTTCCATGATGTGATCGGCGCAGGTCGGTGCGAACTGGTTGACACCTGGTGGCAGACGGAAACCGGTGGCGCGATGATTTCGCTGGTGCCGTACGCCGTCGAGCCCCGTCCTGCTTCAGCCACACTCCCGCTGCCCGGGGTCAACCCTGTGCTGCTGGATGAAAAGGGAACGCCGCTGGAGGGGGCTGTTGAAGGCATCCTGTGCATTGATGGTTCATGGCCGGGGCGCGCCCTGACCATCTGGAATGATGATACCCTGTTCCAGACGACCTATCTCAGACCCTATCCCGGCCATTATTTTACGGGTGATGGCGCCCGCCGTGACGCGGATGGGTATTACTGGATTACGGGCCGCGTGGATGACGTGATCAACGTGTCCGGCCATCGTATCGGTTCGGCGGAAATCGAAGACGCCATTTCGGAAATTCACGATATTTCCGAAAGCTCGGCAGTGGGTGTTCCTCACGACATCAAGGGGCAGGGCCTTGTGGTCTATATCGTGCCTCATGAAGGACTGAGCGAAGAACAGACGTCAGGGCTGAAGGATCAGGTCGTCAGGACGATTGCCAGCAAGGTGGGGCGTTATGCCGTGCCGGAGGCAGTCTATGTCGTGCCGGATCTGCCAAAGACACGCTCCGGCAAGAATGTCCGGAGGCTCATGCGCAAGATTGCCTATGGCGAGACGCAAGGGTTTGGCGATCTCTCGACACTGGCCAATCCGGGGATCGTGGACGATCTGATCAGGATTGTTGGGAAGGCGTGATTTTATGCCGGGCGGAGCGTCACTCTGCCCTTTTCTCCCAAGCCTTCGAAACAAACGGGATCAAAAGGATCGCATCCCTTTGTGAGATCTGGGGCAAAGCCCCGTAAAACCGTAGTTATTTGACTGTGGCTTCCTCGGCGACCTGCCTGCGGAAAACATCCACTGAAATGGTGGCGGCTTCCAGAATGTGTTCCCGGGTCAACCGGGCGCACAGTTCCGCGTCACGGGCGCGGCAGGCGTCGAGAATGGCCTTGTGCTCACGGTCCGTGATGGCCTTGCGGCCTTCGATCACCAGATGACCGCGAATATAGCGATCAAGCTTGATGTGAAGGTCTTCGATCATCTCCAGCAGGCGCGGGCGTCTCGCGGCGGCGTAAATGGCGTTATGGAACGCCCTGTTCAGGCTGCCGGAATGGGCCACACCATCCTGCACAAACGCTTCATAGGCATCTTCGACATGGGCGAGGTCCACGCGCGTCATGTTGCGTACACCCTCCAGCGCGGCCTGTTCTTCCAGCAGGGCGCGGATGCGGGAATATTCGATGATGTCTTCCTCATCGAGACCAATGACCACCGCTCCGCGATTGGGGAGGCAGGTGACGAATCCTTCAGCTTCCAGTCGCTTGAGCGCTTCGCGGACGGGAATGATGCTGACGCCAAAGCCATTGGCGAGTTCCGATTGCGGAAGCGCCTGACCTGTCTGGATGATATCCGCAAGAATGGCGTTTCGCAGGGCGATGCAGATCGTTTCAGCTGCGGTGCCATGCGCGATGGTTTCTACACTGGCAAAAAGTCGGGTCGGCAGCATTTCGACGGGATTCCGGTCATGGGGAATTGTGTGAGGAGAAAGCTATCATACCACAATCGTAATGTTTGGTCAGGTCTCAATCCGGGAGGTCGGAGGAGACCATCCAGGTGCGGAGCATAATGATAATATAATATATTGCAGTTATTATATTTCTATGACATGGGAGAAATTATCATTGTGATACCGCAACCAGATGAGTCAGCATCACACGCAGGCTGACATTCTGGCCGGCCTTTTGGAATGTCGGTCCCATGCCAATAACGCGCTCTTCTGATTCAGCACCTGTTTCAGATTTTCCGTCTCTGCCGCCGCTGAGAAAGGCCATTATCAATGCCTTTCGCCAGCCTGAAGCGATATGTGTCGAGGCTCTGACACCCGCTGCGACTCTGACGGATGAACAGAACGCCGCCGCGACCGGCATCGCGTCCCGTCTCACGGAGACCCTGCGCGCCCGCCGGAATCCGGGACTGGTCGAAACACTGGTGCAGGAATTCTCCCTGTCCACGGTGGAAGGTGTGGCGCTGATGTGTCTCGCCGAGGCTTTGCTGCGTATTCCTGATACGGCGACACGCGATGCGTTGATTCAGGACAAGATCGGGGAGAGCGACTGGCTCTCCCATGTGGCGCGCGGCAAGCCGATGTTCGCCAATGCAGCGGCGTGGGGGCTGGCGCTGACTGGCCGGCTCATGGGCGAGCATGACGAGAAACGCCTGTCCGGCGCACTCATGGGTTTTGTCGAGCGCAGTTCGATGCCGGTGGTCCGCAAGGCCGTTGATGCCGCCATGCGTCTGATGGGCGAGCAGTTCGTGCTGGGACAGACCATCGAGCAGGCTCGCAGGAACAGCCAGAAGCTGGAAGATCTGGGGTTCAGCTATTCCTACGACATGCTGGGTGAGGCTGCCTACACCGCCGCTGATGCCGAGCGTTACCGGCAGGATTACATCAAGGCGATCGACGTGATCGGGGGCAGCGCCAGTGGTGCGAATGTTTACGAACGCCCCGGTATCTCCATCAAGCTGTCGGCGCTGCATCCCCGTTATTCCCGTGCCCAGCGCGACCGGGTGATGAACGAACTTCTGCCAATCGTGCAGGATCTTGTTCTGCGCGCCCGGCGTTATGACATCGGGATCAATATCGACGCCGAGGAAACCGAACGCCTCGATCTGTCACTCGATATTCTGGAAGCGCTCTGCGCCACGCCGGGGCTGGAAGGCTGGAACGGGATAGGGTTTGTGGTGCAGGCTTACGGAAAACGTGCGCCTTACGCTCTCGACTTCATCATTGACCTTGCACGCCGGACGAATCACCGCATCATGGTGCGTCTGGTAAAGGGCGCTTACTGGGACAGCGAGATCAAGAAAGCGCAGGTTGAAGGGCTGAGCGACTTTCCGGTCTATACCCGCAAGTGCCACACCGACATCAGCTACATTGCCTGCGCCCGCAAGCTGCTTGACGCCCGCGATGCTATCTTCCCCCAGTTCGCCTCGCACAATGCCCGCACAATGGCGACCATCTACACACTGGCCGGTCCGGACTTTCATGTCGGTTCCTACGAGTTTCAGTGTCTGCACGGTATGGGTGAGCCGCTTTACCGTCAGGTGGTCGGCGCAGACAAATTGAATCGTCCGGCCCGTATTTATGCACCAGTAGGCACACACAAGACCCTGCTGGCCTATCTTGTGCGGCGCCTGCTGGAAAATGGCGCAAATTCATCCTTTGTGAATCAGATCGGCGACAGCGCCATTCCGGTCACCCGACTGGTTGAAGATCCGATTGAAGTCGCTCGACGCTACACGCCGTACGGCGCACCTCATTCGGAAATTCGCAAGCCGGCTGACCTGTTTGCACCAGAGCGGACAAACTCGGCGGGTGTCGATCTGGCCGACGAGCACGTTCTGTCCGAACTGGATGCGGGCATCCGCGCCGCGCCCCGCACGCTGGACGCTGGTCCGTTTGTCTCGGGCAGGACGATCACCACGGGCGCGAAGCAGAATGTGACCAATCCGGCTGATCGCCGTGATGTTGTCGGATCGATCGTCTGGGCGACGCCGGAAGTGGTGACACAGGCTGTCGATGCCGCCGTGAAAGGTCAGACGGACTGGGCGAACAGGAGCTCTGCCGACCGTGCGGCCATTCTTGCAAAAGCTGCTGATATTCTCGAAGAGCGTCATCCCGCGCTCATGGCTCTTCTTGGTCGGGAAGCAGGGAAATCCCTGCCGAACTCGGTGGCTGAAGTGCGCGAGGCTGTCGATTTCCTGCGCTATTATGGTGCGACTATCGAGCGTGATTTCAGCAACGATACGCACAGGCCGCTGGGTGTGGTGACCTGCATCAGCCCGTGGAACTTCCCTCTGGCGATCTTCCTGGGACAGGTCTCCGCGGCTCTTGCGGCGGGCAATGCGGTGCTCGCGAAACCGGCTGAAGAAACGCCCCTGATAGCAGCCGAGGCCGTGAAGATCATGCACGAAGCAGGCGTGCCTGTGGATGTGCTGCATCTCCTGCCGGGTGAAGGAGATGTCGGAGCGGCTGCTGTTGCTGACGAGCGTGTGATGGGCGTGATGTTCACCGGTTCGACCATGGTGGCGCAGCTTATCAACCGTCAGCTTGAAGGACGTCGGACCGCCACAGGTCAGCCGGTTCCGTTTGTTGCTGAAACAGGCGGTCAGAATGCGATGATCGTCGACTCCTCCGCTCTGGCGGAACAGGTGGTGGTCGATGTGCTGGCGTCCGCTTTTGACAGTGCTGGTCAGCGTTGTTCGGCTTTGCGTGTCCTCTGTGTGCAGGAAGACTGCGCCGACCATGTCCTGACCATGCTGCGGGGCGCGATGGACGAACTGCGGATCGGGAATCCGGCGGAACTGTCCTGCGATGTCGGGCCGGTCATCACCGAGGAAGCCGCATCAGGAATCACGAAACACATTGAGATGTTCCGTAAGCGTAAGGCTCCGGTCACCTCATTGAATCTGCCTGCCGAGTGTGCGAATGGCAGCTTTGTTCCGCCAACCCTGATCGAAGTCCACAGTCTTCGTGAGATCGGTCCGGAAGTTTTCGGTCCTGTTCTGCATGTTGTGCGTTATCAGCGTGATCGGCTTGATGACCTGCTGAATGACATCAATGGCACCGGGTATGGTCTGACCTTCGGACTGCATACGCGTCTGGATTCCACGGTGAAGCATGTGCTGTCGCGGATTGATGCAGGAAATCTCTATGTCAATCGCAATACCATTGGTGCGGTGGTCGGCGTGCAGCCGTTCGGTGGACGTGGCCTGTCAGGAACGGGACCGAAAGCAGGCGGTCCGCTGATCCTGCGGCGCCTGCTGGCAGAAGTTCCTGCCATTGAAAAAGCAGGCGTCAGTCAGGTGACATCGGAAAAGACGATGTGGACGGACTGGCTGTGCGGCCGTGGCGATGTGCGGGCCCAGACGGTTTCCCGGGACTGCTCAGGCCGTTCGCTGTTCGGTGAAGAGCGCGTCCTGCCGGGGCCGGTCGGTGAACAGAACCTGTATCGTCTGACGGCGCGCGGCGCGGTGCTGTGTATTCCCGTGACCCAGGAAGGACTGTTTGACCAGATTTCACTCGCTCTTTCGGGAGGCAACGAGGTGCTGATCCTCGCGCCTGCCGACCTGACGGGATGGATCGAGACGCTGCCGTTCAGGCTGAAACCCTTTATCCGTCTTGTCGAAAGCGCAACAGCTGAACCGTGCGCGGTTCTGCTGGGCGAGGAGGATAATGCTGTCTTCCGTCAGGCACGCGAGGCACTGGCGGCGGGCAATGGGCCAATTGTCCCGGCTTATCTGACAGGGACATCTCTCCCGCATTCTGAAAGCGTGCTGGAGGAGCAGTCCCGCAGCATCAACACGACGGCGGCAGGCGGAAACGCCAGCCTGATGACGCTGGGGTAAAAAGCAGCTCGCAATAACTCAATCGAAGGATAAAGAAGTTTTTGGTTGCTGCTTTTTTTTGAAGTCGCCGCCTCGAAGCTTTTTGAAAAAAGCTGCACCAAAAACTTTCACTGTTGATGAAGGCGCTCGGAAGGCCCTTGATCTCGTTCCGAGACAAAAGCGAAAAACCGGAAACGCTGCGCTTCCGGTTTTTCTCTGGTCGTGAATGAACGGCAGGATATGGTGCAGGACTGAAAGCGTCGGAAGGATCAGAGGCCGGTCGGGTCGCCTGAGACCGACTTACTGACAGGTGATCGCCATGACCAAAGTTCTCGTTCTTTATTATTCCTCCTATGGCCATATCGAAACCATGGCGCATGCAGTGGCTGAAGGCGTGCGTGCTGCGGGAGCAGATGCCGTTGTAAAGCGGGTGCCTGAACTGGTGCCTGAAGAGGTGGCGAAGAACAGCCATTTCAAGCTGGAGCAGGCCGCTCCCATCGCCACCACTGCGGAACTGGTAGACTATGACGCCATCATCGTCGGCGCACCGACACGTTTCGGTCGTCTTCCGTCCCAGATGGCGAATTTCTGGGACCAGACCGGCGGTCTGTGGGCAAAGGGCGCGCTGCTCGGGAAAGTTGGCGCAGCGTTTACGTCAACAGCCAGTCAGCACGGTGGTCAGGAAACCACACTCTACTCCATTCTGAGCAACCTGATTCACCATGGTATGGTGATCACAGGCCTCCCGTACAGCTTTCAGGGGCAGTTGACGGTGGATGAGGTGGCGGGCGGTTCGCCCTACGGCGCGACCACGATTGCTTCAGGGGATGGTTCACGTCAGCCGAGCGTCATCGAACTGGATGGTGCAAAGTATCTGGGTGGACATGTTGCCGGTATCGCATCCAAACTGCGCGGATAACGGTTGAAGATCGAGCCGGGTATGACCGATGTCTTGAGGGCATGCATATAAGCACTGTTGCGCGACCCTTCCTTCCAGCCCCGACGCTTGAGGTAAACGTCGCCGAAGTTCCGGCCATCATCCCAGTCCTGCCCGAGAAAATCCTCGAAAGCACAGATCCGCAACGTCATGGCGACGTCAGGACCGATCATCTCCGCCAGATCTTCGAAGGTGATGTCACCGCCTTCCAGCACGGGGCCGATGTGATCGCCAAGCACGTCGCCGAAACGGTCCTGCCAGTCTTCCTGATTGAGATATCGGCTCAGTTCGGTTAGAGCATCTTCACGTATTTGAATGCGTGCATTCAAATACGTGAAGATGCTCGTAAAAACAATAACCTAGAGCATATCCACCGAACTGGTTTTCGATGGATATGCTCTAGGACGGATCGACATTCAGGTCATCCAGATCATGGCTGAGGCGAGGTGAACGAAGCCGAGGAAATGGATGGTGCGTCGATCATATCTGGTAGCGAAGCGTCGGAAGTGCTTGAGGCGGTTGAAGCGCCGCTCGATACGATTACGTAGCCTGTAGGCGATGGCATCGTGGGAGATGATAATCTTGCGGGTCGGGTTACAAGGAATGACGGCTTCTGCACCCATCTGAGCGATGAGGGTACGTAACGCATTGCTGTCATAGGCTTTGTCGGCAATGACGGCAGCCCCCTCCTGACCCGCGAGCTGGGCCGGCGCCTGGGTGACGTCGCCAACCTGACCAGCCGTGACCACGAAGCACAGCGGGCGGCCCAGCGCATCGGCCAGCATATGAATCTTGGTCGTCAGACCACCTCGAGAACGCCCCAGCGCCTGATCTTTGGCCCCCCTTTTCCGCTCGCGGCCTGCTGATGGGTGCGAACGATGGTTGAATCGAGCATCAGATACTGATTGTTCCGATCGGCCGTCAGCGTCTCGAAAACCTTTTCCCACACCCCGGCATGGCACCATCGGCTGAACCGACGATGTACCGTCTTCCATTTGCCATACCGCTCAGGCAGGTCTTTCCAATGCGCGCCGGAGCGCAGAACCCAAAGACAGCCATTCACGAACATGCGGTTATCCGTCCCGCTACGGCCTGCATCACCGACCTTGCCGGGTAGCAAAGGCGCAATCCTCTGCCATTGCACCTCGGTCAACTCGTAACGCTTGATCCCCATCCCACGCTCCGTGCTCCAACACGGTGCTCTATGAATCACTCATTCCAAAAAAAGGGAATCCTGAATGTCGATCGGTCCTAGTTCATCTGCGGCCATGATTGCTCCTGCATCTCCTGAGAGGGACAGCAGAGGGACAGACGGTCCTGAGTCGGTGAGGTCGATCATACCCTCAAACAGACGATAGGGCGTCCCCTTGCCGCTTTCACGCCCTATGAATACATCTGCAAGATCCGGACTTCAGAGCCAGAAAGATTCATCATCAACCCAACCCATCAAAGCCCGGGACTAAACAGCTAATGTGCCAAGCATGTGCTTGAAAACGTTGTTTCCATGGAACCATGAATGCAAATCTCATCCCATAAGCAGTCGCGCGCCGAGGGCTGTAAACAGCGCCAAAGGCATGGCGACAGCACCTACCTTGAGAAATTGCAGGAACCCGACATCCTCGCCGCCCCGGCGGATCACCTGAAGCCACAGGATTGTGGCCAGCGATCCGGTAACAGACAGGTTTGGCCCGAGATCCACGCCGATCAGAAGATTATCGACGATAAGGCGTGGCGGATGGGCCTGCGCTACTGCTTCGCTCGCGATCAGCCCTGCTGGCAGATTGTTCATGAGGTTTGAGACAAAGGCCAGAAGGGAGCCGGAACCGAGAGCCGCTGCCGTGGGATCAGACTGGGCCGCACGCTGAAGCATCCGTGCGATTGCCCCGATCAGCCCGGTGCTGTCGATAGCTTCCACAAGAACGAACAATCCCGCCACGAGAGGCAGGACGCCCCATGAGATCTCTTTTACCAACACCAATGGCGAGCGCCGGGATAAAACAGATACACCAAGAGCCGTTGCGATACCGGCCAACGCGGTAGGCAGACCAAGAGGGCGATCAAAAGCGGAAATCGTGACAAGCAGGACTGCCGTCAGCACGATCCCGGCAAGGGCCGCTCTTCCGCCCACAGTCAGGCGCATCGGCTCAACCTGAGATGCACACTCCTGTCTGAGATGTTTGCGCTCAACCAGACGGAGGACCAGATAGGTCGTCACGATTGCCATCAACGACGGTAGCGCGAAGGATGCCATCCATGATCCCAGAGCCGGGAGAGCGCCATCGTAAAGAACCAGATTGGCCGGATTGGAAACCGGCAGAACAAAGCTGGCGGCATTGGCGATGAGCGCACAGGCGAACAGCAGGGGAAGAGGGTCTGCTTTTGCTCTGGTCGCAACCGCAAGCACCGCAGGTGTCAGCACGACTGCCGTCGCATCATTGGACATGAATGTCGTCACCACGACACCCGCCAGATAGACAAGCGTGAACAGTCTGGTCGTTGATCCCGCAGCATGATTGACCGCCCATGTGGCAACCCAGTCAAACAGACCGTTCGCCTGCGCTGTTTCACTCAAAAGCATCATACCCGTCAGGAAGAGATAGACATCTCCGCCTTTCAGGATCCCTGCTCCCGCCATGGAAACGGGAATCAGACCCGTCACGACAAGAAGCCCTGCTCCGATCACCGCCCATACCCACTCGGGAACCCGAAACGGCCGGATAATGACTCCGGCCGTTGTCAGCGCTGCGATCGTCCAGATCGCCTCATGATGGAACATCATACGGGTGCACGGTCCGCGGAACGCATGACTGACGCTGAGAAAATCCACAGTCCCAACGACAGGATTGCAAAACAGCCTAGAGTGTAAAATGCGGTCGAATAACCGAGATCCTCGGCAAGCCAGCCTCCCAGCGCCGGTGAGAGACTTGCCCCGATACCTTGTGCCGTCATGACCACGCCTTGTCCCACATTGACCCGTCCTGTGCCGTTAAGAAGCCGGGCCACCAGTCCCGGAACGGCAACGCTCTGAAGTCCCGCGCCTATACCGTCCAGAAACTGCACGGGCCACACGCCCCAGTGCTCGATGAACGTGCCTGCAATCACGCCACGGAGCGGCAGGGCGGCAAATGAAATCAGCAGCACGATCCAGTATCCACGGCTCGCCACGAAACGCATGGCCAGAAGGCTGACGCCGATCATCACGGCCTGGGCCACCACCACAGTCATCGCCGTAAACATTGCGGGGTTACCTTTTCCCGCACTGACGACAGCCATACCGTAAAGCGGCAGCATCGCAGCATTGCCGAGATGAAAGAAACACAGACAGGCCGCGAGGATCAGGAGAGGTTTGTGTCGAAGAAACGACCTTATCCCTTCCGCCTTCCCGGCATCATGGCTGTTTCCGTCTTCCAGTCCTCGCGCTGCCTGATGGTCGATGGATTTCTCTGGAATCAGGAGCACGGCAGCGATAGCCAGCAGACCGAATGTGACTTCAAGAAAGAAAATCGCAGACAGGCCAAACGTCCAGCCGAGCCAGCCAGACAAACCGGCTCCCACCATATTGCCAGCGTGGTTCCAGGCCTGATTGCGGCCGATCTGCGCGTTGAAACCCTTCTGGCGAACAATCCCGAGCGTCATTCCGGCCATCAGGGGACCGATCCCCGCTCCGGCCAGCGCCGTGGCAAGCTGGCTGATGGTCACAACGAGGGTTGATTGTGAACTCAGCAACAGAAGCGAGGCTGAAATGGTGCATAACGCCGCGACAATGACAAACAGGTGTTTTTTCGTCGTCTGGTCGATGAGCGCGCCGGCAGGAATGGTGACCAGCATGCCGACAATACCACCAGCCGTCATGACAGATCCGATCGGTCCTGTCTGCCAGCCATGACGCTGGAGAAACACACCCAGGAAAGGACCAATCCCCGCCTGGACGTCAGCCATGAAAAAATTCAGGGCACATAATGAGAACAATGCGCGGTCTGACGGAGCGCCTTGCGCTCCCTCTGTCTTCAGGCCAGCCACAGAAGCATGCGTCATAGGGCTCTTTTCTCCAGATCGGAGAGCTAACTACATAGGAAGCAATAAGTTACAAGGACCCGTCAAAAATACCGATCCTGCAACATGCGAAGACGCGACGGCAATGGAACATCAGGAGAGCGCAAATCGCTGTTCAGAGAACTTGAAGCTTGTCGCTGGCGCGTGCCAAGCTGCATACCGCCCTTCCATCTGCCCGTGTATCTCCCAGTAACGAGGCGTGCGCGTGCCTGCGTGACCATTTATACAAACCAGACGCAGTCATCACGCATGACGGAGAAGTGTCCATGAAACTCTACAATCTCGAACTCTCCGGCAATTGCTACAAGGTGCGCCTCCTCGCGGCCCTGACCCGAATTCCTCTTGAAAACGTGCCGATGAACCTTGCAGATGGAGAACACCGCACCGCATGGTTCACGTCCCTGAATCCATTCCAGGAAGTGCCTGTTCTGGTCGACGGGGAAACCGTTCTGCGCGATTCCCAGGCGATCCTCGTCTATCTGGGCGGTCAGCTTACGGACAGGACGTGGTGGCCGGAAGATTCCGCAGCCCAGGCCGAAATCGTACAATGGCTCTCCGTCGCCGCAAGCGAGGTGCGTGACGGTCCGAACACGGCGCGCCTGATCCGGAAATTTGGTTACGATCATTCGATGGAGCAGGCGCTTCTCGTCACACGGCGGCTTTTGCCCCTGCTGGACCAGCATCTGACCACCCATGACTGGTTCGCGCTTAACCGGCCGACCATCGCGGACTGCGCACTATTTCCCTATCTCGCACTGGCACATGAAGGCGGGGTCGACGTCACTCCCTTCAGCGCTCTGACACACTGGATCGATCGTGTCCGGGCGCTACCGGGATTCGTGCCGATGCCGGGCGTAGACAGATGACGGATGACAACGCCGTAACGCCATTTCCCGCGAACTGGCTCGAAACGCTTCTTCCTCGCATCGATTTTCGAGAACGGCACAGTATTGATATTCTTGCTCCCGCCGGGCTCATTCTTGACTGCGCCGAGGACTATCGAATGAAAAACGATCTGCTCTTCCGTGTTGCCATAGGATTGCGCGAACTCCCGGCACGCATGCAGGGACAAACCACTCGGCCACCTTTCGACCGGGACAGGTTTACCTTTCTGGGGCGTGATGGGGACAGTACCCTCGCTTTCGGCCTGATCGGTGCATTCTGGGAAGTCGATTACGGATTGCGGCCGTGCCGCTCGGTGGAGGATTTCCGGGCCTGCGCAAATCAGGACGTTTGCAAGATGGTGCTGTCCTACACGCTTCAGCCGCTGATACGCGGGACACACCGTCTCACGACCGAGACAAGCGTCTTCTGTCCTACTCCCGCGACATGGCGGCGTTTTGCGCCCTACTGGTATCTCATCCGACCCGTCAGCGGACTGATCCGCAGGCGCATGCTGGCCTTCATCCGCAAACAGGCCGAAAGCCACATCACATTCGGGGCTATCACCGGCTGATACCGGCGACCCGGCTGAGTCCATCGGCAAGAAAGTCCACGCAGAGACGGACCCGGGTCAGGTTCGTCCGTTCCGGCGCGATCAGCATGCTCAGCGGCATGGGAGGCAGCGTATAGTCCGGCAGCACCTGTTCCAGACGACCATCCCGCAGGCAGTCCTCCACCAGCCAGCGATGGGCTGGTCCGTAACCTCGACCCGCCAGAAACGCATCGCGCGCCGCCAGACCATGATCGACAATCAACCGACCATGAAATGGCATGACATGATTTCTGCCCTTCTTACTCCGAAGGACCAGTTGCTCCGATCCATGCACACGCGACATCCGCACGCCCTCAAGAGCCGGCAGATCCTCCGGCCGCCTTATCGGACCGTTGCGACGAAGCCACTCGGGGGAGGCAACCAGCACGCGCTGGCTCTCTCCGAGAGAACGCAGTTTCATCGCACAATCACTCAGGGGGCCAAGACGGATGGCGATATCGACGCCATCCCGCACCAGGTCGATCCGCTCGTCCGTCAGGCCGAACTCGACCCGTATGCCCGGATTTTCATCCTGAAAGACGTAAACAAGGCGGCTGACATGCAGGACACCCAGCGCGCCGGTGCAGGAAATACGCACCGTCCCGGCCGTCGCCTGCCGTGTGTCGCGCATCTCCTGAGAAGCCTGCTCGACGAGGGAAAGAATCTGCACGCAATGCGCGTAATACCGCGTCCCTTCATCTGTTAACGCGGCGCGGCGCGTGGTGCGCGTCAGCAGCGAGACACCCAGGGTCTCTTCGAGTTCACGCAGATGCCGCGTAACCGTCGATTGTCCTGCGCCGGTTTCCCGCGCGACGGCGGCCAGATTGCCGCGTTCGGCAATGCGCACGAAGGTTCGCATTCGTTCCAGCGAAATGAGGGATTGTTCCATTTTTCGGCACTGTGCCTTCCGCTATCTCCATATGGGAGAAGAATACCTTATCCCCTAGTCTTGGCCGATACGAATCATTGTCCGCAATAACAAGGCCCGCTCATGAAAGTTCTGATTGTCTTCGCGCATCCCGAACGACACTCCCTCAATGGCGCCCTGCTTGATGCCGCCATCGCCGAACTGCAGGCGCAGGGACACGAGGTCAAAGTCTCCGATCTCTATGCCATGCACTGGAAAGCAGCCGTCGACCGCAGCGACTTTCCGGATCTGCCTTCCGGCGAGCGCCTGAAAGTAGGCTCTGCATCTTCCCGTGAATTCGCAGCAAACGGCCTGACGGATGACGTAAAAGCCGAGCAGGAGAAACTCCGCTGGGCCGATACCGTGATTCTCCAGTTTCCGCTCTGGTGGTTCGCCATGCCCGCGATCCTCAAAGGCTGGATCGATCGCGTCTATGCCTGCGGCTTTGCGTATGGCGTTGGCGAGCATAGCGACAGCCGCTGGGGTGATCGCTATGGCGAAGGCGTGATGGCGGGCAAGCGCGCCATGCTCATCGTGACGGCCGGAGGCTGGCCGGAGCATTACTCCGAGCGCGGGATCAATGGCCAGATCGACGATCTGCTGTTTCCCATCAATCATGGCATCCTGTTCTATCCCGGTTTCACGGTGCTGCCGCCTTTCGTGGCTTACAGGGTGGACCGGCTGGATGAAGCTCGCTTTGAGATCGTTTCCGGACAACTTCGCGAGCGTATGCGCACGCTTGCGACGACCGCGCCGATCCCATACCGGAAGCAGAACGACGGCGACTATCAGATCCCTATAATGGAACTGAAAACCGGGCTGGAAACACCAGGCGCCGTTCGTTTTGCCCTGCATGTAGCGGAACCGAAATCCTCGTAGCAAGAAAAGAGGCAGTACGGGCACTTCGACCGAAGTGTTTTGTCTCGGGTTTTAATGGGATGGACTAAGGATGAATCGTTATGGTTCTGAAATCCAGATTGTGCGAACGTATTCGTAGAGTGTGAGCCCATTGAGATACGTCCTCGACCGCTTACGCTTTCCCCGATTGCCAGTAAGCGGTCGTTCAATTGCACTTCGATCGAAAACATGACGACAGACGTCAGGCACTATCACGGACCCATGAAGTTTTGAGTTTCGAACTCACCCTTTCAGAGCGCGCCATTCACGCGCCAAGATCGCGTACTGCATGGTGTTTTCATAAACTGGCTGACCCTGCCCGTTCTTCATGAAAGAGATGAACTCCATGAATGTTCCCTCCAGACGCATGCCCAGTTTTTGGCAGAGACGCTGCGATGGCTGGTTTGTGTCTTCGACATAGGCATAGAGACGACGGGCATGTCGGTCGTCGAACAGGTAGGCGAACAGAGCATGCGCGGCCTCGAATGCATATCCTTTCCCGGAAAAACGGGGGTTGAAATTCCACCCGACCGAAATGGCGTCTTCCTCTGGCATAGCAAACAGATCACCAATCAGTTCGTCGCTATCTTTGAGACAGACAGCAATATATTTGTCGTCATGACTGCGTTTCTTTGCTTCAGCTAAAGCAGAAGCTTCGTCAGAAAGTCTCAGTGAAAAGAAACAACTGGATCGCGGATCATGCAAATAGGCATATAAAGCCGGGCTATCGGCTTCACGAAACCGACGAAGAATAAGCCGTTCTGTTTTTATACTCAGCATCTTATCCGCTTTTTCTCGACTACACGCAGGTCAGATCATTCATTCAGATAATGCGCTCAGAGCTCTTTTGGAAATTCATTATCTGAGGCTAATCCGGCTATACGGAGCACATACATCCCCCCGAAAAGGCCGGCCTTTCGCTATTTTTCCATTGATGCAGAGAGTTGGTTTCATTCCATATCGGGACTCCAAGCCTTTTCCAGAAGGGCTCTCTGCCCGGAGAAGATACCATCAATCATAATGGTTGCTTTCCATATTCCTGATGCGCTTCTGCTGATCATAGCATATTGAGGGATTTCCCTCATTTTTCTGCGCATAATCCCCTGTGACCCGATGTGTGCCACGTCGCCTTGCCCGATTACAGACATCAACGGGCTTCACCGCCAGTCGATATGGGCGGCTGGCGATGCGGATCTCCAGCCGGATGTCCGTTCAACGACCCACTGACGTGGCAGGATTTCAAATCCTTTTGCCGTATCTGATCGCCGGATGATCTCGATCGTGAAGTCGAGAAAAGCGGCCTTGTCCATCAACTGCAGGCGTTCACAGGCACCCTCTGCGAACAGGTGCTTTCACTCACGGACGCCGTTTGCGGATGGCATCCAGGATCATCTGTTCTCCTGCACCGTCCGAAATATCGCCCGGTGTCAGCCTGACCAGAAGCAGGTGGCATCAGAGGGACTATGCGCTCCCATTCCATATCGGTCAGAGCATAGAGATAACATTTCGTCTTGCGCCGGATGCTGACCATACGTCCTCGTTGTTCTGGCGTTCATATCCTGAGTTTGAATCAGGCATAAACCGGCTTGAAAAGCCATCATATCGCATTTCCAACAGGGCACCTATATTCTCTGCTGTATCCACTTCCATGACGCGTTCAGGAAACTGTCAGCTTCGTCTGGTATGATATCGATCATGTCACAGCCCTTTTCGCGTGACGATACGTACAGGCGGCATGGTTTTATGCGTTATCGTGATATTTATTATCCACACTCGCACACCATATTAAAAGAAGAAAATATATATAGAGAATGTTACTATATATATTGTGACATTTTTATTTTTACATTTCTGTTATTTTCTTTCAATCAAATTTCAGAGGTGGAAGCAGAAAATATTACGTTCGTCCACGCCGCTGAAACGGCGCGGGCTGTCGATTCAGGGCTGACTGAACTGAATACAAACTATCGCTCAGCGGCGGCCCGCCGCAATGTCAGACAGGAACTGGCCCAGGTTTTTTCTCATCTGACGGCCACGAAAGACATGCTCAGAAACTCTGTTCTCTCCGCCGAGAGCATGAACAGTCGCGCAATTGAGGTGAGCCGGTCATGGCAAGCCGGTGAGACATCGCTGGTTGAACTGCTGCGGGCGAGATCCGCGGCCCACAATGCCCTGCAACTTCGCAATCAGACGGAAATCGCCCGGCACGTCGCCATTGTACGGACATTGATCGCCGCAGGAGAATTCCAGTGAGCGCTTTACCTGTCCCTATAAAAAACTGGAAATATTTACTGTATATCGCGATTGTTTTTAGCATTGCTGACTGCCCTGCACGAGCTGCCGACAGCGCGCCGACTGTCGTAATGGGAGAAGCGGCGCAGAAGAATTCTGCTCTGGTTATTTCGATCGCGAGGAGTGGCGCGCTCGTAAAAAATCTGGACGCGATGGGAACCGTCACAGCGGAAGCGGGGCATGTCGTTCGTATTCATCCTGCGGGGTCCGGTAAAGTTCTGAGTGTCGCTGTGGTGCCCGGTCAGCATGTGCACAAGGGAGAAACTCTTCTTACCTATCAGGATCATTCACTGCATCTGATCCGTCTTGAAATGACAAGAGCACAGGCGGCGCTGACGACAGCACAGGCGGCCTCTCAGAATGCGGCGTCAGCCTATCACCGGGGGCATGAACTGGCAGGAGCAGCCGTTGCAGCAGGAGAGACCAGACGTCGCCTGGCCGCATTCCAGGCTGCGAAAGACGACGTTATTGCTCGACAGGCCGATGTCGATACTCTGAAGCATCAGCTCGAAGAAGAATACAACTCCGTTACGGAATCAGTTAAAGCCCAGACCGGCCCGCTGGATGAAACATCGTCGATCATTGCGCCGACCGCAGCGGAAGTGCAGAGCGTGTTCGTTGGTGTTGCGGACGATATTTCACCGACAACGGAACTGATAGGTCTGACAGACATGTCCTCGGTATGGATTGTTTCTGACATCCTGCCTCAGGATGCCACGCAGGTGGTCCAGGGCGACGAGCAGATCACGGAACTCGCGTCGGATGCAGGGACGACATTACTGAGATCGAAAATAACTTCGGTAGGTGACATAGCTGATCCGGCCACGGGTCTCGTTCGCGTCATAAGCACGGTGCCCAATCCAGATGGCAATCTTCATCCCGGCATGTTCCTCAATACCCATCTCCCAACACGCGAAAAGGCGACAGGCATCATTGTGCCGGAGAGCGCTGTCACAGAAATCAACGGTGTAAGCACCGTATTTGTGCCGGCAGGTCCAAACCGGTTCCGGCCACAGGAAGTGCATGTCGGTGCTACGGGAAATGGACAGAAAATCATTACTTCTGGCCTCTCCGTTGGCGAGCGGATCGTAACGCAGGGCGCATTCGCCCTGAAGGCGGTGATGCTGGTGTCAGATATGAATGACGGAGACTGAGAGCGTCATGCGTAACGTGCTCTCCGCCCTGCAGACCAGACGCTGGCTGATTCTTGGGGTGATCTGCCTTACCTTCATTGCCGGCGGTCTCATCGTCCGGGGCCTTCCGGTAGAAGCCGTGCCTGATATCTCTCCCCGGCAGGTGCTCGTTTCCGTCGTTGCGCCGGGCCTCGCCACGGAAGAAGTCGAACGGCTGATCACCTTTCCGATCGAGGCCAGCATGGCGGGCATTCCGGACATGACCGATCTCCGGTCAGTCTCCCGTTCGGGGGTCTCGGTCGTCTATATCCAGTTTGCGGATGAAACGGACATCAATCTCGATCGCGCCCGTGTGGAAGAACGTATCCAGCAGGCGAGAGAGACAATCTCCGTGCCCGGAGTCAGCGTGAATATCGGACCGCTCGCCACAGGTCTCGGTGAAATCATGCAGTTGCAGATCAGAGGCGATGGTTATTCGCTGATGGATCTGAACCGTCTTATGACATGGACCGTCGCGCCGCAGTTGAAACTGGTTCCGGGCGTCGTGGACGTTAACGTAAACGGTGGCGCCGAACAGACATTTCAGGTCGCTCTCGATCAGGCCCGCCTGATGGCGCTCGGTGTGTCAGTTGATGATGTCTTCCGGGCGGTGGACGGCAATAATTCTGCATCGGGAGGCGGATGGATTGAGCATGGAGAGGAACAGCAGATCGTTGTCGGACGCGGCCTGATTGGCTCGCTTGATGATTTTGGGTCCATTCCCGTCCGGACCAACGCCAACGGTTCCGCCATTTTCCTCCGGGATGTCGGACGCATTTCCATGGGACCGAGAACACGCCTTGGCGCCGTCACGCGGGATGGCCAGGGCGAGATTGTCATAGGCGTCATCATGATGCGCATGGGAGCGAGTTCCGACACCACCCTGGCCGCCATCGACGCGGCGCTTCCCGGCATTCGTCAGTCTCTCCCCAAAGGGGTGACGCTTGATCCTTATTACGTGCGTTCGACACTGACAGACAGCACCATCAGGACCGTGAAGGAAAATCTTGTTGTTGGAGCACTCCTGGTCATCAGTGTTCTCATCGTGGTTATCGGTGACTGGAGAGCGTCACTGGTCATTGCCTCCGTCATTCCGTTTGCGCTCGTCTACGCCATGGCCGGCATGCGATGGTTCGGGATTTCCGCCAATCTGCTCAGCCTCGGCGCCATCGACTTCGGTATGATCGTCGACAGTTCCCTCGTCGTGGTCGAAAATCTCATGACGCATCGTGATCGTGACCAGGCCAGCGGGCGGAATACGCCGCTGGCGGCTCTCGCGGTCTCAGCGGCGACTGAAGTGCTCCGGCCAGTGAGTTTCGGCATTCTTGTCATTGTGATGGTCTATCTGCCGATCCTGACATTGCAGGATATCGAGGGCAAGATGTTCAGGCCCATGGCGCAGACGGTCATCATGGCCCTGCTGGCCTCACTGCTCTACTGTGTTGTCGGGATACCGGTGATTGCGGCTTTGATGATGAAGTCTTCCGGCCACCATAAAGATACCCGTCTGGTTGCCTTTCTTCGTCGTGGTTATGGTCCCCTGCTGAACTGGTGCGAAACCCGGCCACGGACCCTGTTTGGCGCGACTTTCGTGATTTTTGCTTTTTCTGTCTGGGTTGGCCTGCATCTGGGTGGCGAGTTCATTCCGTCTCTCGACGAGGGCGCCCTGACGGTAACAACGACACGACTGCCAGGCATTTCGCTGCCTGAAGCCCTGAAGGAGGTCGGCCTCCAGGAGCGTATCCTGCGCCGCTTTCCCGAAGTCATCAGTGTTGTCAGCAATACGGGAACATCGGCCATCCCTACTGATCCGATGGGTGTTAACGAGACAGACAGTTTCATCTTTCTGAAGCCGCCATCACAGTGGACCACGGCACATACACAGGAGGGGCTTGTTACGGCGATGAGTCAGGTGCTGAGCACTGAACTGCCCGGTATGCAGCAGTCATGGAGTCAGCCCGTGCAGATGCGGATGGATGATCTCCTGTCCGGTGTCAGAACGCAGATTGCCGTCTCGATCTATGGCGATGATCTCGCTACGCTGGCGCGTCTGGGGGACAGGGTAGCGAGCGTCATGAAAACCATTCCCGGCGCGGCTGACGTGGCTCCACAGGGGGACGGCACCGTTGCTTTCATCCATATCGATATTGATCGTCGGAAGGCGGCGCGGCTGGGTATTTCCCAGCAGGAGCTTCTGAACGTGGTTGAAGCGGTCGGCGGCCATATCGGAAGGTCCGTCACAGTCGGTAACGCCCTGATCAGCACGCAGGTCCGTTTCGATCCTGCCCAGGCAGGCACACGTGACCAGATCGCCCGTCTGAGGATACGCCGCGCCGATGGACGGGGCGCGGTCCTGCTTTCAGAGATCGCAAAGGTTACGGTGCAGGACGGTCCTCCCCGTATCAGCCGGGATAATATCCGCCGCCGCCTTATCGTGCAGGCCAATGTGCGCGGGCGTGACCTCAGTTCCTTTGTCGCCGAAGCACAGAAGGCCGTCGGCAGAAAGGTCATCCTGCCTCCCGGTTACCGCATCGTGTGGGCGGGCCAGTTCCAGAATCTGCGCTCGGCCATGGCTCGGCTGGAAGTTGTCGTGCCGATTGCGTTGGTGTTGATTTTTGCCCTGCTTGTTGTTGCGCTGAATTCAGTCTGGCTGGCAGGGCTTGTTTTCGTCAATCTGCCAGTTGCTGCGACAGGTGGTATTCTGGCTCTCGCTCTGCGTGGCCTGCCATTCAGTGTGTCCGCCGGGATCGGGTTCATTGCCCTGTTCGGTGTGGCTGTGCTGAACGGCGTGGTGCTCATCACGGCCATAAATTCCCTGCGTCTAGCAGGCCGGCAGGCTGCACGCGCCGCGTATGAAGCTGCGGAAGAGCGTTTCCGTCCGGTCATGGCGACGGCTCTGGTCGCCAGTCTGGGTTTTATTCCCATGGCCGTCTCAACCAGTGCCGGCGCAGAGGTCGAGCGCCCTCTGGCCACTGTCGTCATCGGTGGCCTGATCTCCTCGACACTTCTCACGCTTCTTGTGCTGCCCTCACTGTATGCGCGTCTCATGAAAAACCGTACATCATGAAAATCCTGATTATTGAAGATGAGCCTGCCCTGGGCTCGGCGGTAAGAGACCGCATACGTCAGGCCGGACATATCGTCGACTGGTTCAAGACCCTAACCGATGCCCGTGCAGCCCTGATGGTCTCTTCTTATGATTTCCTGCTGCTGGATCTTGGTCTTCCAGATGGTAATGGTCGGAATCTGCTGCGGGAAATCCGACGGGACTGTTCATCTCTGGCCATCCTGATCACCACAGCCCAGGATCAGGTCAGTGACAGGATCGCGGGACTGTCAGAAGGTGCGGATGATTATATTGTCAAACCTTATGATCTCGACGAACTCGTTGCCCGTATCGACGCTGTTGCCAGGCGTTACGCGGCGCTGCCGGACAACGTGGTCATGATTGGTACTATCAGGATCGATCTCGCGCGTCGTCAGCTTGAACGCGATGGCCAGACAGTTGATCTATCTGCGCGTGAATGGGCCATTGTCGAACTTCTTGCGCGTCGTCCCGGCGCTGTGTGCAGTCGTGAGCAGATTGAAGATGCTCTGTATGGCCTCAGTGACGACGTGGAAAGTAATGCTATTGAAGTTTTCATCAGCAGGATAAGGAAAAAAACTGGACCATGTCTGATCATGACAGTCAGGGGTAGAGGCTATTGTCTCGCGGAGAATACGTCCCGATGAAGCGTTGGAGCCTGGCATCCCGTATCGTGTCCGGCACACTGGTTATCGTGCTGGGTGCGCTGGTGCTTCTCAGTATTCTTGTTGCGGCCTTTACCCGTTACGAAGTCACGGAGCGCCTCGACAACTCGCTACAGGAAGTGGCCGAACGTCTGGAATTTGTTATCAGTGAGTTGGACAGGAGTGGTCCGGGTTCCGCCACTCCGGGTGGTCAGATCGCGCAGCTCCCCGGAGTGAACCGGCGGACACTGGCCTATCAAATTGCCACAATGGACGGTCGCCTTGAGGTCAGGTCGCAGAACGCTCCGGAAACGCTGTTTGTTCCGCACCTTGCAACGGGATTTTACAATATCCCGTTATTCAGGGTGTATGTTGTGCCATCAGCATCCGGTCGCCATTACATTCTGGTGGGTGAGCCGACTTTTCACAGAAATGAAGCCGTCAGGCGGGCTATTCTGATTTCAGTGCTGCCTATGGTGCTCTTCTTTCCGGCGATCTGGGTGCTGGTCCGCTGGCGCGTCCGTCACGCCATGCGTCCCCTGACAAGCCTTCAGTATGAAATCAGAAGCCGCGGCGGATCAAATCTGGCTCCTGTTCCTCCACTGGATCTTCCCGAAGAACTTGTGTCCATTCACTCCGCCGTCAACCTCCTGCTGGAACGTCTGAAAATGGCGCTTTCGACCGAACGCGCCTTTGCTGCCAATGCAGCGCATGAACTGCGTAATCCGGTGGGTGGGCTTCTTGCCCAGGTTCAGGTTCTCAGAAAACTCCTCATGGGATCGGATTATGAAGAGCGGATAGCGACCATCATGCAGCAGGCCCGCAGAATTGGCCGGATGATGGAAAAACTGCTTCAGCTTTCACGCGCAACATCGGGGATCGCTCTGGCAGGGCGCATGTTCGATCTGGTGCCCGTCATTCGCTTTCTGGCAGAAGAACTTGAACGGGAAAAAGACCAGTCGATTGAATTCTCGGGATCATCGCATCTCATGATCCGGGGCGATATGGATGCAACAGGCATTCTTTTTCGCAACCTTCTTGAAAACGCTGTTCTTCATGGTTCATCCGCGCAAGCCGTCAGTGTGATCATCACGCAAGATCATAAAGTCCTGATCTGTAATGATTGCGAACCGCTTGCACCTGACGTATTGCAGAATATGGAAAAGCCTTTCGTCAGAGGAAAGACAGATGCCGAAGGTAGCGGCCTCGGCATGGCGATCGCGCGGCAGATATCACAGCAACTGCATGCCGACATGACCGTGAGTTCGCCTATTCCAGGAACGGCCAGAGGCGTTCTGGTGACAGTTCGATTGCAGATCAGCGAGATCGAGGAGTGCGTCTGAACAGACCAGAAACTCTGAGGCTCTATCCATCAAATCCCGGAAAGCAGATCTTCTTTCTCCGCAGTCTATGCGGATTTGAAGCCGTGCGGTGCGCCATCGGATTAGGTCACATCAATTATGGCAGTTTGTGGTTCAGCCGACTTTCCCGCCGTCTCGACAATCATCCGAACAAACATTCCCGGACGCCCGAGCGGTTGCCAAGTGCTGCATCAGAATACTGATGATGAAGTATCCCTATCGCGCATTTCACGTTGTCCGTAAATTCCACACCTGGTTTTTCACTATGCAGTTCGTCCCAAAACAATTTCTCCCACTGCACTGATAGCGACTACGACCAGTGGTGGCGCAGTCACCATGCTATCGCAGGAGATGATCCAGTTACTCTACAAGGGTCAGGGCCGTGCCTTTGTGAAAGGCGATATGGCTGGTTTTAAGGCTTTCTATTTCATATTGAGGGTGTTCTGACGTTGCGTGATGCTGATAGCCGTTGACCAGAAAGGGCTCCGTATGAATGGCTCTGATCCGTCCACTGACGTATCCTGCTTCCGAGTTCCAGGATACGATATCTCCGATCTGGAAAGTTTGTGACGGCATGGAAAACTCCTTATCCAATGTGAACCTCGCAGGAGAGGCAAGATCATCTTCGTGCCATCCATTCTACACCATTGGGCACTCCACGCTTGCACTACCTGATTTTATTGCACTTTTGCGCCATTATGGCGTGACACTGATCGCGGATGTGAGGGCTTTTCCCTATTCCCGGCGTAATCGGGACTATGATGGCGCCAGTCTCCAGCCGGAGCTGGCGATACAGGGGATCGGGTATAGCCATTTTCCAGAGCTTGGTGGACGACGACCACGGTCGAAGACGGTGCCAGCGGAGACCAACGCATTCTGGCGGGTCCAGAGTTTTCATAATTATGCGGATTATGCGCTTGGAGACGATTTTCACCGGGGTCTCGTCCGGCTTATCGAGGCGGGACAGCAGGCGACTGTTGCGATCATGTGTGCGGAGGTGCTCTGGTGGCGCTGCCACAGGCGCATCGTTACCGACTATCTTCTGGCTCATGGGGTGACAGTCTTTCATATTCTGTCCATGACGGATGTCGTTCCCGCGCGCCTCACTGAGTCAGCAATGATTGATAGTAGCCAGCACATTACTTACCCACAGATAAACACTTCCAGAGGCTGAAGGTAAAATACAGGATGTAAAAATATAATATCTCGAAAAATCGGCATGAGCACAAAGCTATCTTGAGTGACTGAAAGGCTGTCGGTCGCGCCGCCTCGACTTGCGCCTTCGCGTCAGCTTCCAGCCGGGAGCAGGCTTCGTCCAGCTTCGCTTTCAGCGTTTCCCGTCGGGCAAGCTCGTCCGGCAAGGCCCGCTGATCGCTGTCTGTGGCGTCTGCGTGCTCAGCCACTGACTTCACGCATTGTGATAAAGAAGCTGGAAAAGAACTCATTTCGATGTGTGATCAGCGGCTTTGGAGGCGCTCGATCAGAGGATACCGTCTCCATTTTTGACCGCAGCCATTTTGATCAATGGTCTGTTTTGTCAGGGCGATCACCCCCCCAATATTGGTCATTTTTGCTGGTTTTCCTGTCTCACGTCTCGTGGGACACTCCACTGTTGGGAGCATCTGTCGACACATATTTGTATGGATTATATAAACGATTATGGTGTGGAAGCAGGTTACGCTGGATGTTTATGTTTCGTATAAAGTTTACGAGGATGTGTAGTGTGAAAATACGTATGGTTTTATTTTTTGTGACGATTTTAATCGTTGGGCCAAATTTAGCCCAAGCGCAAGAAGAAGATAGCGATTATGGTGAGTTGATTCGGAAAACAACAACAAACTCGACATGCTTAGATTATCTGAATGAAGAGCATGATAATTACTCGGGTGACAAGATGGCTGAGTCTCGTGCAACCGATGAGGTGACGAAGGGTCTTTCCAGGGCGATTCGAGATGAATGTCAGAAAGCACCAAAGGAAAATCTAAAAAATGCAGTTTCCAAGGTAAGAAAATCTTATACCGAAAAATTATCCGAGATAATGAAGAAATTTCAAGATAATAACAGGGATCTTCGTAGAGATGGTGGGGTGTAGATACTTTGAATCGTAAAATTGTTAATTACACGTTCTGATGGCTGATTTGACACCCGAATTGTCGTCTGGCGCATTGGCGAGATCATTCGGACAGCCAGAATGTTGCAGACCACATCCAGCCAGAAGAATTGCCAATGAAAGCACCGCAAATTTATACATCTAATTTCACTCCGTATCGTCAGAGGTTTATATTGAATTTTAATTTCTGTGAAGCTTGAATCAGCGCCAATTTGCGAGGCTGTTTTGTTGGAAAAGAATTTCTGTTGGTGAAATATATTAAAAAATATCGTAATTATTATGTGGGTCTATTTTAAATTTCTATTTCGAATGGATGGGTTTCTATTAACATTATTGATATTTATTCAATATAAAAAAAACTTGTAAATGTTGGTGTGTACTATTTAAGTGCGTTAATGCTGCAAATGAATTTGATTGTTTACTTGTGGTGATATTGGTGTGTTACACGTTTTGAATCACAATCTTCTAACCAAAATCGTGGTGGGTGCGACAGGGATTGAACCTGTGACCCCCGCCGTGTGAAGGCGATGCTCTACCGCTGAGCTACGCACCCCGATTTTGTGTAGGCAAGCTCATAGCCAAGACTGAGAAAGAGCGCAAGATAGAAAACGGTCACTCATGCACACTGGCGATTCTCAGTCCCGAAAGAGGCGATCAGATTCTCAATAGGGGGCATTATATCCCTCATTGCGATGAAGGAGGCGCAATAGGCACTTTCGCAACCAGAAAAGGCGGTTTGCGCAGATCATGGCCATCATGCAGGCGGGGCAGGCGGCTCCATTGGCCAAGAACGACATAGACATACCGGGAGTCCGCAAAGATTCCATCCGGCCATACAAATCTGGGATCGGTCGCAATCAGCTCAAATCCCCCATCCGGATTGCGCCGGAATATGGCGTCATGATCCGCTGCTGTGGTGTAAATGCGATTCCAGGGATCGGTAGCAAGACCATCGGCTGCGCCTTTCTCGCCTTCATCGACAACAAGCTGAGCGAGTTCCTCCGAGGTGACGGAAAAATCGGCCAGTTTCGCTGTGGGCAGGCTGTAGAGACGACGGCTCGCCAGTGGGGAGTAGTAGAGTGTCCGGGAGTCCGTGGAGAGCGTTATTCCATCCGCGCCGCCCGCCGGAAATGTCGGGTGTTGAGGATCATAATGCAGAACCCGTCCGTCAAGAACAGTCTGATACCCTTTGTCAGGCATTGTGGAGACGTGTCCTGCCAGAACTCTCCTCTGCTGACCTGTGGCAAGATCCACGACGACGAGCGCAGGATGACCACCGAAAGAACTGTCAGCGATGAACGCCGTGCCCTTCGCGCCATGTGTCAGATCGACGCGCAAGTCATTCATATGACTGTCGGGCAGGAGGGCGTCTTTCAGGATCACGCTGGCGATGATCTGACCTGTTGCCGGATTGATGCCGACAACTTTCGCACCGCCCGCGGGGATCGGGTGACCCTTGATTTTTCCGTCGTCAATGACCCAGATATTGCCCTGTGTATCCGTGGTCATGCCGTGCGGAGAGACAAGGCGGGACGCCGGGTCGCCCTGCATCGATTCCGAAAAAGCAAAGGAGGGGAAGGGGACCAGTTGTCCATCTCTCCATTCGGCCAGCACCGGTCCCGCATGATCGCCATCATGCTTGGGGAAGGTCAGGAAAAGACGATTATTGACGACAGCGATGCCAGATGGATCCGGGGCTGAGAGGGAAGCGACAATCTCGACTTTGCCGCTGGCGCCAAAGGCTGGATCCAGATTGCTGGTGATCGCAGGCGCCGCGCCCTGTGCGGCGGAAATCGCGGTGACGCAGACCGCACCGGCAATGAGATGAGGGATCAGTTTTTTCATTTTTCTAAAAACGGCTTGAGAAGAACGAGGTCAGCCTCGGAAAGACGATCAGATGCCGTCGAGACCTGATGCCAGTAGGGATAAATCAATGGCGGGCGACTGACGGTTTCAAGTTTTGCGATATCATCTTCATGCAGCACAAGAGAGGCAGATTTCAGATTGTCGGTGAGCTGCGTTTCGGTGCGCGCTCCGATAACCAGACTGTGCACGCCCGGTCGGGTCAGAAGCCAGGCAAGGGCGACCTGCGCGGGAGAAGCACCATCATAATGGGTCGCGACCTCGATGAGAACTTCAACGATGTCATAAAGAGCTTCCACATCGCGGACCGGAGGTTCACTCCACTGCGCCGCCTTGCGCGTGCCTTCGGGTTCAGGTTTGCCGCGTCGATATTTGCCACTGAGAAGACCGCCGGCCAGCGGTGACCAGATTACCGCATCCACACCCTGATCAGCGGCGATCGGCAGCAGCTCATACTCGGCTTCACGAGCCTGCAACGTATAGTGAATCTGCTGCGCGACGGGACGGACAGTGTTGTTCTTCTCTGCTGCGGCAAGCAGTTTCATGATGTGCCAGCCGGAGAAATTGGAAACCCCGACATAACCGATCTTGCCGGAAGCCTGAAGATGGTCGAGCGCGGCAAGGATTTCATCCACCGGCGTCAGACCATCCCATTCATGGCACCAGTAAAGTTCGATGTGATCCGTGCGGAGGCGTTGCAGGCTGGCTTCACAGGCTCTGATCAGATGATGCCGTGACAGGCCGCGGTCGTTCGGTCCTTTGTCACCTGTCGGGAAACGCGCCTTCGTTGCGAGCATGACGCGATTGCGCCGAACGCTATCCAGAGCTTCACCAATGATGTCCTCGGAGGTGCCGTCAGAATAGATATCGGCCGTATCAAGCATGTTCACGCCCGCATCGAGCGCCATGTCGATCTGGCGCCTTGCTCCATTCAGGTCGGTATTTCCGGTTTTGGCGAATTCGCCTTTCCCTCCGAATGTCATCGTGCCGAGAATCAGCGTTGAGACTTTCAGGCCGGACCGACCAAGAAGACGGTATTCCATCAGTTCTTTCCTTCTGAATTCAGCGGAATCGGACCAGCCGTGGCTGTTCCGTTTTCCCATGTTTCCACAATCCTGTCGGTATCTCCGATAGTGACTGCGGGGTTTCCTGAGACCACCAGAAGATCGGCGCGCTTTCCGGCCGCAATGACGCCCCGATCAGACAGATGCAGCAGATCGGCAGCATTCTGTGTGGCGATATGAATGGCGGTGAGCGGTGTCAGCCCAGCCTGAACAGTCAGGGCAAGCTCGCGATGTTCAGCCACACCGGGCACTCGCAGCGGCATGGCGCCACTGTCTGTCCCGAAGCCGATTTTGACGCCCGCATCATACAGCGTCTTGAGATTTCGCAGATTCATTGCAAGGGACGTGCGGGCAAAGTCCGCCTGCTTGCCGGTCGTGTGTTTCTGCTGCCAGGCCGGGTCGCTCACCTGCTGAAGAAGAGGCATCGACAGCCCGGCAAGAGTGAAGGGGGTTTTGGTCCAGGGAGCCTGATCGGCCCATGCGATGCTGGCTTCGTCGAGTTGCAGGGTCGCGATGTACCAGATCCCGCCGGATTTCAGCTTTTCGATCAGAGCGGCGGGGACGGGTTTATCCCGAATGCCGTGGGCGAGAATATCCACGCCGGCCGCAATAACGTGCTCGGCGTCGTCGAGATCATGGATATGTGCTGCGACACGCAGGTGACGCTTGTGGGATTCATCCACGACAGCGGAGATAATGTCCGGAGACATTTTCACAGGCAGGGCGCCATCAAAATCATCCACCCAGATCTTGATCAGATCAGTGCCCTCATCCGCCATTGTATCTACATTTTGGCGGGCTTCGTTCGGGGTTTTCGGGCGAAACAGCTGATCAGCCGCGACATTGACCGGGGGGGCTCCCTTGGGGACGCCGATGCCCTGATCCACGCCGAAAAGATCAGCGGGCGTCTTCCCTGCATGGGCTTCCCGTCGCAGGGGATCGAACACATCGGGCGCGTTGTTGCCGAGGGCCGTGATGGTCGTCACACCGTAACGGCGATACTGCTCAAGTTCCGAGATAATGATGGGGCGGGTATAAAATTGTGAGCCCGTTGTCACGCCTTCATATTGTCCGACATGACTGTGATCGGAGATAATGCCAGGCAGGACAGTGTCACCGGTACGATCCAGAATTTTGGCATGGCGAGGAATGCTGATGTTTTTTCCGGCCGCCAGAATGCGGTCGCCCTGTATGACAAGTGTGGCGTCTTCAATGGGCGGGGATACCGTGCCGTCGATGATACGGATATGCGTCAGGGCTGTAATGGACACAGGGGCTGCGAGAGCAGGCGCAGAGAACAGAAATGCTGCTGTGGTCAGAAGAAAACGTCTCATTGCGAGCTCCGTGCTTTTCTACTCAACGATGCAAGAGTTGAAGTCGTTCCATAGCGGGGTGAATGGGAAGGAGGCGTCAGGTCTGGCTGCAGTCGTGGAGATGCCTGTGGCAGAACCTAAAAAAGCGCTTTATGGTGAAGTTGCCTGATTTCACCGGGAATGATGGCCATGGTTTCTGTTTTTACTGATCAGTGAAAGAGTTTGCGAAGGGTGTCCCACCCTTTTCTGGTTTGCCCATGATAGGGACGTGAGGTGTGGGGGCAAGCAGGTCGCTGTCACTTTTTGGTTAGCGACCCAGGACGCAATCTCGCGAGGCGGATTTTTATGTCACGAACTTGCTTTAGCGAGTTGATTTGAGAGCTATTATGGTGTAAATTATAATAAAATAAATTTTATTCTTGTTTTCTTTGATGTTTTTGTTTCGTATATTTAATGTTTGTATTTCGATGACGCGATTTTTATTGTCATGTCCGCTTGCTCTTGTCGCCAGAGTGGAGCGACCAGAAGTCTGAAAGTCTGTTAAACTTAACCAGAGCTGCATCTGGAGGCAGGTAGGTGAGCAGCATGGTTTTCGCTTCATCTATGCGGCCTGCCGCGATAAGGAGCAGGGCGTAATTTTCCCGCGTTCTCGGCTCTGCGTCCCCTGTAACGGCATAAGGCTTGATAATGGCCAGACCTTTAGGGATATTTCCTGACAGGCCGAGGGAAAGACCGAGATTAACTTCAGGTGATACCATGCCGGGGTCAATCTGGATGGCCTGTTTATATGCGTTCTGCGCTTCAGTATAACGTCCGTTCAAATCCAGGGAGACCCCGTAATCATCTACGATCTGAGGGTCGTCAGGATAGAGTTTGACCATGTTTTCCAGAATGGTAAGCGCTGTTTCCGGCTTGCGTCGCATGTATATTTTGGCAAGACCCATCCATCCGTCTTTGGAATCATGATTGATCGCAATAACTTTTTTATAAAATTCTATAGCCGCTGTCTCCCTGCCGAGCGCTTCATGCGTTCTGGCAAGCCTCAAAAGAATAGACGGTGTATTGGGATAGCGCTGGTTCAGTTCGGTCAGTTGAGGAAGCGTATTTTCCACCTCGCCATTTTTCAGTTCAATGTCAGCAACGGATAGCTGCCTATCCAGCGTTGCAGGCGGATGAGAGCATCCCGCCATCAACAGACATCCGATAAGAGCTGCATGGCCCGTTAATGGTTTCAACTGAATAACCCTTTGACTTAAAGCTTTTTGATAAAGTTTGCAGGTCAAATTAGCGGGGAAATGTCAACCACTTGTAAACAAACACACGTGTTTCGGTATGATATTGGGAGACTGGAGGGTTTCCTGATCGAGACAGGTTTTTGCGTCTCGCATAATGAGAAAGCGATCTGAATTTGAGGGGTGTAATCCAGAGAGGAAATGCGTTTCGAATTTCATCCCATAATATTCATATGAATATTATGGGTAAACCCTGTAAGCCAAAATGCCATGCAAAGAGGGCGGCCCGTACGGCATTCGAACCCGTATTGCCGCCGTGAAAGGGCGGCCCGAAAGCCGGGACTTCTGCCAGATTATCGTATAAATTGTTGATTGAAATCCAATAACCTTCACCTGATTCCACTCGGTTTCACCGGAGTTCACCCGTCAGATTGGCTCATATCACTTCTGTCGGCAAGGGGTGATCATGGATCAGCAATGTCGCAATCACGCAGAACATGCTCGCGGCGATATGGCGACGACAGACATCACATGAGAAATGCAGCCAAACTATAGGGCGGCCCACGTGTCTGCTTCTGGAATGATGGTCCAGAGAAGTATGCTTGGCTGAGGCGTTGGCTGGTGAATTTCATGCTATAGCTGTTGGAGATTATCGCGTATCTCAGATGCAAGGTAATTCCATGGTAACCAAGCTGCGGATGAGAGCATGATCAACGGTCGTCGATCGGCTCGCGGCACACCCGTCTGGTCCAGCATCAGTTTTTGGCCACATCAGGCCCCAGTCTGGTGTAGACTTCCTGCGGCTGCACTCCCCAAATGACGGTCATGAGAGTTTATCGAACTGCCTGAAAACGGGGCCACCTCTCTATATCCCAGTTGCGACAAGATCTCCTGTCGCAATTTCAAAAAACAGGGATCATCCCTGTGGCGGTGAAAGGGCGCATTCACGCGGATATCGGACAGGATACGCGAGTGGTTCGTGCCGCCCAGAACTATTACGCGTGTCGCCAGAAAGAGGGCTTCATCGACATCGTGAGTGACCATGATCGCGGTGAAATCACGCTCTCTCCACAGCCTGTGCAATTCCGTCTGCATCGTGAGACGTGTCAGGGCGTCCAGCTTTCCCAGCGGTTCGTCAAGAATGAGCATTCGTGGATGGTTAACCAGCGCCCGCGCCAGTGCCGTACGCTGGGCCATGCCGCCTGAAAGCTGATGCGGCCACGCTTTTTCAAAACCGCTCAGACCGACAAGACGAATAGCTTCATCAACCGCCTGATCATTTCTCTTTCCGGAAATGTCCTGTGAGAGCGCGACATTCTGTCTTACAGTCCGCCATGGATAGAGCGTCGGGTCCTGAAACATCACGATACGATCCGGCCCCGGTCCGGTGACGGGCCTGCCGTCCACCTCGATCCAGCCCGCAGCCGGTTTCTCCAGCCCGGAGATCAGGCGCAGCAGGGTCGACTTGCCGCACCCTGACGGGCCCAGAAGGGCGACAAACTCTCCTGCCTCCACGTTCAGATTCATTTCGTGAATGATCGGACGGTAAGCGCCGTCAATCTGATAGCCGTGTTCTACCCCGCGCACATGCAGGGCCAGTTCCTCACCCGGCGCTTTTGACTGAGCCATCACCATTTGAGACCATCCTTCTGCCAGACAAGCAGCCTGTCACGCACACGGAAGAGCAGCGTGATCAGACCCGTGCACATGACCGACATCACCACGAGGGCCGCATACATATTGGGATAGGCGGCCCATCCCTGCGCCCACTGCATGTAGAAGCCAAGGCCAGCCTTCACGCCCAGCATTTCAGCCACCACCAGCATGGCGAAGGAGGCGCCAAGCCCCATGAACAGACCGACGAAAATCTGCGGCAGGGCGGCAGGCAGCGCCACATGGAAGACAAGAAACCGCTCCTTCGCGCCCATGGTGCGGGCCACGTCATGAAAGGCCGGGTCCACGGCTGAGATGCCGGACCAGGTCAGAACCGCGACAGGAAAAGCAGAGGCCAGCATCATCAGGGCTTCACCGGCGACCCAGCTTGACGGGATCATCACGAAGGCCAGCGGCAGAAGCGCGACCGGGGGAAGGGGGCCGATCATGCGCAGGATGGGGTGCGCCCAGTAACGGAACCGTAGTGACCTTCCCAGTCCGATCCCCACGGCAATGCCGATGAATGACCCCAGACCATAGCCCACGAGCAGCAGTCCGAGTGAATGAAGCAGTGAGTTGCCGAGGCGCGACCAGTCCGTGAGGAAAACATCGAGAAGATCCTGTGGTGTGCCAAAGAAAGGACGGGGCAGCAGAAGCAGTTTTGCCTGCGCCACTTCCCACGCGCCAAGCCCCAGACCGAGCGCCACCGCCCATGCCGCGCGTTCCCGGAGCAGTTTCAGGGCTGCACCGCCCAGTCAGCAGCGCGGCAAGCAGCCACACCGGTCCTGCAAGCCACGCGACCGGCGACACCCGCACAGCAGTCTTCTGGCGGGTAGCTGCTGAATCCATCCCGAAGGTCGCCTCCACCCCGCTCATGATGCAAACAGATCCTGCGTGACACGCGCGGCGTAACGGGTTGTGTCGAGCGACGGCCGGAACACACCGATTCCTTTCAGAGCTTCGGCATAACGCACGATCTCATCACGGAAAGAACCGGCAAGTGTCTGGTGATGGTGCCCCTGAATGCGGATCATTTCGGCCAGATCCTTCGCCGGAACCTTGGGAGCAAAAGGCTGGAATATTCTGCCGGCTTCATCGGGGTTGCAGGCGAGCCACGCTCCCGCATCCATGATCGCACGGGTGACAGCCCGCGCCACATCCGGTTCATCGCGCACAAGACTGCCTCGCAGTCCGATGACGCAGCAGGCGGTATGCGCCCATGTGCCGGTCATGTTGCTGTCGATGTCGCGTAGATTGAACTGTTTCTTCTGCATCCAACTGACAGGATCGGCATCCGAAATGGCCTGTACTTCGCCGCGCTGGAGAGCCAGCGGCAGCAGGTCCGGAGGAAAGGCACGCCACGAGACGTCCGTTTCCGGGTCCACTCCCACCTCTTTCAGCCGAATGGAGAAGAAATTGCGATCCGGCCCTCCCATGTCGGTCACACCAACCGTCTTGCCTTTCAGGTCGGTCAAAGAGCGGATCGCACTGTCGTGCGTCGTCATCAGATACAGGCAGCCCGCGTGAAGACCGGCCACGAGCTTGACGTCGAAGCCCTGCTGTAGCGGCTTGAGCCACCTCAGCGCCATGCCGGGCGCGCCATCCGCCTTGCCCGTGGCCAGCGCTTCCAGAAGCTGGTCGGTCGCGCCACCGAAATTCACGTAATCCACTTCGATATTGTGGCGTGCGAAAAAACCTTTTTCCTTCGCCACAGGTACGGCGATCGTGCAGACCGAATTCTCGTTCCACGCGATCGTCAGCCTGCGAGGCGTGGCAAGCGGCTTGATCGCGCCAGTGATCGCCGCCGCGCATGGCTCCGTATGTCCCATGGCGTCCTGTGCATAAAGCGGACGGGAGGCGAGAGCAGCCGCGCCCGCGCCGGACAGGAGTCCGCCCAGAAGTCGCCTGCGGGAAAAGGAGGAGCCGAATGTCATCAGACTGTGTCCCGAACTTTCAGAGATGCCGTGAGTGGCGCAAAAGGAAGGTGGTGAAAGGCTCGACCGCACCATGCAAGACCGGCGGCGATCGCATCGCTGATCACGATGTCGCGGACCGCGCAGAACAGCACGTCATGCGTTCCGGACCTGCGGATATCTTCGATCACACAGTCCAGCGTCACGGCCGCATCATCGAGAAGTGGCGCGCCGGTTTTGCCGACACGCCAGACGGCAGAGGCGAATTTCTCTTCGGGCGTACGGCGTGAACTGGCGAAAACGCCCGCCACATCATCATGTCCGCGACCAAGAACGCTGATCCCGACCACGCCATTGCGTTGGAACGCTTCATGAGAGCGATTACCGCGGTTGAGGCAGACGAGCACTGTCGGCGGCGTATCGCTCACGCTTGTCATGGCGGAGACGGTCAGTCCCTGACGCCCGGCTGGACCGTCGGTCGCCACCACCGTCACGGGCGCTCCGAGACGGCTCATGGCTTCCCGGAACAGCTCGGCCGGGACGGAGGACTGTCCATCAACCGCAATGCCGTCAGGCTGCATGGGAAGACTCTCCTTTTTCCAGCCCCAGCGCGGCCAGAACCCGGTCGCTCTCGGTGCGGTCCATCCAGTCGGGAGAGACGTCGGCAAAACGCACGACACGGCCTGGCCCGATGACGATTACGGCAGGCTTGGGAAGTTCCCATGTATTTTCAAGACCGTTCAGTGCTTCGCTCTTTCCGCCTTTTGCGAGCGCGCTCTGCCGGGATGGTTCATCGAATGTGTAGGTAAGACCCAGTGCGCGTGACAGTCTCAGTCCTGCATCGGTTGCGACCGGGAAAGGCAGATCATGGCGCGTGGCAATCTCGGAAAGAAGCGCTGTCGGCTGGGGAGAGATCGCCAGAAGGGGAACGCCTGACGCTTTCAGTTCAGGCCACAATGTATCGCGATAATGGGGAAGGGCGATATTACAGGCCGGACATCCGGCAAAGCGGAAGAACACCAGAACCGCTGGTCCTTTCGCGACCAGATCATCCAGTGACACCGTGCTTCCATCCACGACAGACAGCGCGAGCGGCGGCAGCACGTCTCCGACCTTTACGGCAGATGCGGCCTTGTCGTGATCGCGGATCAGTGTGGCCCGCTGATTGACGTTTACGGCCAGAGCCGCGGGCTCCCACGTGCGCTCGCGCTCTTCTTCCAGTTCCCGGAACTTGGCGCGGAGAGGGGCTACAGATGCGGATGACGTCATGAGAAACCTCGTTGCAGATATCGGTATGATCCGATCCTGCCGCGAAGACTTCCCTGTCTCATAAAGAGTTCTTGTCATCCATTCCTTGAACATTACTCAAGCGCCAGCCGCTGCTGCCAGCAGATCCCCGATATCGTTTGCTGCATCCCCGAGACGGTTGCGGCGGACGAGAATGGTTTCGATCTCCGGGACGGCGGGAAGAGCGTCACTTGTGATTGTGGGCAGCCCTTCAGCCGTGGCGAACCGGCGTGTACGGCAGCTCACACCAAGCCCACCACGGACCCCTGCCCGCATGGCCGGCAGATTGGGTGTTTCCAATACCAGCCGGTAGTCACGTCGTTCCTGTGTCAGAGCACTCAAAGCAGCGTCCCGAAAACGGCAGGGTGGCTCAAGAAGAACGAGCGGCACTTCGGACAACTCGGCGATGGCCGGATCTCCGATCCATGTCATGCGGTCATGTCCCACCACTTTCCATGTCGCGCCCGAACGGTCTCCATGCTGTCCAAGGCACAGAACGAGATCGAGTCGGGAGCGGTCGAACAGATCCAGAAGTTCCGCTGATCCACCAATCTGGATCACAAGGCGGGAGCGTGGATGCGCGAGACGAAACTGTCCCAGCACGTCCGGAAGAAGCGTGTCGGCAAAATCCTGCACCATGCCGACAGTAATGGGTTCCGGTTCCGAATCCTGACCGAGCGTGCGCATGATCCGGTCATTGAGAGCGAGGAGCTGGCGTGCGTAACCGACCAGCTCCTCGCCGATGGGCGTGAGGATCAGGCGGCGTCCATCGCGACGGAAAAGCTTCTGCTGGAGCACGTCTTCCAGACGCTTCATCTGCAGGCTGAGCGCGGACTGTGTCAGGAAAATCGTCTCGGTCGCCTGCGCCATGGAGCCAGCCTCCACGATCGCTACGAATGACCGAAGAAGCTCGCTCGGAACATTGCGCGCCATGCGCTGGGGCAGGGGAACGCTCAGATGAGAATCGGCGGGAGGGCCAGAGTTTGGTGGGCCAGGATAAGGCCGGGTGGACTGGGACATGACGGGCTCCGGTCTCGATCTCCGTTTAATGACCGGCTTGGCCATATTACGACGGATGAAGTGTGTATTGAGCATTCCTTGCTTGCTTTTTGTCAATTTTCAAGTGTTAATTTCAAAACAAACTATATTGAATAGTGATTTATGGGAGATGACTATGTCCGTTGAGTTCATTGGTTATATCGGCAGTCGCAATCACTCCGAGATCATCCCGCCGTCAGGCCCGGTCGTTGATCCGAAACATATCGAAACAGCCGCGAAAATTCATGAAAACGGTGGATTCGACCGTGTTCTGGTCGCCTTCCATTCCAATTCTCCGGAAAGCATTCTCATCGCCCAGCATGCGGCGTCCGTTGCGCCGGACCTCGGCCTTCTGATCGCCCATCGTCCCGGTTTCAATGCGCCGACCATCGTCGCTCGTCAGCTCGCCACGCTCGATAATCTCACGCGCGGACGTGTCGCCGTACATATCATCACTGGCGGTAGTGATTTGGAACTGCAGGCTGACGGCGATCACACGACCAAGGCGCAGCGCTATGCCCGCACCAGCGAATATCTCGACATTGTGCGGAAGGAATGGAGCGAGACCGCGCCGTTCGACTACAAGGGCGCGTTCTACGACGTCCGTGGCGCCAATTCGCTGATTCACCCCTACGATGAAGAGTCACTCCCCGTTTATTTCGGCGGCTCTTCGGAAGAGGCGATCGAAGTCGCCGGCAAACATGCTGATGTCTACGCCCTGTGGGGTGAAACCTATGAGCAGGTGGCCGAAACCGTCTCACGGGTCCGCGCGGCCGCCGCGAAACATGGCCGCTCGCCCCGTTTCTCCCTGTCGCTGCGGCCCATTCTCGCGGAAACGGAAGAAGCCGCATGGGCGCGCGCCGACCGTATTCTTGAAAAAGCACGTGATCTTCAGGGAACGACCGGATTTGTACGCAATGCTGATATTCCCAACGAAGGTTCGCGCCGCCTGCTGGCTGCTGCGGCGCAGGGCAGACGCCTCGACAAGAGGCTCTGGACCGGAATTGCGGAACTGACGGGCGCCAAGGGGAACTCCACCTCGCTTGTTGGCACGCCGCAGCAGGTTGCCGAAGCGCTCATCGATTATTACCGGCTCGGCATTTCCACGTTCCTGATCCGTGGGTTCGATCCGTTGCTTGATGCGTATGAATATGGTCGCGATCTGATCCCGCTGGTTCGTGAACTGGTGGCTGAAGAAGATAGCCGCCGCCTGACACGCGTGGCCTGAGCCGGTCATGTCCTTCCCGCGTGAACGTCCTGTGCTTCTTGATCAGATCGGCGGTCCCATCGCCGCCGTTCTGACCGACTACGCGCAGCAGGTGCGTGTGATCGAGGGCAACCGTGACAACGCCGAGCCATGGCAGACCGCTGGTGCGGACATTCTGTTGACCGGGCCTTCTCCTGCATGGGCGAAAGCGCCAGTGTCGCAGCCCGCCTCATGGCGGGATGGTCCACGCTGGGTTCAGATCGCGTCTGCCGGAATAGACAGTTTTCCGAAGTGGCTGACGGAGGGGCGGATCGTGACCTGCGGGCGTGGCGATGCCGCCACCCCGATTGCGGAATACGTGATCTCCGCCCTGCTGCATCATGAACGGCAGGTGGATGCGCTGCACCCGACAACGCCGCAGGAATGGACCGACGCCATCGCGCCTTTCCGGCAGAATCCCGTGACCGGCACTCTGCATGGACGCACGCTGGGTCTCGCGGGTTATGGCGCGATAGGGCGGGCCATCGCCTCTCGGGCCCGTGCATTCGGCATGCGTATCCGGGTGCTTCGCCGTGGTGCGTGGGCGGAAACAGACGAAGGCATCGAGCCTGTCTCTTCACTCAGTGAGCTTTTCCGGGAGGCCGACCATCTCATTCTGGCCATGCCGCTTACTTCCGAGACGCGTGGCGTCGTCAACGAAGACATCCTGCGTCATGCAAAGGAAGGATTGCATCTTGTCAATGTCGCCCGTGGGGCGCTTGTGAATCAGGACGCACTTTTACGTGCTCTGGATTCCGGTCGACCGGCCTTCGCCACGCTGGATGTCACCACGCCGGAGCCTCTTCCGGCCGGACATCCGTTCTACACGCATCCCCGTGTCCGGCTGACGCCTCATATCAGCTGGGTCGGGCCGGATGTCCGCGCCAATCTTGCGCAGCGTATCCGGACCAATCTCTCCCGTTTCCTCAGGAATGAACCTCTTCTCGATGTGATCGATCCAGAACGTGGCTACTGATCACAGCAGATTTAAGGACCGTGTCCATGAACGCCATTTCTCCCGTCACAGCTCCCAAGGCTCGTACTTTCCGGCTTGAACCCCGTCCACCGGCGGCATCGCATGAAGAAGAACGGCTGCATCGCAAACAGCGGCTGGCCGCCACGTTCCGTCTGTTCGGACGTTATGGTTTCGATCAGGGGCTGGCAGGTCATGTGACGGCGCGTGATCCGGAATTTCCCGATCAGTACTGGATCAATCCCCTGGGTGTGCATTTTTCGCAGATCCGCACGTCCAGCCTGCAACTTGTTGACCATGAGGGGAATATCCTGATTGGAAACCGTCCTATCAACACGGCAGGTTTTACCATTCACTCCGCGCTGCACAGGGCGCGTCCGGACGTGATTGCCGCGGCCCATACCCATTCCACTTACGGCAAAGCCTTTTCAGCTCTGGGTGTTCCCCTGTTGCCGCTGACACAGGATTCCTGCGCCTTTTACGAAGACCATGCCGTTTTCGATCCTTTTTCGGGAGTGGTTCTGGAAGACAGTGAGGGAGATCGTCTGGCCGAGACGCTGGGCGACCGGAGTGCGCTCATTCTCCAGAATCATGGCCTGTTGACAGTCGGCCATTCCGTGGAAACAGCCGCATGGCGTTTCATCTCCATGGACAATGCGGCTCATGCCCAGCTCCTCGCGCAGGCAGCGGGACCGCTGAAGCCGATTTCTCCTGAGATTGCCCGCAAGACGGCCGCGCAGGTCGGCACGGAGCAGGGAGGGTATTTCTCGTTTCAGCCTCTGTGGGACTGGATCGTAGCGCAGGAACCCGATCTTCTCGACTAATGTCCCCACGACAGGAGTGGCTTATGACCACGATTTCTTCTCTTCGTGATTTCATCGTTGATTTCACGAAACTGCACGATGCAGATATTGGCGCGCAGAGACTCCAGACAGAAGGCGCGAAGCTCCTCCACAGGCTGGTCTCCCATGACGACTGGCTGCCTGACGAGTTCGCTCAGCCCAATCCGGAACGATACAGCCAGTATCTCCTGCATTGCGATCCGCTGGAGCGCTTTTCAGTCGTCAGCTTTGTCTGGGGACCGGGTCAGAAAACCCCCCTGCACGATCATCGTGTATGGGGTCTGATCGGCATGCTGCGTGGGCGTGAGAGCGAGACACAGTACGTGCGCGACGAAACAGGTCACTTCCACGCCACGGAGACAACCTTTCTGGAACCGGGCGAAGTGGCGACTCTTGCTCCGGGTATCAATGACTATCACCTTGTGGCCAATGCGCTTGAGGCAGAAACGTCAATCTCCATTCATGTCTATGGCGCCAACATAGGCGGCGTATCCCGAGCTACTTACGATCCGGAAACCGGCACGGAGAAAACCTTCATCTCAGGTTATTCCAGCGAAGAGACACCCAATCTGTGGGATCGTTCCCGCGAAAGGCAGGCAGCATGAACGCGCTCTTCCCTTCTGACGCTGCGATAGCGGAAACCACCTCGGAAACCGTCCGTGAGCGGTTGCGCGCTGGTGAGGAAATTGCTCTTCTCGATGTGCGTGAAGAAGCATTTTTTGCAGACGGACACCCGCTTTTTGCCGTCAATCTTCCGCTGGGCCGTATCGAGGAACTGGTGACGGGACTCATCCCCCGGCAGACCGTTCCGGTCGTGGTGTATGACAATGGTGAAGGGCTTGCTCGCCCTGCCATCAAACTGCTCAGGCAACTGGGCTACACGGCTGTTTCAGCGCTTGCCGGAAATCTGGACGGCTGGCGTGCGTCTGGAGGTGAACTGTTTATCGACGTGAACGTGCCGTCCAAGGCGTTCGGCGAACTGGTCGAGCATGTCCGTCATACGCCGTCCCTGCCGGCGGAAGAGGTGCACGCCCGCATCGCGCGCGGCGATGATCTTGTTATCCTCGATGCGCGGCGCTTCGTGGAATACAACACGATGTCCATTCCCGGCGGTCGTTCCGTGCCTGGAGCGGAGCTCGCCCTTCGGGTGCGTGATATAGCGCCGTCACCGGACACCACGGTGATCGTGAATTGCGCTGGTCGCACACGTTCGATCATCGGTACGCAGTCACTGGTCAATGCAGAAATTCCCAACCCTGTTTTCGCCCTGCGCAACGGCACGATTGGCTGGACGCTGGCCGGGTTCGAGCTTGATCATGAGGCCAGTCGCAAGGCTCCTGATTTCACGGAGACGAATCACGCAAAAGCTCGACAGCGGGCGCAGGAACTCGCCGAGAAAACGGGTGTTGAGTTCATTACTCCTGTCCAGTTTAAGGAATTGGACAGCCGGACAGACCGTTCACTTTACCGGCTCGACGTGCGTTCACCGGAGGAATATGAGTCCGGGCATCTGGCTGGTTTTCGTTCCGCTCCCGGCGGTCAGCTGGTGCAGGCAACGGATGAATGGATCGGTGTGCGTCACGGCACGATCGTTCTGACGGACACGGATGGTGTTCGTTCCCGCATGACAGGCCACTGGCTACGCCAGCTTGGATGGAAGCATGTTTATGTTCTTGATGACTGGACGGGCCTGAAGCAGGAAACCGGTCCACAATCTGTTCTCCTGCCGCGTCCTCTTGCTGTCGTTCCTTCGATCTCGCCTGCTGATCTTCTGGCTCAGAATACAAAATCCAATCCGCACTTGATCCTTGACCTTGCCACCAGCCGGGCATTCAGGGCAGGGCATGTTCCCGGAGCTTTCTTTATTATTCCGACGGATCTGGTGGGACACTCCGACGTTCTCGGGTCGCGACGGATCGTTCTGACTTCTCCTGATGGTGTCGCTGCACGGATCGCGGCTCGGCGTCTCGTGGAAAACGGTGTTGAAGCACAAGTGCTGGAAGGTGGAACCGCAGCGTGGAAAGCCGCTGGTCAGGCGCTTGAAACGGGTCTGTCCAAAGAAAATACTCTTTCAGAGCCGGTCGATATCTACAAACGACCTTATGAGGGCACAGACAACGCGAGGGAAGCCATGCAGGCTTATCTCGACTGGGAGTTTGGTCTTGTCGCCCAGCTTGAACGCGACGGCACGCATGGCTTTTCAGTACTGGAAACATAGAACCCGTATTGTTCACACGGATTGAGAGAGGAGAAGCAGGTGGCTGCTTCTCCTTTTTTTGTTTGTGGGGTTTGATTTTTGTGCAAGCGGTCGATTTTGTGGAAATGAAAAATCTTCCGATAAAATGACGGTACAATGAATAAAATTCTGATTTATTAAGAAACTGCAAAATATTTTGGATATGCTGGAGCATCAGAGGCGCGTGGTTTCCATGTAACTCTGATGTTTTTTCACGCCTTACAATGTAAAGCGTGCAGTGACGTAAATCGTGCGTGGGTCTGTGTAATATCCTGAATAATAGATCGGAAGGCCCTTGCCTTGCGTAAAGCTGGTCCCTTGCAGATAGCGTCGATCCAGCAGGTTGCGTCCCTGCACCTGTAGCTGCCAGCGTTTGTCGGGACTGGTCCAGCTCATCATGGCGTTGACGTAGGTCTGAGCCGGAATCCGGTCCTGCCGGTTGGCCAGAGAAGTCGTGTGCAGATTGGTCTGAAAGGAAACATCGGCGCCGATTATGAATGTACCCGGTAAAGACACAGGAATATGATAGGTCAGGGAACCCGCATTCTGAAAACGGGGTGACCAGGGCAGGGGGGCTCCGGCATAAGGCGTCGTGTTGTAAAGACTGCCGTCTGCCAGAGCAATATGGGTGGCATTCCCTTTGAACTTGTCCAGAGACGAATAAAGATAGGAGGCGGTGTAGTGCAGATCGAGATCTTTTGTGATCTTGAAGAATGTTTCGATCTCGGCGCCTGCGGAATGACCTTTTCCCGCGTTGAACCGACGACTCAATCCTGAGGATGGATCAAGTGTTGTCAACTGGATATCATCAAACTGATTCCAGAACAGGGCGCCATTAAAGCGTACACGTCCGGGTAGCGGGTCGGTTTTAACCCCGACTTCGTAGGTCGTGACAATTTCTGGTTTGTAGGGGATGGATGCCTGAAGACTGCCTGTGGCTCCCGGAGACTGCGCACGGAAGTCGTAACCTGCCGATTTGCCGCCCTGCGAGATGGAAGCATATGTCATCAGGTTCGGACGCGCCTGCCAGGTGATCGCGCCTTTGGGCAGGAGCTGTGTCCAGCTCTTGTTGCCGGAAGCAGTCCACGCAATCCCGCCCTGCGGAGATGAGGACAGGAGTGTCGCGAGCTGGTTGGCCACTGTAGTAATATGATTGCCGCCTGCCAGATAACTCAGCGTTTCAGAGTTCGAATGATTCTCCCAGTTGAATCGCAATCCTGCTGTCAGAGTCACGGTCGGGCTCAGATGATAGTGCGCTTCTCCATACACGGCCCAGTTACGATTGAGCTGGTCGATGACTGCATTGACCGGCATATAGCGGATGTCGGCCGGATTGTTCGTCAGTGTGCCGTAGGAGTTGTTGGCATTGCGGTTTGTAAACCAGTCTTCATACAGGAAATAGGCGCCGACATTGAAATCGAGTCGGCCGTAATCACCATGCAGGCGCAGTTCTTCCGAATACATCCTGTCTTTGTAAGAGAGTTGCTGTGATCCACGGGAATAGATATCGCCGTAATTGTCATACATGCCCTTGTCGTCATATCCCCGGATGCCGGTGATTGAAAACAGGGTCAGATGTGGCGAGATGGTATAACGGACATTGCCGGTAAATCCGGCCTGTGTGTAGCTGTTTTTTGGAAAAGCCGGATTGTAGTTGCCGTATTTGTAGTAGTTCAACAGATTGCCGACACCACGGTTGGTGCTGCCATCCACAGTGCCGTCGAAGGCAAGCGTGATGTCCCAGTCTTCATTCGGCGTAAAGCGGAGTTTACCACGTGCCTGTGTGTAGTCGATATTGTTGGTGTCCTTGTTGACAGCATAGTTATGATCGATGCCGTCACGGGCATGATGGTCGAAGGCGATGCTGCCATAGAGCTTGTCTTTCAGGATTGCGCCACTTGCCGCCACCCCGACCTGCCATTCATTATAGGTGCCGTAGCCGGTCTGAACCACGACGCGCCTTTTGTTGGTCGGCACGATGGTATTGATGTGTACTGCACCTCCCTCAGACTGATGACCAATAGACGTGACAGGTCCACGATCAATCTGGATATTCTCCACATCGAGCAGTTCCTGCATGTTGCCCATATTGCGCGGCAGATAGACACCATCAATATAGGTGCCGACAGAGGGTTCACCTTGCGGGTCGATTTCTCCAATGCCGCGAATGAAGTAATTTATGACTGAATAACCGGGCATATTGTTGGGAATGTAGAGATTGGGTGTCAGGCGTGCGAGCTGTTTTGTGCTTTGTACCCCCAGACGATCAAGACGTTCCGCGGACATCAATGTCGCAGAAGACGGCGTTTTCTGAAGGACGGCATCCTTACGGGCCGTGCGATTTTTTCCTGTAACGCTTAGAGTCTCCGCCTGAGTTGATGCTCTTACGGCATGAGGCGTCTTGCTGCGACGCAATAACGGCCTCGATCCGGAAGTTACTTTTTCTGTATCCGGATGCAGGGTGTTCGGTGTCGCTGCAAAAACATCCTGTGCAGATCCGAAAAAAAGTGTTGCGCAGCATGTCGTCTGCAGGAGGATGGAGTGACGGAAACGTTTGTTTCCAAAGGACTCTGTCGAATGAACGCCATGACGAAAATACATTGCCGCTTCGGTCTCATTTGCAGGAGAATAAAACGTGAAGAATGTCTTGCATTTTTCACTTGTCTTGCATGTTCGCCAAAACTTCTTCCGCCGTCGATCAATTAATGTAAAAGAGACCGTTGATTCCGTCTCTTTATTATGGATTCACAATGCTCATTCATTTTTCAAGAATTTTTCATGATTGTGACGTGATAATTCATGAAAGGATGAATGCTGGTTGATTCATGGATTTGAACGGAGCGCACATGACATTCTTCACGGGACGCCTTTCCCGCCGCCGTTTTGGTCTTGGAGCGCTTTCTTCTCTTTGCAGTGCGCCACTTCTGACATCCCGCAGCCTTCATGCGGAGGAACTTGCATCCGTTACACTGCGTGTTGCGAGTTTTCGGGGAATGGATTCCACAATCCTTCCTGCTACCGGTCTTGCGGATTTTCCTTACAAGGTGGAATTCAGCGAGTTCAATTCAGGAAATCTTATTGCGCAGGCCATCAACGCTGATGCAATTGATGTGGGAGGGTGGAGCGAAATCCCACTGGCCTTCATTGCGGCCTCGGGCGCACGTGTGAAAGTGGTTGCTACCGTTGATGGACCGACAACTGACCAGGCGATTATTGTGCCGGCAAATTCTCCTGCCCGTTCATTCGCCGATCTGAAAAATCGCAAGATTGGATATATCCGTTCAACAACCGCTCATTACTTTCTGATCCACATGCTTGCGAAGGCGGGCCTCACTCTTGCCGACGTCACGCCTGTACCTTTGGGCATGAGCCAGGGTCTTACGGCGCTGAAGTCAGGCAGTCTCGATGCCTGGGCAACCTATGGTTATGTGATTCCCATGGTTGTGGGGGATGGCTCTGCACGTGTTCTGGAGAGTGCCGAAAATATCCTTTCAGGACATTACTTCATCGGGGCTAATCCTGTTCGGCTTCCCGATCCTGCCTTTCGATTGGCTGTTGCGGATTACATCAACCGTCTGGGAAAGGCTTACGCGCTTCTGACGCAGAACAAGAAAAAGTGGGCAAAGGTCATTTCTCCGGTTATTCAGATTCCGGAAACCATCGTGCTGAGCGATCTCAACGCGCAGAACCGTCCGTATCGTATACGCCCCTGGAACGAAGGCGATATCCGGAGTGCTCAGAATGTTGTCGATACCTTTATCGAGCAGCGCCTCATTTCTACACGTCCTGATCTGAAATCTGTTTTTTCAAATGATCTGAGGCCGCTTCTCAAAGGGTAGGGCCTGGTAACAATGAGTATGATGGAAGCCTGAAACTGGGTGATGGCGGCCGGGACCATTCTGTGCGCGATAAAGGATCCAATCGGCGGAGTCCTTTTTGTCTGCGCTTGAGTTATTCACTCTTGATGATCTGGCGAACTCAAATGACGGGTTAATGGCTTCGCCCGACCGTCAGGATAAAAGATTTCCGCTTTGAGTTCGCTCTATTCGTCAACCCCCAGATGTTTCAGAAGTGTTGAGCGCAACTGCACAAAAGCAGGATCGTAATGGCGTCGTGGGTGCGGAAGCGAAATACGCAATTCTGCCCGGATGCGGCCTTCTTCAAGCACGACAGCCCGATCCGCCAGCAGAAGCGCTTCGTCCACATCATGCGTTACCAGCAGGACGGCGCTTTTGTGACGCTGCCAGAGGGACGACACCAGATCCTGCATGTGCAGGCGTGTCAGCGCGTCCAGTGCGGCAAATGGTTCATCCAGCATCAGGAATTTTGGTTCCCGAATGAGCGCACGCGCCAGCGCTGCACGCTGGGCTTCTCCTCCGGACAAGGTCAGTGGCCACGCATCCGTGCGGTGCCCAAGTCCCACTTCTTCGAGAACCTTGCGTGCGTCAGAGCGTGTTGCGCCGGTTTTCCCAAGCATGACGTTCTGCCAGACTTTTTTCCATGGCAGGAGACGACTTTCCTGAAACACCACGGCGGATTCCTGCGGGCATGAAATCTGCCCCTCCCTGACGGGGTCGAGGCCAGACAGGGCGCGCAGTAACGTCGATTTGCCCGAACCGCTCCGGCCAAGCAGGGCGACAAACTCGCCCTGGGCAATATCCAGATTCAGTTTGTCCAGTACGGGAGAACCGTTTCCGAAACGACGGCTCAGGCCGCGCACACTGACTGCCGGCTGGAGATCAGTGGCGACTGTGGCCAGAGGAGATATGTAGTTCATCCGATGTTTCCCGTCCGCTGGATGTGGAGAGGACGCCAGACCAGCGCCCGGTGTTCCAGCATCCGGACGCACTGATCAGAGATCAGTCCGAGAAGACCATAGATGGCAAGACCCACGAATATGATGTCGGTGCGGAGGAAATCCTGTGCATCCATCATCATGTGTCCGATGCCGCTGTCGGCGTTGACCTGTTCGGCCACGACAAGCATCAGCCATGAAATGCCGACCGCAAAGCGGATGCCGACCAGCAGATCGGGCAACGCACCGGGCAGGATCACGTCACGGATCGTCTGACTGCGTGACAGGCGCAGGGTGCGTGTCATTTCCAGCAGTTTGGGGTCGATCGAACGGATGCCTTTGTGCAGGTTGAGATAGATAGGGAATGTGGAACCAAGAGCCACGAGAAGGATCTTCGGCGTTTCTCCGATGCCGAACCAGAGAATGAAGAGAGGCACAAGCGCCAGAACGGGCAGGGTACGAAAAATCTGGAGAGGCGCGTCCACGATATTTTCACCAAGCCGGGACAGGCCGGAAATCAGGGCGAGACCGATTCCCACCACCACAGCCAGAGAAAGGCCCGCAACAGCGCGGAGAAGGGAGACACCCATATTGGTCGAAAGCGTGCCGTCCTGAACAAGAGTCCAGCCTGTTCCCAGTATCTGGACAGGAGATGCGACCAGTCTGGTGGAAAGCAGTCCCGTGGAGCAGGCGGCCTGCCAGCACAGGATCATCAGGAGAGGAGAAAGGTAGCGGCCGAAGTTCCGGTAAGGCAGTCTGCTGAGCCATTTTCTTCTGGAAGGAGAAAACGTGGCGACAGAAGGGATTGCAAACCGGGATACGGAAGAGGCGTCGCTATGCTGGACTGCGCCTGACATGGCCTGATGACTCCACGTTGTTGTTTTCAATGAGAGCATACTTTCATATTTGCACTTTCATATAAGGTGAATTATTTTCATATCACGTATTTGCGTGATTTGATTGAATTGTGCGACATGAAGTGGTGGTTTCTCGGGAATGAAGCAGATAGTGTCAGGCCGCCGGTTCAAGGCGTTTCATCTTTGCATCGTGACAGGCATGCTGACGCTTGCTCTGGACGCAACTCCTGTCGCCTCGGCCTGGGCTGAGGACGAACTGGTGGTCGCGGACCAGAAGGGGCAGCAGAAAGCCCTGATGCAGGCGTCTGGCGTGGACAAGGACGTGCCCTATCATATCCGCTGGGTGGAGTTTGAAGCTGCTGCGCCGCTTCTTCAGGCGCTCGGAGCCGGCGCGGTGGACACGGGAATTGCCGGGGACGGCCCCTTCATCTTCGCGTGGGGAGCAGGTCTATCCATTCGGGCAGCGTGGTTGATTCCTCCCCGTGGAGGTGGCAAGGCGACTGCGGTGGTTGCGCCAGAAGGATCTTCCATCACCAGTGCGGCTCAGTTGTCGGGCAAAAGAATTGCCACCGGGCGAGGGTCCATTGGTCATCTTCTCCTGCTACGTCTGCTCGCTACGGGTGCCATTCCGGTGCCAGCGCCAGAAATTGTTTTTCTGCTTCCTGCACAGGCAAAGGCGGCGCTCGATACCCAGCGTGTGGACGCATGGTCCACATGGGAGCCTTATGTCTCTCTCGCTGTTGTCTCCGGGCACGGACACGTTGTGGCTGACGCCGCTGACCTGATGCCGAACAACAGTTTCTTTGTGGCCAGCACGGATGCTCTGGCAAACAAACGCGCACATCTGGCGGATTTCTATCGACGCATGACGGCTGCTTACGGGTGGGGTGCCCGGCATCAGGCGGAGTATGCCCATATACTGGCCCGACAGACCGGAATTCCAGACGATGTGGCGGTCTCCGTTGCTGAAAAACTTATTGCCACTCCAGCTCCAGTGACATCTGATACCATCAGATCCGAAGCGTCTGTTGTCGCGACCTATCGGTCCGCCGGTTTTGTTACGCGATCGGATGCTTTCGATGAAGCTTTTGAGCAAAATCTGACATCACCCTGACGAAAGTGGATATTTTGATCATGGACGGATCACGGATTATCGAACCCATTCCGACTGAAGTTGAAGTGCCGGATGCGCTGGTCAGGCGCTTTGCTGAACGGGCAGCCGACCATGACCGTCGTGGTGAAATCGGATTCGATAATCTGGAAGATCTGCGCAAGGCCGGACTGCTTGCTCTGGCGGTACCCCGTAGCAAGGGAGGAGGTGGGATCACCCTGCGTCAGATTGCGCAAATCGTTGCCCGAGTGGCGGAAGGCGATCCATCTACGGCCCTGATTCTTGCCATGCAGTATCTTCAGACTCTGGGGATTGCCGCGTCCGGCACATGGCCAGAGGATGTACGGGAGGAAGTGTTTGAGTCCATCGTCCAGTCGGGTGCGCTGCTTAACGCCCTGCGTGTCGAGCCGGAACTCGGCACACCGGCGCGCGGCGGCATTCCCGCTACACGCGTGCGACGGGAGGGGGACCGCTGGCTGCTTTCCGGTCGCAAAATTTTTTCGACAGGCTCCTCAGCGCTGCATTGGGGTGTCGTCTGGGGCGCAACAGAAGATGAAACGCCGCGTATCGGGCAGATTCTGGTGCCGCTCGACTCTCCGGGAGTCCGGATTGAGAAAAGCTGGCATCAGTTGGGGATGAGAGCGACGGGCAGTGACACCATCATCTTTGAGGATGTCGAGGTTCCAGAGCGTTATCTCATCAATTTTCATGAGAGTGGCAGCAATCCTGAAACACCGATCCTCGCCACGGCGCATACGGCTGTCGTGGCGGGGCTGTATGATGCGGTGGCGCGCTCGGCACGGGACTGGCTGATCGGTTTTCTGAAAGAGCGCGTGCCTACGGCGCTGGGTCGTCCTCTTTCGACACTTCCGCGCTTTCACAGTGTTCTGGGTGAGATCGATGGGCTTCTTCTCACCAACAGCGCCTTGCTGGACAGTGCGTTTACAAAAATTGAGGATGAAACCATCACGCAGGTGGAAGCGGGACAGATCAAGCGTCTTGTAACCGAAAACGCCATTACTGCGGTTGCGCGGGCCGTAGAAGTGACAGGCAATCCCGGCCTCAGTCAGGACAATTCCCTGGAACGGCATTATCGGAATGTCCTGTGTGGACGCATTCATACACCACAGGCTGACGCTGTTCTCGAGGCAGCCGGACGAACGGTTTTTGAGGCCGGATGACCGGGAGAGGCCAGAAGCAGAAGAAAAGCCAGGGATGAACACAACAATGGAGTGATTTCCACCAGCAGGAGACCAGTCATGCAGATTTCCTCGTCTTTCGGTTCCGAAAAGTTTTTGTCGCATCCGGTTTCGTGGCTGGATGATGATACGGATGTGGAACTGAATGCCCTTATCCGGCGTCTGATGGTCTTTGATGTGCTGATCGTGCCGGGTCTTGACGGATCTGGCGAAGGTCATTGACAGTCACAGTGGCAAAAGTTTCTGATTCACCAAGGGGTGTTCGTACAATCCGTCGAACTGAATAACTGGATCATCCCGGATCTGATAACATGGAAAAAGACGCTGGAGTCGTCTGTTAATCTGTGCACACGGCCAGTGCTTGTTGTCGCCCATAGTCTGGGGGCGTTACTGACAGTACATTGTGCGGATCTGAAGATTGCGGGAGCGTTGCTGGTAGCGCCAGCGGATGCGGAGGAGGCTCGGGCATCGGATAGAATGCGGGTGAGAGGCTTTGCGCCGCTGCCACAGGCGAAAGTGCGTTGTCCATCCGTGCTGGTGACGAGTGACAATGATGAGTGGCTATCTCCGGCCCGTGCCCGGTTCATGGCGCATCGCTGGGGAGCCGAATTGTTTCCCGCTGGCAGGGTTGGTCATATCGGAAATCGGGAAAATCTTGGGATATGGCGGGAGGGGTTTCGCTCTCTGGAGAAACTGCTCGACCGGATCGACAATGAGCAGACAATATCAGAAGAGCACGAAGCCTGATGAAGCGGCGATCCTGTCCTGATCGCCGCTTTGCCGGTCAGGAACCGGCCGTGGGAGGTATGAAACGATCTTCGGAAGCCAGAGCATCGAGAGGGAGACGGGTCGAAGGCTTTTCCCGTTCCTGCAAATTTTCCGGAAGCTGGCTGACAGGCCCACGATGGCCGATGATAATGGCCGCATGCACGACATGGTCTTCCGGGAATTCCAGGCCGACATGAGCCAGTTCCTTATCGAAACCACTGACCGGATGGGTGTGCCAGCCGTTCTGATTGGCTTGCAACTGGATCAGGACGCTGGCGGCTCCTGCATCGAAAGCATGTGACGGCGCATCAACAGGTTCGCCTGTACGAGCGCTGTCGGTGACGGTCCGTGAAGCGATATAGACGATCGCGGAGGCGTTCTCGGCCCATGCGCGATTGAATGGGATCAGCCAGGAGAGAAACCGTTCCCAACTCGGCGTATTGCGGCGTGCATAAATGAAACGCCATGGCTGGGCATTGTAGGCGGAAGGCGCCCAGCGACCCGCATCAAGGATGGTGAGCAGTTCTTTCTGTGTAATTTCATCAGGTGCGAAGGCGCGTGGCGACCAGCGATTGAGAATGAAAGGGGCTACCGTCGAGCCGGCTTCACGGTCTGGGAATGATGTCATCGTGGGGCAACTCCAACATGGTCATAACTGGAAAAACCTTGGAGGTTCTTCCTATATTGTCTCTGGTTACACGGAGGTAATCAGCAGGGCAGCACACTGACGTACGGCTGCCAAGACTAAAAATGAATAATGCTGAAGAGTCTTATAGAAAATCAGGCGGGAATCAAAAAAGATCGATCGTAAAAATCGGCTACATTGAGCCGGGATGGAATGACACGAGCGGTCTGATAAAGATCGGCGACTTTCTGATGGATGGCAATGACGTCATCTGTGATGGAGGGTAGAGCTGTCACCACCATGCGCGAGGATGACACACGGGCAATATCCAGAGGTGTGCCGGTATCATGGGAGAAGGCAAGTGCGCGTTCTTCCGGATGGGCAACTCCCCAGGCAAGAGCTTTTCCAACGCGCGACATGAAATCAGTCAGTTCAGGCCGTTTGTTGGCAATGGCAACGTCACTGGCGATACCGCACATGACTTCATCAACCAGACCGTGGGCAGTCAGCAGAATACGGGCATGATCTTCAAGTTCAGCCGTCGCAGCATAAGGATCCCAGATCGCCCATGCATCGATTGATCCGCTGGACAGCGCCATTCGTGCATTCGCAGCGGTCAGAGGCGCTTGCACGATCTGGCCTATATCAAGACTTTCGCGTTGCAGAGCAGCCACAACCAGAAGATGGCCGGGTGAGCCTTTGACAAACGCGACACGGCGACCGATCAGATCTCGCATGGAGTGGACATTGCTGTTTCGGGGCACCAGTAACGCGTTGGATTTTCCATCCACACGCCACGCCGAAATTGCCTTGAGAGAGCTGTTGGACGCAAAGGTGAATGTGGCTGTTGCGTCTCCAACATATCCAAAATCAAGCGCGCCTGACGCAATTGCGGAGATCAAAGGGGCGCCAACGGGAAATGATGCCCACTGGACACGATAAGGTAATTGAGTCAGCAGTCCCGCAGCACTCAGCAGAGAGCGCACACCCCCTTTCTGGTCACCAACGAACAGTGTAGGGCCGCTGCTTCCATCCACCGGGCCAGACAGTCCGGGTGCTGCCTCCAGTGGCAATGGCAGCAATGAGAGAAAAGACGCACCAACCACTGTGCGTCGGGAAAGAAAAGTCTCCATATTGACGGCTCCTCTCAGAAAGCTGCGTAAATCGTTTCAGATTTTCTTCTCAGTATCCTTGTCACCGGATGGCCGAAGCGCATAGCGTGCAGATGAAATCATAACCCCTTCTCGTAAAAGACCACCAAGTTGCCAGAAGTTTTTTAGAGGGTCTTCTTCATGGCCATCCCATCCGTAATCCCGGCGGATATTTCCCAGAGGGTCATTTTTCAATTCTGAACGGGGAACACCGACAGCAACGTAAATGGCGTCTTCCGAGCAATAGAGTTCGCACAGAAAGCAGGTCTGACACTGATCCGGTCGTGCAATGACAGGGAGTTGACCGTCTTTCGCCATGTCGAGAACATGATCCGGACAGACCACGACGCACGCGTTGCAGCTATTGCATCGGTCGGAAAGAATTTCTGTAATCATGATACTGCATCTTCTGTAGTGCGAAATTTTTCAAGATACGGAGTGATCCGGCCCAGGCCTCCGGTGATTATCCGGCTCTGGTAGTCAGGATTTTGTTGAGGATAGTCTTCCCTTACATGCATGCCTCGGCTCTCCTTTCGAGCCAGTGCGGAGGCATTGCACCATCTCGCGGTCGCGACCATGGCGGCGGTCTCTCTTGCCGAAACCGTCTCCAGCTTTTCACTGTGCAGACTGGTCTGTATTTCTGACCACGCTTTGTCCAGCAAGGAAGCCGAAGACTTCAGTCTGGTTTCATTTCTCCAGAGCGCTTTATCCAGATCAAGCGTTTCTTTTGTGCGATCTGTATCGCAGCCTTTCTGTCAACAGCTTTTATGGCACCGGACGGACGCAATCCGGCGCCTCCAAGAGGTTTCAGTTTTTCGCTTCGATCCAAGGTTTTTCGATGTTTTTTGGCCTCGTGAGCGGCCCCGGTGCCCGAAAGCACCCCGGACGACAGCGCCCATGCAGCATTCTGCGCTCCACCACCGCTCGTGGCGCCTGCGATATGTTCGCGTGTTGCGGCATCTCCTGCAGCGAACAATCCTGGAACAGAGGTGGCGCAGACATCATTGACAATACGGAGACCGCCGATACCCCGGATTGTGCCTTCTCCGAAAAGTTTCACTTCAAACCGATCCTGAAACATGTCGATACCCCGTCGTTCAAAGGCAGCAACGGTTGCCGGCTGAATCTCCCTGACAACAGCCGGCAGCCCGGCGGGCGCTTCGTGAAGATCGGCATAAACCGGTCCGGCCCGGAAGGCATCGGCCAACTTGCAAAGATAATCACGAGGTTTATCCCAGCCGGGTATGGACAGGAGTTGTCCTTCTGCGTTGAAGTATCGCGCTCCCGTATAAGGCAGGGTGCGTGTACTGAGCCACGCAGGGGAGATGGAGTAGGAAACACAGAACTCCATTCCGGAAAGTTCTGCTCCGGCCTCCACGCCCATGAGATAACCGTCACCTGTGTTGTTGTGACTCCCCAGCAGGCCAGATCGAAAGGCGCAGCCTCCTGTTGCGAGTATGACCGCACCAGTCCGGGCGTTCCATGGCCTGTCGTTCAGCCGGTCGTAACCTGCCACGCCACCGATCGAGCCATCCTGCCGAGCCAGAAGTTCAAGAACAGGATGCTGATCAAGGATGGTGACGCCCAGTTCTGTGGCGTATTGCCGCAAGGCACGGAGATATTCTGGACCACGCAGGCCCGATCGAAACGTGCCCCCCTTGCCGTCACCCGAGAAAGGATACCATGGGGCTATTTCGGGAATGGACCGCCATGTTATGTCAATGATGCGTTCCATCCACACCGGGTCTGCCAGTCCAAAAGCACTCTCCAGTCGGCGTTCTATAGCAGTCTTGCGTAATTCCGGTTCCGGCGGCACCCACCAGTGATTCGGGCCGGCCGGTGCGGTGACGCCGCTGGTCCCCATGAAGCCTTTATCTGCGATAATGACACGGGCTCCGGTTTTGGCAGCGGAAATGGCAGCCCAGCCTGCAGCCATCCCTCCACCGACAATCAGAACATCTGCAGTGATCTCGTTCATGATGCTTTCCTGCTCGAGAAAATTCAGAAATCTATTCGTGCGCTGAGTGAGACCGTTCTCGGGTCTCCGGGGAGCGCCGCCATGTTGCCGTAGGTTGTCCAGTATCGCTGGCCACCCAGATTTCGGATCATTCCCCTGAAGGTCATATGATGTTTGCCGACAGGCATGACGTAATTGGCGCCGATGTCCCATATCCGATAGGAGGGAAGCGCCAGTGTGTTGGCTGCTCCATCATACATCGAGTCCACGTAACGAAAATAAGCGTCCAGACTCAGACCTTCGATATGGGGAACCCGGTAATGAAGCTGGGCGGATGCCTGCAAAGGTGCTGTACCCTCAACATGGTTTCCTGTTACGGATGCAGAAGCTTTCTGATAAAGAGCCGAAAGGTAGGTAATGCCGCCTGAAAGCGTAAGGCGCGGCGTTATGGCGAACGCTCCGTTTATTTCTACTCCCTGATAACGTGCCAATCCGTCCTGCATGTAATAATTCTGGGCATTCGTATAGCCGGTGCCGCTATCAAGACGAAATAAAGCACCCGTCAGAGACCAGCGTTTGCGTGCAATTTTTACTCCAAGTTCGTAATTGCTGCTTTCCATGGGAGCAAAAACTTCATTGCGATTGACATTGCTGCTTCCTGCCTGTCCACCGCTCTGCATTGCGCGAACGTAACTGAAATAGACATTCAGACCCGGATCTATCTTGTAGGTCAGTGCGAAGACCGGTGTCACCGGAGTATTGCTATGGCTGGCTGTCTTTGTACCATTCGAAGAAAAATCGTTTTCATTATACCAGGTATAACGGAAACCCGCGAGTAGTGACCAGTTTTTCCAGGTGACGGTATCACTCAGGAACGGAGCAATCTGTTGATAGTCAATATAGTGATAAAGGCGCGGATGATAGAAATCTGCTGGTGTGTGCCCGGATAGGGTTGGAATATCGTTGAAAATATTTCCTGTGGAAATAACCTTGTTCGTTGTTGCATTTGCATCTGTATCATACAATTGGCGTTCCCATGATATGCCAGCGACCATGTCATGTCGGAAAGGCCCTGTCTTAACATGGCCTTCGGTCGCTTCCTGAATCTGGTTATACCACCACTGTCTCTGAATGAAGAAGGCGTTGTCGTGGTAACTCCCCTTGTTGTCTGTCAATGTCATGAGTGTACCAGGGAAATCTTCATCCAGCACGGAATAGCGATATGATAGCCGGGAGTGCCAGTCAGGATTGATATCCCAGGTCAAACCGGCGGTGACGACTTTCATGTCATTGGTTTTCCAACTGCCCCGAGCGCCCAGTTGCGTCCGTCCACTGATGGATGGCAAAGACGTGACATTTGATGCAATCGACAGTGTGTTGATCATATTTTCCTGAAGCGTTTTCATGAAAAACATGCTGGCGTCCCATTTGAGGGAATTGGTTATTTTCCCATCGAACGCCAACGTCACACCATCACGTCGCATTGTGCCGCCATTGAACAGATTGCCGATTTCATTCACAAACGAAAAACGATAACGCAGACGTCCCTGATCCACGAGTGTTCCTCCGGCATCAATCATCTGCCGAAAGACGGCATCGGATCGATAGCCAGCTTCCAGTGATACTGTTGTGGCGTCATGAGGCTTCTTGATCTCAAAATTGACCACTCCGCCTGGAGCCCCAAAACCATACATGAAGGCCGAAGCCCCCTTGATCATCTGAATGCTCTCGAAATTCTCGACAGGAAGGTCGATTGACCAGTAAGGAATGGCCAATCCATCGACTTTGTAGCCATTCAGTGAATCGACAGACAGCCCTCGAATCTTGAAACTTGCTCCAGATGCAGCGCCATTGCCGCTATTGGCAATCGTTACAGAAGAATCCTGAGCGAAAACTGCATTGATGTCGGTGGCCTGACGAGCCTGAATTGTAGCAGCACTGACTGATGACACAGCAAATGGAGTATCGAATGCAGATCGGCTTCCAAGAGCGCCGCTATTGACGGCATTCCGTAGAGTACGACTCGCACCTGTGGAATGGACAGTAATGCTTTCAGAGGCAGCACTTTTAATCGACGAAATATTCTGTTTGAATTGTAGTTTTATGACGTCGTTACGATTTTCTTCTTTGTTCTTCGGGTGAGTCTGAACCGAAGCTGCAATGAGAGATTCTTCAGGGAGAGCCGTTGCAAAACCGGCAAAAATGAAGAGTCCAAGATAACGTGTCAGGAGGAGTTCTTTCTGCAGCATGATATTTTCCAATATAAAGCCGGGCTGCTCCGGTGAACATTGACAAGAAGAGGTAAGAGGAATGTTTACTGTTCTGCGTCATAACTCCAGATGATGGCGGAGAGTTTTTCCATTGTAACTCTGACGAAATGCGCCTCTGCGTTGAAGTTCCGGGACAACAGATTTAAGAAAAATATTCTCTGAAGCAGGGTAGTTCGGAGGGATGACCGTAAAGCCGTCAATGCCGGTCTCATTCACCCACGATATCATCTGATCGGCTACAGTAGCCGGAGAGCCAACAAAAGAAGGGAATGAGAGATCCCGGGCGTAGGAGAGTGCGGTCTGCTCCAACGTCAGTCCTTTTGCTCTTGCATCAGCAATCAAAGGCAGGAAGCGACCACGACTGCCACGGATTTCAGAATCCAGATCTGGGATCAATTCATCCCGAGCATACTGAGAAAGATCGTGATTCATGCTTCCGGACATAAAGGTCAGACCGGCAAGAGGATGGATGAGGGCATCCAGCTCCGCCTGAAATTCTTCAGCCAGAGAATCCGTTTCAGAAACGATAGGGACACAGCCGGGAAGTATTCGCACCTTAGCCGGATTCCGACCCGCCAATGCTATTTTCTGACGAAAGTCAGAGACAAAGTTGCGCGCTCTGGCTGGTGTTGTCAGAACAGGAAAAATGACCTCTGCGTAGCGGGATGCAACATCCGAAAAGCGTTCTGAAACGCCAGCCTGAATAAGAACGGGAGTTGCCTCCTGATATTGAGGAATATTGAGAGGACCTGCTATCTGAAAATGTTGTCCCTTGTGGGAAATCGGACTGATATGGTCCTTGAGTGCATAAACACCATTCTTCCGATCCCTCACAACGGCATCGGGTTGCCAGCTTTTCCAGAGTGATTGCACTACATCTATGAATTCTGCTGCACGGTCATAACGTTCTGCGTGTTCAAAGTGGTTTTGACGACTGAAATTGCGTGCTTCACTATCACTGACGGATGTGACGGCATTCCAACCCACCCGTCCATGACTGTAATGGTTGATGGCACCCAGCATGCGGGCAATATGGTAGGGTTCCGTATAGGTCGTGGAAATCGTTCCTGCGAGGCCAATTCTATCTGTCAGGACGGATAGTGCAGAGAGTAATGTTAATGGCTCCGGTGATCCAACGGCACGGCTGGTTACCGTAGCGTCAATTGACCCTCCATAATTACTGTCGATAGCCAGTTTGTCCGCTACAAAAACCATATCGAGCGCTGCACGTTCGGCCTGGCGAGCCAGTGAAGCATAGGCCCTGATATCCATTGGATCAGCATTGGAAGATGTAGCATGTCGCCAACCTCCAAGATGCAGACCGGAAAGGGTCAGGAACAGGGCCAGATGCATCAGGATACCTCAAAACGGAATTGATCCTATTCATACTAATGACAATGCGTTTTATAATAACAAGTTTTCCTTTTTTATTAATCAATGTTCAGCAATCAATGAGATTGTTTGCAATGCAGAATTCGTCAATTTAATATTTCTCGTTATCGAAAGAGGAAAACGGTCGTCAATGTCATCTCCCTATTGTTCAGGGGAGAGGGTCATGGGCTCAGTCAGGCAACGTCAGCTTAAGTTGGGTGCGATTCTTGCCGGTGTCGGTACGGATTTCAGCCAATGGCGGGATCCAGAATTGCCGCCGAATGCCAGCATTGACATTGATTGGTACATCCAGAATGCCCGACTGGCGGAAGAAGCCAAGTTCGATCTGGTTTTCATTGTCGATAGTCCATTTATTACGCCAGATACCGCGCCGCACTTCCTCAATCGTCTGGAGCCGCTTACTTTATTGTCTGCTCTGGCAGTTTCCACGTCACATATTGGCCTGGTGGGCACACTCACTACAACTTACTGGGAACCTTACAATGTCGCACGCCTGTTTGGCTCGCTTGATCATATCAGCAAGGGGCGTGCTGGCTGGAATGTAGTGACCACCGGACTGGAAGGTGCATCACGCAACTACGGTAAGGACAAACACCTTGATCATGCCCTTCGCTACCGGCGGGCAGAGGAGTTTGTGGATGTTGTGAAAGGTCTCTGGGATAGCTACGAAGATGATGCTTTTCCCTATGATAAAAAAAATGACGTTTTTCTTGATAAATCAAAACAGCACGCACTCAACCATCAAGGTGAATACCTGTCTGTTGCTGGGCCGCTGGCACTGAGTCGTTCGCCGCAGGGTTATCCCGTTATTTTTCAGGCGGGCGACAGTAACGCAGGACGACAACTGGGTGCGCAAATCGCAGATGGTACTTTTGCAGCAGTGGAAGATTTCGAATCTGCACAAGAGTATTATCACGATCTCAAGACGAGAGCGAAGGCGCTTGGCCGCGATCCTGCTTCCATTCATGTTCTTCCCGGCATCGCTCCGATTATTGCTGAAACGGATGAAGAAGCCCGTGAGATAGCTGTTAGGCGGGAGGGGGCGTTGGATATAGATAAAAAGCTTGTCGCTCTTGGACGGGCTTTCAATTATCATGATTTTCGGCAGTACCCGCTTGACGCGCCATTTCCAGATACCAGCAATCTGACTCTGAACAGCTACAAAGGTCATGCAGAGCGTATTTTGCGCGGGGTAAATGCAGACAGGCTGACGTTACGACAAGCGGCAGAGCGTTATGGAAGCTGGCGGCTCAGTTTCATTGGATCACCGCAAACCGTCGCCAATGAAATCGAACGCTGGTTTGTTGGGAACGCGGCAGACGGTTTCAATATTCGAGTAACCAACCCACGGGATTTCAAGCTTTTCCGTGAACGTGTCATTCCTATTCTTCAGGAACGTGGCCTGTTCCGGACCGAATATGAAGGAACAACATTGAGAGACCATCTTGGTCTTTCTGTCCCGGAAAATATATGGACGTCAAGGAAACGTGAAGACTCTTCACGTGCCGATGCCGCCTGATACTCCCTGCTGTGAAAGTGATAAAATGACACAGAAACGCAAGATCAAACTTGGCTTCATTCTGCATGGCGTGGGGCGTACATGGGATGACTGGCGCCATCCGGAACGGGATGTGCGGGCCAGCACAAATTTTTCTTTCTATCGCAAACAGGCACAGCTTGCAGAAAAAGGGAAGTTCGATTTTCTTTTTGTTGCTGACAGCCTGTCTATCAATGAGAAATCCAGTCCGCATTACCTTAACCGTTTCGAACCACTCACCATCCTGTCGTCGTTGGCTGCTGTTACCGATCATATCGGTCTCGTTGGCACGCTGAGTGTGAGCTATACGGAACCGTTCAATGTAGCGCGACAGTTCGCTTCCCTTGACCATATCAGCCATGGTCGGGCTGGCTGGAACGTCGTCACTTCATGGCTGAGTGACACCGCTGCAAATTTTGGCCGAAAGGAGCATCCTGCCCATAGTGAACGCTACCGCATCGCGGCGGAACATCTGGAGACCGTACAGGGTCTGTGGGACAGTTGGGAGGATGATGCGCTGGTTGGCGATAAAGCCGGCGGTATATTTGTTAATCCTGAGAAACTGCACAAACTGGATCATGCCGGTTCCCATTTTCAGGTCCGTGGTCCGCTGAATATTGACCGATCGCCTCAGGGTCAGCCTGTCATTTTTCAGGCAGGAGCATCGGAAACAGGACGTGATTTTGCTGCACGTCACGCGGAAGCCGTTTTCTGCGGTCCTGCTGATCTTGACGAGGCGCGTCTTTATTACGCCGATCTCAAGTCACGTGCGCGCAAATTGGGTCGGAAAGACGATCTGCCTTTCATTCTGCCCGGTGCGGCACCTATTGTCGGTTTAACCGAAGACGAGGCGGAAGCACGCTATCAGGAACTGGTTGCTTTAACTTCCATAGATACCGGTCTTGGTTTTCTTTCACGCTCATTCAACGATCATGACTTCAGGCAATACGATCTTGACGGACCCTTTCCCGAAGTCGAACAGATCGGTAATGAAAGCAACCAGAGCGCCTCGCAACGTATCCTTAAGCGGGTGAAAAAAGATAATTTAAGTATCCGGCAGATTGCACGCGAACTTGCCACGCCGCGGGGCGATTTTGTTGGCACGCCCGCGCAGGTTGCTGACGCCTTGCAGAACTGGTTTGAAACCGGCGGTGCGGATGGTTTTGTTCTTTTCGAGCCCTTGCCGGGACAACTGGATCTTTTTGTCCAATATGTCATCCCAATCCTGCAGGAGCGCGATCTGTTCAGGCGGGAATATGAACATGAAACATTTCGAGAAAATCTGGGTCTTTCTATCCCTGTCAATCGCTATGCTGTCGACCGCAAACAAGTCGGTTGATTTCAGTTTTCGTGGATTGCAACGGCTCTCCTTGACGGGATAGCCGTTGTGATCTGTTGTTTCATGCACATAATACCAATGGCTATTACGTCTGACACATCTGTGCAGTGAGGTGGCTGGCCTGTTCTGATTCTGTTTTGTGAGGGAGGATCGGAGATGGGTGGTGCGATTGCATTGCGGACGGATTAACGGCTGAGGCGCTTCCGCGGCTGGCCTCTCGTGCATGGGATGCGAATGTTGCCGGCGCCTTTTGTCTCTGGCTGCGGTGCGGGAGGGTGTCAGCCGAGGGGACGCGGCACGGATCGGTGGCATGGACCGGCAGACCCTGCGGGACTGGGTGCGCCGGTTCAATGCTGTGGGGCCAGAGGGCCTGCGGGATCAATGGCAAAATGGCTCTGTCTGCCGTCTGACAGCGGACCAGCAGGCGGAACTCCCGGCGTTGATCATGGCTGGACCCGACCATAACCGGGACGGCGTGGTCCGCTGGCGCCGCGTTGATCTGAAGCGGGTGATTGGGGAGCGCTTTGGCGTGTCGTATCACGAGCGCCACGTTTCCACCCTGCTGAAGCGACCGGGCTTCAGTCATGTCAGCGCCCGGCCCCGCCATACGGGACAGGCCCCGTCCGTCATGGACGCTTTCAAAAAACTTCCCGACACTCCTGAAGTCCCACACCGGCCATCTGCCGCGCGGCAAACGGATCGAAATCTGGTTCCATGACGAAGCGCGGATCGGGCAAAAGAACGGTGTCGTCCGGCAATGGGCCAAACGGGGAGCGCGTGGAACAATCTCGTCGCACTCCCCGACACCATCCGTTCCATCGGCTTCAGAATATGGGCTCATAAAGGTCAAACGTGATAGCCGGTGGTATGAGCCGCGCGAAGAAACGCCACAGCGTGCCGATTGCAAAATGATGGCTTTCCTCAGCCAGTCGGGCGCGGATCCCGGGCAGGGTCAGATCATCCTTCTGGGCAATCAGCGTATGAATACGCTCAGCCTGCGCCTCGATCCGGTGAGACAGACGATCCCCGCCACAGGGTCCGGCGGCAGCACTGCCGGTCGTGGCGGCAAGAGCGCACCAGCGAACCGCACTCGCCGGACTGACGCCAAACCGTTCAGCCGCCTGACGACGCGAACATGGCCCATAGCGCTTCCTCCCACTCGAGTGAAAATAATGCACCATCAAAGCTCGGGACTAAACAGCTAGGTGCTTTCCCTTGCATGTAGCGTGAACCCCAAATCGAGCCGGGCTGCCTCGGGCGCCCGACCGCACATCAGGTCCAGCAGCATCTCGGCCGATTTCCTGCCGATCTCGTAGCGTGGCGTGGCGACCGTGCTCAGAGCCGGCACTGTCCAGGCTGAAGCCGGAAGATCGTTGAAGCCCGCGATCGCAAGCTGCCGCGGCACCGCGATGCCCCGTCTCTGGCAATGGAACAACGCGCCTTGCGCTAAGTCGTCATTGCAGAAGAACACCGCTTCAATATCCGGGCATTCCGCCAGAACGCGGTCCAGGAGTGCTGCGCCAAGAGCTACCGAGGACCGATCCGGCACCATCAGTTCGTAGGGGGCGTCCAACCCGACCTCCTTCATTGCGCGCCGGAATCCGGCCCCGCGCGCCAAGGTTCGCGGATCCAGTTGCGCCGCCACGAAACCGGTGCGTCCATAACCGCGCTCCACGAAATGCCGCGCGATGGCGGCACCACCTTCGTCCTGCGAGAAGCCCACCGAATAGCTGCCCACCTCACCACTCAGTTCCATCATCTGCACGACCGGTACCGCTGGTGTTTTCAGCAGATTCAGCGTTCCCGGCAGATGGTCGATGCCGGTCAGCAGCACGCCGTCCGGTCGAAACGCCAACAATCCACGCAATTGCCGCTCTTCTTCTGTTGGAAAATAGTTGGTTGTCGCCATGATGATCTGATAGCGCTGCTCCGACAGCACCGCATCGATACCGGCCAACATTTCCACAAACACCATGTTGGTAATGGAGGGGACCAGTACCGCAACATTCATGGACCGCGCGGAAGCCAGAGCGCTGGCCGCGCGGTCCGGCACGTAACCCAGTGCCGCCGCGGCTTTCTCGATCCGCGCCCGCAGATCTGGACTCAACCGGGCGGAACCTCGAAACGCGCGCGAGACACTGATCATGCTGGTGCCGGCTGCCGCCGCCACATCTTCGATCGTCACGCGGCCCTTGACGGGCATGCGTGGTTTCCGGCCGGCCATCGATCTGGTGTCTCCTCAATTTCCGCTTTACAGACAAAACGTGTTAGCGTTAACAATAAGCTCAAAATCAATAATCAAGGTACGAACAGCAGCTTCATAATCAACAATCAAGAGAAGCTCCATAATTAACGTATCGGGGGAAGTATGGCCTGCATTTCCGCGCAGGTCCCACGGCGTCGCTGGATTATCGGCGGATTGCTCGGTGGGGGCGTGCTTGTCAATTATATCGATCGGATCAATCTCTCGGTCGCAGCGCCGCAGCTCATGGCGGAGTTCCACCTCACGGCCACCGATATCGGGCTGCTTTTCAGCGCTTTCTTCTGGTCCTACGCGCTGTTGACGATCCCGGCCGGCATGATCCTCGATCGGTTCGGTGTCACATCGGTCGGTCGCTGGGGCGCATTCCTGTGGTCCATTGCCTCCGCTGCGGTGGCATTCGCTGGTGGGTTCGGCGGCATCTTCACGGCCCGCCTGCTGCTGGGCGCGGCCGAGGCGCCCTGCTTCCCTGCCAACGCCAAGGCCACCGGCTACTGGTTCCCGCGGCAGGAGCGCTCTGTAGCGACCTCGCTCTTCGACGCAGCGGCGAAATTCGCCAATGTCATCGGCGTACCCCTTGGCGCGTTCGTTGTGGTGAATTTCGGTTGGCGCTGGGGCTTCGGTGTCACCGCCGCGCTGAGCTTCGCTTATTTCGTAGCCTATTATTGTCTCTATCGAGATCCGTCAGCGGATAAGAACCTCTCGGGCGAGGAACACGCGTATATCCTCGACGGTGGCGCCACCCCGGAAGGTGAATCCGCGAGCGGCGCGGGCTCCATGCTGCTTTACCTGCTCCGTCAGCGGAAAGTGTGGGGTCTGAGCCTCGGCTTCGCAGCCTATGGCTACACTTTCTACCTCTTCCTCACCTGGCTGCCGGGCTATCTGGTGCAGGCGATGCACATGAGCATCCTTGAATCCGCCGGTTACGCCGCAATTCCGTGGGCCTGCGCCACAGTGTCGGATATCGTGTTCGGCGGCCTGCTGGTCGACCACTTGATCGCGGCCGGGTATGACGAGACCAAAGTTCGCAAGACCGTGCTGGTGGTCGGGATGCTGTTCGGTCTCTTCGTGTTCAACGCCACACAGACCACCGATCCCCGCTGGGCGATCTTCTGGATTTCCATCGCCCTGTCCGGCCTCGCTGCCTCGGCCCCCATAGGCTGGTCCATTCCCTCACTCATCGCCCCGAAAGGTGGCACTGCCACCATTGGAGGAATCATGAACTTCCTCAATAATATGATGGGCGTCATCGCGCCGATCGTCACTGGATTTATCGTCAGCGCCACTCATCATTTCGAGGCTGCGTTCCTCGTCGCTGGCGTGATGCTTCTGTTTGGCATCTTCTTTTATGTGGTCGTTCTGGGGCGGATCGAACAGATCCCGTCGCCCGTATGAGCGCGGTGCGCTTCATCGTCGTCATGGGGGTTTCCGGCTGTGGAAAATCCACGGTCGCGGCCCTTCTGGCCGGACGATTGGGCTGGGAATTCGTTGAAGGCGATGCTCTCCACCCTGCCGCCAATGTCGAGAAAATGCGACTGGGTATCCCGCTGGACGATACGGATCGCGCGCCCTGGCTCCAGGAAGTCGCCCGCACGATCCGGGATTGGCGGGTTGCGAGCAAGACCGGCATCATCGCCTGCTCGGCTCTGCGCCGATGCTACCGCGAGGTCATCGTCGGAGGGGCGGACGATGTGCGCTTCATCTATCTGCGCGGCAAGTCGCCGCTGATCGCGGAGCGTCTGGCTGCCAGACAGGGTCACTACATGCCCGCGAGCCTGCTGGAAAGCCAGTTCGCCACGCTCGAAGAGCCCGACCCGGACGAGCCCGTCATCACGATCGACACGGGAGCGTCGACAGGCGAGCTGGTGACCGAAGTGCTCAGCACATTGCATCTGGCGCCCGACGGGTACGGCCAGGGGAGTCCATGAGATGATACATACCGTCCTGAACGAGGTTACCGCCCGGATCATCGAGCGAAGCCGCCCCCGGCGGGAGGCCTATCTGCGGCGTGTTTCGGATGCCGCAAGCAACGGGCCTGTGCGTCAGGCGCTGGGCTGCGCCAATCAGGCGCACGGCTTCGCGGGGTGCGGAACGCCGGACAAGGAAAGACTGCGCGATGGGCCGGGGCCGAGTCTCGCCATCGTGACGGCCTATAACGACATGCTCTCCGCCCATCGTCCTTACGAGAACTATCCGGAACTGATCCGTGAGACCGCGCGCGCGGTGGGCGGAGTGGCGATGGTGGCGGGCGGCGTGCCGGCGATGTGCGACGGGGTCACTCAGGGCGGGGCAGGAATGGAACTGTCCCTGTTTTCCCGTGACGTGATTGCATTGGCCACCGGCGTCGCTCTCTCCCACAATACGTTCGACGCCGCCTGCTTCCTCGGCATCTGCGACAAGATCGTACCGGGTCTGGTCATTGGAATGCTCACCTTCGGTCACCTGCCTTCGGTGCTGATCCCCGCCGGCCCCATGCCGTCCGGCCTGTCGAACCCCGAGAAAGCGCGCATCCGCCAACTCTACGCCGAGGGCAAGGCCAGCCGCGCCGACCTGCTGAAAGCCGAAGGCGAAGCCTATCACGCCCCAGGCACCTGCACGTTCTACGGCACTGCCAACACCAACCAGATGCTGGTGGAAGTCATGGGCCTGCACGTGCCAGGCGCGGCCTTCGTCCAGCCCGACACGCCCCTGCGCGAGGCGCTCACCCGTTTTGCCACACGGCGCGTCCTTTCCCTGACGGCGCTTGGCGATGAGTATCTGCCCGTCGGGCGGATGATCGACGAGCGCAGTTTCGTCAATGCCATCGTGGCGCTGCATGCCACCGGAGGCTCGACCAACCACAGCATCCATCTGCTGCCTATGGCGGCGGCGGCTGGAATCATCCTGACATGGCAGGATCTGGCGGATCTCGCCGCCATCACCCCACTGCTCTGTCGGATCTATCCTAACGGACAAGCGGACGTGAACCATTTTCAGGCTGCTGGCGGCACGCCCTTCCTCATCCGTGAACTACGCGATGCCGGGCTGTTGCATGCGGACGTGGAGACTGTGATGGGCCGGGGGCTGGACGCCTATGTGAAGGAGCCCTTTCTCGAGGACGGTGCGCTCGCCTGGCGTGATGCGCCGACGGCGAGCGGCGAAGAGACGGTGTTGCGCCCGGCTTCCAGGCCGTTCCAGCCGACCGGCGGTCTGGCGCTGCTTAAAGGTAATCTCGGTCACGGCGTGGTGAAAACCTCCGCCGTCGCACCGGTGCGTCACGTCATCGAAGCTCCATGCCGCGTGTTCGCGTCCCAGGAGGCCGTGCAGACGGCCTTCAAAGCAGGGGAGCTGCATGGCGACATGGTGCTGGTGGTCCGTTTCCAGGGACCGAAAGCCAATGGCATGCCGGAACTGCATAAGCTGATGCCGCCACTGGGGGTCTTGCAGGACATGGGATTCAGGGTAGCACTGGTCACGGACGGTCGCCTCTCTGGCGCGTCGGGCAAGGTGCTCTCCGCTATCCATGTGACGCCCGAGGCGCTGGAGGGTGGTCCGCTGGCGAAACTGAGAGACGGTGATATCGTCCGCGTCGATGCCGTCAAGGGCAGCCTCGACGTTCTGGTGCCGCAAGCTGAATGGGACGCCCGAACCGATGCTGTCGCGGATCTCACCTCTGGTCATTACGGAACGGGGCGTGAACTCTTCTCCCCGTTCCGTCATCTGGTCGGCCGCGCCGATCACGGCGCCAGCATCTTTGCATTTCATGAAGAACCGGCATGAACCGGGGGAGGAGTTAGTATGAGTCAGGGTCATATTCAGGACGGTTTGGAGCACATCCTGCGTCTCGCCCCGGTGGTCCCTGTGGTGATCGTGGAGAGCGTAGCGGAGGCCGTGCCGCTGGCCCGCGCCTTGGTGAAGGGCGGGCTGAAGGCCATCGAGATCACGTTGCGCACCGCAGCGGGGCTGGACGCGATCCGCGCAGTGGCGGCGGAAGTGGAAGGGGCCGTGCCCGGCGTTGGCACCGTGCTGACGCCCGCGCAATACAGGCAGGCCGCCGAGGCGGGAGCCAGATTTGCTGTCTCGCCCGGCGCCACGCCCAGGCTGCTGGACGCGGCGGAGGACGCCGGCCTCGCCCCGTTGCCGGGCATCGCCACGGCTTCCGAAGCGATGGCGTTGATTGAGCGCGACTATCGCTTCGCGAAGTTCTTTCCTGCCGAGGCGGCGGGCGGGGCGCCGTTCCTGGCTTCCATCGCTTCCCCTTTGCCGCAACTGACCTTCTGCCCCACCGGCGGCATTACGCCGGACATCGCGCCGCGCTACCTGAAACTGCCCAACGTCATCTGCGTCGGCGGCTCATGGATGGTGAAGCGGAGCGTGATCGAGGCGCAGGACTGGGACGCCATTACCCGTGCCGCCGAACAGGCGGCAGCAATAACCGGCTGAGCGAAGGAGTTTCGTTTCATGCGGGCCGCGCCACCGATATCCGGTGAGCGCGGCTTTTTTTCGCATTTTAAAACACTCTTTTCTACAAAATGGATTTTATCGATTTCATTCCAAAATCACTTATTCGTGTCTGGTCCGCCGACCATCTTTGCATGGCGCAATGTTAGCGTTACCATGATGTTCATAATGCATCTTAATAGGGTTATGAATGACGAGCCGTACATTCAGGCTGTGGCGTAATACGAAGAAAATAAGCGCGGCGGTGTTGATCGGATATTGCGGAGCAGTCAGTGCGTCGGCTCACGCACAGGTCTCAAAACCATCATCCACCCGGCACGATGACAGCGGACCTCATGGGAGCATGAGAGAGGGCGCGACACCCAGCCCGCCATCGTCCCAGCCTGCCATCTCCGTGGACGATCCGCCCACTCTTTTCGGCAGTCCCTATAACCGAGCGCCTTCCTCTCTGGGGACGACCCGCCATGCTGTGACGCCTGTCCCCGACGAGCCTTTCATTCCGGCGTCGTTCGAGGACTGGCTGGCGCAAACGACCATGACCGGTAACTGGGGCGGTGAGCGCGTGCGGCTCCAGAACGAAGGTATCAACATTTTCGGCCATTATCTCGAGGACAGTGCCGGAAACCCGATCGGTGGCCGCGGACGCACCGTGCGGTACGCGCATGAAGCAGCTCTTGGGGCCGATGTAAATTTCGCACAACTCACGGGTCATAATATCGGAATCTTCCATATCCTCCTGACCGAACGCGCCGGGCAGGGTATCGGCCAGCAACTGCCGGCTCTGAACAGTCCGCAGGAGATCTTCGGATCTGGAGAGACGATCCGTTTCACGCGACTTTCGTTCGAAAGGCAGTTCGGGCGATATGTCGATACCGAGATCGGGTGGATCAATACGGAAAACGACTTCGCCCAGTCTACGACCCATTGGGGCATGAATCTGTATTGCCAGTTCCAGACCAATGCGATCTGCGGCATGCCACAGGGGATCGCCAGCAATTCCGGTTATGGTTATTACCCGACTGCTCATCCCGGCGCATATATCAAGGTCTTTCCTTTTGGAGATCAGCGCATGCTGGTCTCCGCCGGCATCTACAACGTCGACCCGACGATCTCGAATACGGGCTATGCCTGGAAGATGTGGCTGCACGGATCCACGGGCGTCTTTCTGCCGTTCCAGATCGGCTGGCATTTCGGCGGTACTGACACGCACGGCGCGCTGCCGACGAACGTCAAGGTCGGCGGATATTGGGATACCTCAGAAGTCAATAACGTCTACGGCCAGTTCAAGGGATTTCAGATCCCAGGAGTGGATGTGGGCAACCTGCCGATCGAGAAAGTCCGGGGTCGGTTCGGCGGATGGTTCGAGGGCGACCAGATGCTGCAGCGTGACCGCGCCGATCCGCACCGCTCGACGATCGCGTTCCTGTCCTTCACCTGGGGCGATCCCAGAACGGCGATCGCGCCCTATTTCATCACCTGGGGCATTGTCCGGAAGGGCACGTTCTGGAACCGCCCGAACGACACGATCAGCATTGGCGGAAAATTCAATTTCGTAAATCCCAAGCTCGGGATTTACGCCGCCGCTCTTCAGCAGCAAGGGTACACCAACATTCTCAAGCCCAGTGGCGAGCATGCCGGTGAGATCAACTACGGCTATCGCCCGGCACCCTGGCTCACCCTGCGTCCGGGCGTCCAATATATCTGGCATCCGGGTGGCACGAACCGCTACCGCAACGCCCTGCTGCTCGACATGGAAATGGGGACGACGTTCTGAGCCTCGCTATCCATTCTGTTGTATTCAAACCGCAAGGATCCATCCCGATGTCGGTCCATCTTTTATCTCGTCGTCACATCACGCGCCTCGCCGTGATGGGGGCCATTTTCCCGTTCGCATACGGCGTCGCGACCGCAGCGCCGACGGTGTCCGTGGCGCCCTGGGGGCAACTGGCCGACGGGCGTCAGGTCCAGATCGTGACCTTGAAGAACGACAAGGATGTGACGGTGCGGGTCATCACCTATGGCGGCATCATCCAGTCGGTCGTGACCCCGGACCGCGAAGGGCATCCCGGCGACATCGTGCTCGGCTTCGGTAAGCTTGAGGGATATACGGTCGATTCCGCAAAAGGGGGGCTGTTCTTCGGGGCCATGATCGGCCGTTACGCCAACCGTCTCGCGGGCGGCGATTTCACGCTCGATGGCAAGAGCTACCATATCGCCGTGACGGCGCCGCCCAATGCGCTGCATGGAGGCAAACTGGGCTTCGACAAGAAACTCTGGACGCTCGCCGGGCGTCGCGCGGACAGCAGAACGGCGTCCGTCACACTGGCGCTCGTCTCGCCTGATGGGGATCAGGGGTTTCCTGGAAAGCTGACGACAAAGGTCACTTACAGCCTCGACGATACCAACGCCCTGACGCTCCATTACACGGCGACGACCGATGCCCCGACGGTCCTCAACCTGACGAACCATAGCTACTGGAACCTCAATGGCGAAGGTTCAGGATCGATTGCTCCCGAAATATTACAGATCGACGCCAATCGCTATACGCCCACCGATCCGACATCGATTCCGACGGGCGAGATCGCGCCCGTCGCCGGCACGCCGCTCGACTTCACCAAACCTCGCGTGATCGGTGACCGCCTGCGCGATTCTTTTACCCAGATGATGTATGCGCGCGGATACGACCATAACTGGGTGATCGATGGTCCGGCGGACGAGGCCCCCCGGCTGGCGGCCCACCTGTACGACCCTCGCTCCGGGCGGTCGATGGACGTCCTGACGAGCCAGCCGGGCCTGCAGGTCTATACGTCGAACTCGCTGGACGGCGGCTACGCAGGTCTCTCCGGCAAGGCCTATCGCCAGACCGATGCCATCGCTTTCGAGGCTGAGCATTTTCCCGACAGCCCGAACCATCCGTCGTTTCCGACGACTGTACTCCGTCCGGGCCAGACATTCGATTACACGACGATCTACCGGTTTTCGAATCAGTGAGACGATCGATCGAAGCCATGCCGGCCCTGGCATAACCGCGCGTCGGCGCCGCGACCATTCTTCCAATCCGACAGTCTTGGAGACGACATGAACACGCTCCCTCGTCCACCGATGCCGGTCGTGCTGACGGCGCTCCTCGTCGCGTTGATCGGCGTCGCTCTCACCATTGGTGGAGCATGGCTGTCGACGTACGGCGACACGCCCTATTATCTCGTTTGCGGCGTCGCGATGCTGGCGACCGCTTTTCTCCTCTATCGCGGCAAGGCGGAAGCTCTCTGGGTCTATGCGGCGATCACGCTCGGCAGTCTGATCTGGGCCATCACCGAAGCCGGCTTCGATTTCTGGTCTCTCGTCCCGCGCAGCGACGTGATCGTCATCATAGGCATATGGCTGCTCCTGCCGTTCATCAGGCGTCCGCTGGGGGCCAGACGCGCCACGATCGCCCCGCTGGGCGCCAGCCTCGTGCTGGCGATTCTCGTGATCGCGTTTTCGTTCACCCAGGACCCCTATTCCCTTGACGGCAAGTTGCCGACACGGGTTGCCAACGCCGCCCCGGGCGACGCCGCCGCGATGCCCGATTCCGAATGGCACGATTGGGGGCGCACACAGTATGGAAACCGCTTCTCTCCACTGAAGCAGATTGACGCTTCGAACGTGGGCAGTCTGAAAGTCGCCTGGATCCTGCGGACCGGAGATCTCAAGACGGCGAACGATCCCGGCGAGACGACGAACGAGGGCACGCCCGTCATGGCGAACGGAACCCTCTATCTGTGCTCCACCCATCAGAAGCTGTTCGCGGTCGACGCGACGACCGGCAAGACGAAATGGGTGTTCGATCCCCATCTCTCCGTCAATCCTGGTTTCCAGCACCTGACCTGTCGTGGCGTGACCTATCATGCTACGCCCGCAAGCGCATTGACGATCGACGGGCAAGTCGCGCCGACCGAATGTGCGCGCCGTATTTTCCTGCCGACGAATGACGGCCGCCTGTTCGCGATCAATGCCGACGACGGCTCGCGCTGCTCCAGTTTCGGCAACAACGGCGAACTCAATCTGCGCGATGGGGGGATGCCCTTCACGCAGGTCGGCGGATGGGAGGGCACGTCCCCACCCGTCGTCACCGACAGGCTCGTCATCCAATCGGGCGCCGTGACCGACAACGGCTCGGTGCATGAACCTTCGGGTGTTACCCGTGCGTACGACCTCTATACCGGCAAGCTCGTTTGGGTCTTCGACACAGGCAATCCCGATCCAAACCAGATGCCGGGTCCGGACCACAAGTTCGTGCCGAACTCGCCGAACTCGTGGATCACCTCGTCCTACGACGCCGCGCTCAACCTGATCTACATCCCGACCGGCGTGCAGACCCCCGACGAATGGGGTGGTAACCGTGACCAGAATTCCGAACGCTACGCCTCCGGCATCCTCGCGCTCAACGCCGATACCGGCAAACTCGCCTGGTTCTACCAGACCGTCCATCACGATCTCTGGGACATGGACGTTCCCTCACAGCCGAGCCTGGTCGATATCAAGCAGAAGGACGGGACCGTCATCCCGGCGATCTATGCGCCTGGCAAGACGGGCAATGTCTTCGTCCTCGACCGCCGCACAGGAAAGCTGATCGTCCCCGCTGAAGAACTTCCGGTCCCGCAGGGAGCCGCGCCCGGCGATCACGTCTCGCCGACACAGCCTTTCTCCGATCTCTCGCTTCGCCCCAAGGCGCTACTGACAGGTGCTGACATGTGGGGCGGCACAATGTTAGACCAGCTGGTCTGCCGGATTGCTTTCCACCAGTTGCGCTACGAGGGCACCTTCACGCCTCCCTCGACGCAGGGCACACTGGTCTTCCCCGGCAATCTCGGGATCTTCGAGTGGGGCGGTCTCGCCGTCGATCCACAGCGCCAGATCGCGGTCGCCGACACCCTCTCGCTACCGTTCGTTTCGCGCCTGATACCGCGTGGGCCGAACAACCCGCTCTGGCCGTCTCAAAACAACGCGGGCGGAACTGGAGGAGAAAGTGGCCTCCAGCATAATTACGGCGTTCCCTACGCTGTGGAAATCAACCCGTTCGTTAACCCGGTGCTGGCCAGAGTCGGCCTAAATCTGCCCTGCCGTAATCCGCCCTGGGGCTATATGGTCGGCATCGACCTGACCACCAACAAGGTGATCTGGAAGCACCGCAACGGCACCATACAGAACAGCCTGTACGGAAGCTCGCTGCCGATCACCCTTCCGCCGGTGAAGATTGGCGTGCCGGCGCTTGGCGGGCCACTGGTCACCGCAGGCAACGTGGCCTTCCTCACGGGCTCGATGGACTACTACATCCGCGCCTACGACGTGACGACGGGGCGGGTGCTGTGGCAGCAATCGCTGCCTGCTGGTGGGCAGTCCACGCCTATGACGTATGCGGTGAACGGCAAGCAGTATATCGTCTCCTATGTCGGCGGTCATGGTTCGTTTCCGACGAAGCTAGGTGATTACCTAATCGCGTGGTCTCTTCCCGAAGCGAAATGACAAGCTCAGCCACACCTCGATCCGGCCCGTCTGGTCTTCGTCGACGAAACCGCCGTCCCAACAGAGATGGCCCGTCTACGGGGACGGTCATGACGCGGCCCGCGCTGCCGGATGCCGGTGCCCCATGGGCACTGGAAAACCATGGCCTTCATCGGCGGACTGTGCCTCTCCGGCATGACCGCGCCGATGATGCCGGATGGCCCCATGACCCGGGAACGCTCCATTTCCTTGGAAATACAGATATCGCGCTCATGCTCGCAACACTCATGTCATTTTATGTGCTGGGGGTTGCGCGCGGTTTCTCCATGGAAACAATTTTACGTTTCACTAATGAATGCCTCGCGCCAACCGCCTTGATTATGCTGCTCATTGGGGCGGGGGGTGGCTTTGGCCGTGTATTGGTTGACAGTGGTGTCTCTAAGGCTATTACGGATGCTGCGCTGGGTGTACACATGCCGCTTTTGGTTTTGGCATGGGTTCTTGCTGTTATTGTGCGAATAGCCTGTGGCTCGGCAACTGTTTCCATGGCGACAGCGTCTGGTATTGTCGCTCCTATTCTGGAGCATAGTTCCGGTGTTTCACCAGAACTGATGGTTCTGGTTACAGGTGCTGGATCTGTTGCTTTTGGCCCCATGAATGATGCTGCATTTTGGCAGATAAAAGAATACCTGGGTTTGACCGTCCCTCAAACCATGAAGACATGGTCTGTTCTTGAAACATTGATAGCGATATTCGGTCTTATTTTCTGCCTTATTGCATCAATTTTTGTTCACTGAAGGGCGACACTGTTATGTGGTATGACAGGAATGCTTCATCAGCGCGCTCTATACGCATGAGCTTTTGCTTGTACATCTCGTGTCTGTCGTTGTTGTGCATGCTGGTGTGGGTCTCTCCCGCAATTGCTCAGGTTATGGACAGGGATATCGGGTCGGCCCCAAGCCTGCTTGTTTCGAAGCCTTTGCCACGTCATGCGTCACACAAAACAAGTGTACCACCATTTTCTCAGCCGGAGGCTATCGTTACAACGTCTCTTTCCAAATGGTTGCGAAAGTGGGGTATTAATTTTCTCCTCGATAGTACCAACGAGTTTGCGGGTGCTATCACGCCGCCAACGCGGGGTTCTACGCCAGGATTCAGAAATTACCGTCAGGGAGCAAGTAACGCTGGCCAGTATGCGATGCAACTCGATGTAGATTGGGAAAAACTTGCTGGTGTGCGTGGGTTTGCCACGCATATGGTTATGATTGGCCGCTACGGAACAACCGCTAATCGTATGTTTGGTGACTGGCTGAATCATGCGTCTGAAGTTTACGGAGGAGGAGGCAATGTGGCAGTCCATCTTGTGTATGTTTATGGAGAAGAGACGCTGTTTGGAGGCAGACTGGTCATTGCGGCGGGACGTATGTCTGAAATATCTGATTTTGCAGCCAGTCCGTTATTCTGTAATTTTCAGAATGGTAGTTTCTGTGGACGGCCTAAGGGGATTACCGATACCAACTTTGCAGCGGGGTATCCTGCAGCGACGTGGGGCTTTCGTGTAAGGGGGCGTCCGGCACGGTCAATTTATGTCCAGACAGGTCTCTACCCGATTGAAGATGGCATTTATCAGGTCTATCAGCATAGAACAGGCTTTAAGTTTAATGGGGCCAATATTATTGGCTACGCCGTGCCTGTTGAAACGGCATGGGAACCTATGTTTATGGATGGTGCGCTGCCGGGACACTATAAAATTGGTGCTCAATTGTTCAGCACGCCGCAGCGGGACAACTATTTTGATATAAACGGCGCTCCCTATGCTGTCAGTGGACGCGCACAGAAACAACACGGAGCATCCTGGTCTACATGGGTGATGCTCGACCAGCGCCTGCTGCAGTATCATACTAAAGATACGGGCCTTACGGCTCTGGCTGGCGCGATTTATAATGATCCACATACATCTTTAAGAAATTATCTTGTTTATGCGGCATTGCTTAATCGCGGTTATTTTCGCTCTCGTCCCTATGATACAATGGGAGTTGCATTTACCTATACAAAAATTGCGCAGGGTGTGAGTGCCTCGGAATCAGCTCTTTTGGAACGAGGAGCCGTGGCTCCCAACCATGCGACCGGTATCCAGCGGTCAGCAATGGTGTTGGAACTGAATTACGCAGTTCATGTTATGTCGGGAGTTATTTTCACGCCTGTTTTTGAATACTATATTCATCCCAATGCTCAGGCGAATTTACGGAATGCCGCATTGCTTGGTCTTAGAGTGCATATTCAATTAATGTAGTAATATTTAATGTATTCTAGAAAAATATAATGTTATAAGTATACTATAGTCTGGAAAATTTACAGAGAGGTAGTCCCCGATTTTGGGGCAGGGCGTGAGCTATAACCTGACCTGAGAGATAACGGGTTTATAGGCAAGGTTACGCGGAAACGGTATTCGGTCGAGTTCAAGTCGCGGGTCGCTCTGGAGGCGATCCGGGGTGAGTTGACGCTGTCAGAGCTTTCGTCGAAGCATGGCGTGCATCAGACGATGATCGCTCAATGGAAGCGTCAGGCGGTCGAAGGTATGGCGGCGACTTTTTCGAGCAAGCAGAGGCTAGCAACTGTGTTTAAGCGGCGGAGCTAATGCGCCATGGCACTCCGGTTTTGAGGACAGCGTTGGCGATTGTGACGAGACGCCGTGCGATAGCGACGATCACCAATTTATGTGGTTTACCCCGCTCTTTCATGCGCTTGGCAACAGCTTTCAGAACTGGATTATGGAAGGCAGCTGCCAGTCCTGCCTGGAACAGGACGTGGCGGAGAGATCTTCGGCCCCCTGAAATGACACGTTTCCGTATTGTGGACGCGGCTGTGATCGTTAAGTCTAAGGTATGTTCGATCATTCTCCTTTTCTGATCGCCGCTGTCGTCGCCACGTTCTTTGCTGCGGGCGTCGTGAAGGGCGTAACCGGGATGGGCCTCCCTACAGTGGCTATGGGCGTGCTGGGATCGCTTCTCTCTCCGCTCATTGCCGCGGCGCTTCTATTGGTGCCCTCGTTCGTAACCAACGTCTGGCAACTGCTAGCGGGGCGTCGGTTCGGAATGCTGATCCGCCGCCTTTGGCCGATGATGCTGACGATCATCGTCGGCACTGTTTTCGGCTCGATGCTGCTGACGGGCGGAGGAACCGAACTCACGACTGTCGGCCTTGGAGTCGCCCTCGTCATCTACGCGGCATACACGCTGCTCGCCAGACAGCTTCATGTCTTGCCGCGATGGGAGCCGTGGCTGTCGCCGGTAATCGGCCTTATGACCGGATTGGTGACGGGTGCGACGGGCGTATTCGTTATTCCCGCCGTGCCATACATCCAGTCGCTCAACCTGGAACGGGACGATCTTGTGCAGGCGCTGGGCCTGTCCTTTACTGTGTCGACGATCGCCCTCGCGACCGGATTGTTCTGGCATGGCGCAGCCCCGGTCGGAAATCTCCTGATCTCGACACTGGCCGTCATTCCCGCACTGCTCGGCATGGCGGTCGGACAGGTGATCCGTACACGGATCAGCCCCCAACTGTTCCGGCGGCTTTTCCTGATCTTCCTTCTGCTACTCGGTCTGGAAATGGGCCTGCACGGTCTGCTCTGACCGGATCGCCATTCAGCATCTCTAATAAGGGAGCAAGCCCGAAACGTCCGATTTAAGGAGGCTGCCGTGATCTACTGGACGTCCGACATGAGGGCGGAACCAGCTTGTCTGCTTGTCGCGCGTTAGGCGGACGCACTGCTTTCGCCTCATGTGGGATGTCGCCAGCTTATTCTACGTGCCCGCAAAGCGGACAACACCTACTGCGGACCCTGAATGCTTCTCCGAACTGCCTGGCATGAGGCTCCGCAAGTCGATGCCGTTCGCCATCGCCCGGTATCCGGCATCGTTCGGATGCAGATGGTCTCTGGACATTCTGGCGTGCTTGACGGCAGAGCCTGATCTGGACAGGAGCCCACGTGCTCTTGGAGCGTTGCAACGACGACCGGCAATCAGGGACGGTGCGACGTTGTTCCATCTTGCGCTGGCCTGCGGGCCGGGCAGATGAGCCTGCGCTCAGCCTCGACCTGGACGGGTGGCCAGGATTCCCCCTCTGTCCGACGACGACGGGAAGATCTCAGCCTTTATCTTCTGGCAGAATCATGGGCTGGCCATTGATGAGGGTCGCCATCAGGTTGCTCGCGATCTGCGCCTCAGGTAATGGGAAAATGGCCCACACATGGCACTGTGCCTGAAATTCGAAATAATTAATCGAGCGACTTTCCTGTTCAAATCTGGCGACCAGTTTCTGGCTATCTGCAAGAAAGATGTCGTGCGTTCCCTGAAAAATCGACAGTGGCGGGAAATCGGAAAAGCTGCCGTAAATCGGGCTTATCCGAAAATCACGCAAATCGTTCGTCCCCGCATAGGCTTGCCCCGCCTGCACGAGCCCACGCGTGCCGAGCAGATGATCACGATCGTCGATTGCGTCCATCGCCGGATTAGACACCGTAACATCGAGCCAGGGAGACAGAACGATAACCTGCTCCGGTAGTGGGCGTCCGTCGTTACGGAGTTTCTGGACCAAGCCCAGACACAACCCTCCCCCCGCGGAGTCACCCATGACGACCACCCGATCGGAGGCTATGGTCTCGACAAGATGGCCATACGCCGTTTCTACACAGGCATAAACATCCTCCCATGTGGAGGCTGGGGCGAGCGGATAGTCGGGTATGACAATCGTCGCATGAGTATGGCGACACAAATCTTCGAGAAACACCCAGTGTCTGGAGGTTATGTTCATGACGTAACCTCCGCCATGAATGTAGAAAATTACCTTGCCCGAGGGTGCGTTCCTGGGCGTCAAGGTCCAGACGGTGCGGTTCTTCGCCAGGTCGGTCGTGATATTGCAGAGATCGCTCAGAGACTGCGGAATGGGAGCCGCAGTCGTAATATTATCCATTCCGGCGAGCTGCTTCAGCAATTTCGGATCGACGCTGTTCGCCATGACTGCGACAAACAGCCCCTTCACGCGATTCTCGTAAAGCTGCTTCTGAAAATCTGCAGCTTCGTTACTGAGAGTTTCCCTATGGAAATATCTTATCCCAGGACCTTCCATTGCGTTTCGTTCCTTTTCCCATGGGCTCACGACGTCGAACGTCTTTCCAATTTCCAAAGCGGCTGCACATAGCTGTCATGAATGTTGACCATACGCATGGCTGCTTGTCGAATTTTTATTCCGAACACCGGACCTCCTGCTTCCTCCCCCTAAACTGCCTATCTGCTCAGTGATAAGAGAGCATACCGTTTGTAGCGGATGGCAGACAGTTTGCTGTCACAGGCCAGCATGCCCTTGAGGTTGCGCTTCTTGTCCGCATCTACCGGGCGCTTGACCGCCGTTGCCGTAGCGGGGTTTTTTGAAAAGGGCAGATCCCACTCCGCGATTGCATGCTGACAGATCGCGGCCAACAGGTTGAGCCGTTTGACAACCGTCGCAGCACTGTATTTCTCAGCCAGTCGGTCCCGGAAGCCACGGACTGCCGTCGGGGTTAGATCGACCAGTGGCAGTTGTGCGATCTCGTCTTGAAGAATGGCGGGGATGTGGCCCTTGTGATCATTCTCCCGGGTCTGCATTTCCTTACGCACCTAGCGGTCGACCAGTTCACGGATGGTCTGGCGTTCCAGCGGACGCGTGTCCTGAAACTGCCCAAGCTCCAGTTTGGCGGAGGTGGTATCCAGCCAGAGTCGGGCCAGTTTGGCCGAGGAGAAGGTCTGATGGATCCGCTCTCCGCCTGCGATGCGCTTACGGGCCCGATACTGGCCCTTGCCGCGATATTCAACTCAGGCAGGGAGCGGACGCCCTGTCGCCGGATCAATTTTAGCAGAAGTGATTCGATCTTTCATGGTGAGCCTCGCCTGGGCCCAGCATAGCCTTTTCATGGACCCATTGGGACCATGTGCCTATCGTCTTTTTTGACGCCGGACCCAAAAGCAGTCAATCATTCCGTGACTAAAACTCTAAGTCATTGGAAATACTGGCATCCCGTACGGGAGATATCCCCGAATTACCTACAATATATTGTAGGCAAAAGGAAAATTACCACAACATCTTGTGTTATCCACAATGTATACTCTACATGTAACACACAGACCGAAAAACGGAAAGGCTTTTATGATTCCACTTCACGCTGATGCTGAACCAATAGCCTCGAAAATATTGGTCTGAACCGATAACTCTCCCTGCTCCTTTGCCTGCTTGGCATATTTCCCGATAGTGGAGATTGGAACGCCAGTGGCGCGAGATGCTTGCCGGTAGCTCTTTCCTTGAGCGATTAAATCGAGACAGAGACGAATGCGTGGACTACTCGCTGTCGGTCTTCCAATCGCCTTGCCTGAACGGGTTCCGTGCTTCTTGGCGTATGCGATTCCAAGATGGATACGCTCGTGAATCATCGCTCGCTCGAACTCTGCAAAGGTGGCCATCTGCTGGAACAGCATACGTCCCACCAGATTGTTCGGGTCATAGGTCAGGCCATCAGAAAGGCTTTTCACGATGATTCCGCGTTCACGGAATTGCTCAATCATTTCACACATATGAATGAAGGACCGACAGAGACGGTCAATCTTCCAGACTGCCAGCGTGTCCCCTTCTTTCAGAAGACCAAGCAACTCATTTAATCCCGGCCTGTCGTCGGTTGACCCGCTCATCACATCCTGAAAAATACGGTCTTCAGAAATTTCTGCGTTTTTCAGAGCGTCAATCTGCTGATTCAAATCCTGTTTTATGGTCGAAACGCGAGCATATCCGTAAACAGCCATCAGTTATCCTCCCGCTTTGTCAGAGAGGAGATAAGTTTTTCGTATCTGTCAGCATTCCAACGACCAGTCGCATAAGCTGAAAACACAATGCCAGCGTGCTTTCTGTTGCTGTCATCAAGCTTCGTAATTCTTGAAAGACAAACCAACGACTCATCCCAAAGCCTTAAAGACTCAAGGAAATCTCTGGTGAACATTCCTGCGTTGCTATCATGCCAGGATAAGTCAATAAGCGCAGAAATCGACTCAAGTGTTTCAGTATCAAAATTATTAAACATAAAAATACTCCTTTAAATTACAAACTTTCCTTATCGATTTGACGGAAGACCATTAGCGGAGAAATATGCTGCCATAAGACATAGCGAGCAAAATAATCACCAATGGAGAAAAAGTCAGGATAATAAAGGCGAAGGAAAGATGCACATCCGCAATCGAGGTCGTGGTTATAAAATGACGAATATGTTTCGCCATCACCCTGAATTACTTCAATATCACGGAGAACAACCTCAAAAAAGGCAACCGTAAACATCGCCTGCGTTTTCTGTGAAAGATTTTCTGCCTCAAAGCTATCAAGCATAGGATTGAGAACATCCTGAATGGGCGCAGAGAAAACAAGAGACATAAAGCGTCTGGCTTTATCGTGAATGGTATTTTCCGCTTCTAAGCAATGTTTATATTTTGGAAAATCCTTGATAGCATTAACATAACGCTCTCTTATATCTTTTGTTATTTTATCTGACAAAAGAGACTTTTTGAAACTCTCACAAAGAGCCTCATAATTTCTATCTATTTCTTTGTCAGGTGAGATAACTTCATGAACCTGAAACCTAACGCCATCCATAAATAGATTATAATTCTTCTCCATAAAAATACTCCTTTTTAGTTCATGCTTTTCATCCTTTTTTGCATGGTGATTGATAGACAGGGTTTACAGATAAAAAACCCACTACGAAACAACATTAACATATGCTGTCTATAAGTCAAGTCTTTTATAGACATTTATTTGTAATTATTCAATAACAGTTTCGTGAAATTACTTAATATACCATTAATGCGAAAGTGATTACTCTATTCAGTCGCAAAGGGTATTTCTATGAAACACCCTTTTTACCGGCTCTGCGACGATAAAGGGACGTAAAACTGTCCCTTTATGTTTGTAATCATATAGAGAAATTGGACACGGTAACAGATATATAAAATGTGAAGCATGAGCATTTTATGCCAAAGGCTTTACACGAAAGGCGGAACGCATTGAGTAAGATTGGGCACATGAATTCATGCGGGAAATGTTGCCTGCTATCTCATGCGAGGGGATAAGATTTCGTCAGAAACAACATCCTCGGGAACAAAATCAAAATCAGGCGTGCGAACCCATTTAGACATATCTTCTTGCAATGCGATTGCGTCTTGCCACTTCTGAGCCTGTTTTTCGGCTTCTGCCCTGACTTTCTGGGCTTCAATATGCTGTTCGATATTGTGAGAGATCTCACCATGAACAGACTCAATCCGAAGGTCTGGGAAAGATAGACATCTGGGCTGAGACCGTGCCTGAAGAGATACTGTCCAGACTGGATGTAGTGGAACGTGGAGACCTTGAGGCATGGCTGAAGGCTACCAGAGAGGGAAAGGAAATAAGCCACATCCACGAACAACTTATGCTCGTGGAACCGTTAAGCAGAGACCTGATTGCGGGCGTCCAGCGGGGAACGTGGGAGGCAGAAGAACTGACCTATATGATACCCTTGCTGGATAAGGCTCTCCGAGCACTCAGACGGGCTCAGAAACGGGTGAATACACCATAAAAATTGTTAAACGCTTATTGTTATCTTTGAGAAAACATTCTCCTGAAGATAACAATGAAACATATTTATGCTAATATTGTTCCAAACCCGCTGGACGATGAACTATTTTGCTTGCTGTCATTTTTCTGGAGAACTTTTTCCAGATTCTGAAGAGATTCGACGTTCTGTTTCACATTAACGCCAGATTTTTCCTCATCATCAATCATCTCGTTAATCATCGTATACATGTTTGAGGAACCGCTAACCATCTTGCCTCCATTCACACCAGACAATGCAAAGCCGTCCATCGCTGCTATCTCCATAGACTGGTGGAGGGATATTTTTCCTTCGTCATAGAGTTCTTTCCGAGCGCTTTCCATTTCGTCAGGAGACATGTTGCTGAAATCAGCCTTAAATTCCTGAGACTTATTCTGAGAAGCCTTCATGGATGGAAGAATGGTATATGGGCTGATAGCTTGCATGGACCTACCTCAATATCTATTTCAGTAGTTACATTGTCTATTGACCGTTAATATTTTCTTTCGTGTTTCTTCGTGATTGAAATGCGCTTTAAAAGCCCGTAGAGCGATGATTTATCTGTCAGATGATACAAACTACGGAAAAGAGAAAGAAAATTACTCAGCGTGGCTTATTTCGTGTTGACAGGGTATCGACGCGGTAGAACGATACAGAACATTCACGATTAAGAAGAAAAATGAACGTCTGACAAAATCCTAATATTAAACGAAAAAAGAACCAAAAAAATAAAATTCATGAGGGTCGGTTACACAAACCATAGTTATCCGTCCCCACCGAGTGACAAGTTAAAAATAATGTATTATTAATAACTTGTATATACAAACCACAAATGATGTGGTGCATTCTTCGCTGTATGATGCCTCTTGGGGTAATTGAAACGGCTTTGTGTAGAATCAGTTTAAAACCATATCGTATTATACGTTCTCTCCGTAAAACACCAGATTTCGGAGAAATCTATTTTGATGTCAGCAAAAATTGCAAAACATTTTCCGATATGTTTTTGGAAGTGAATGGTTTTATAGAGAAGTTTGAATCTGATTTAAAAATTATGAAAGACCTATCGTTATCTATGACGATAGACTTTGGTATTACTCGAAGGAAGAATATGGCCGAAATAACTTTTTATATAGACAAAAATACTCTTCGTTCCTTTTTTCGTTATGAAATGGAGTTTTCTGTTTCATTTTATTAAACGCTTTAAAAGCCCGTCGAGCGACGATTTACCACTCAGATTATACAAACTACAGGAAAGACAGACAATGTTGCTCACCGTGAAGAGTCTTTCCATGTGGAGAGATTCTTTTGTTTTCTTTTCGCGTCATATAGCGGAGCCTCGACTGCTCTTTCCGATGGTCATTCGCATCCAGGTTCCGACGTAACCCCCTCTTAAACAGGTTTCTTATTCCACTCCTCACGTGTGCGTATACTCCCTAATAAGAATCATCCTACCAGCGCGTTCCTTGGTAAGACCCTGATAGACACCGTAATGCGACTCCTTTTTTGCAGGGTCTCAGTCATTAGTTATGCCCTGAGCGCGTAGCTTTAACTTCTGGTTCGTTCCATTTTTTCTGGATGGTTCTGAGTTGAATGCCGGATATTTTTGATAGATTTTTTTGATTTAGCTTCAACTCGGGGTTCCATGACTCAAGAGCCTGAAAGATAAGTGCTTCGGTCTTTTCTCTCTTAATATCGTTAGTGCGATGGGCGGAGAGTTTCTGCTTCTTTTTTATATCAAGCTGAGAGGCTTCCAGTTTCATGATGCCTCGATTGATATGCCTCCCGCTATCTTTCTTGCCATTGTAGCGGTTCTGCATGAACCTGCTGATGCTTTTGGCTATACTGGCAAGCTCCTTATGAGGAAGAGGGTCAGAGAAGGTCTGATTGACGGTCTCGGCTTCATCCAGAAGAGCGGCATAATCAGTTTCATAATGGTCATAGGCATACCATCGAACGAGGTCGAAAACCGCGCAATTCCGTCCTAAAGTCGATGGATCTCCACGCTTTACAAACTGTCTGCGGGTTCCTTTGGAACAGACTTCTCCATAATCGGCTTTCAGATGATTCAGAATGTCCTTCAACTCCACATCCTGCGCACCTGGTATCGTGTGCCAGCATTTCCTCTGGTCATGCTGAAACCATATTGCAGGCGTGTGAGGCTCACCGATGCGTGGCAGATACCCAATTACATTATCCATCATGCCGAATGGATTCTTGACGACTGAACCATGTGGAAGAGGGGTAGCGTTCAGATACTTTGCCATCATCTGGTGACACGCTTCAGCAAGTTCCACCGGCTTCGTATGGCCATTCAGAAGAACGGGTGTCCTGAGTGATATAATCCCCAGAGCCGTGCCTTTGTGCGGGTCCATGACAATATGGGGACGAATACAGGCTGGAAGTTTCTTTATAAGGTTCCAAGCTTCTTTATGGTCAATATCATAAAGTAGGACGTTGCGGGCATCCTTCGAATCAAAGGAAACCCAAGGCAACAAAATGCCCTTGGAAAAATTATAAAAATCAGTGTGACGGCTGATGCTGATAGACCGAAGGTTCTGGGAAGCTCGAATCTTTCTCGGCATTTTCGGAAGAAAATACTGAGCCATACGGGATAACTCTGGAAAGATTTCCTGAATCACCATGAATGAATTCACGAGCATGGAGCAGTCACGCTTCCACCATTTTGGAAGTGTTTCATGCTGTAAATCTTGGCTTGATTGTATGCTTTCTTTTTCTAATACTAATCCCATTATCATTTCTCCCAGTTTAATCTGGAGAAACCATCAGGATTTTTTAAACTTTTTTACTTTATTTTCTTGACTAATTCTTTCATATAATGCATAATCAAAATTACAGCGTGTAAGTTAAGTTAAAAAACTGATGGTTCGCACTTCCAGAAGTTTGTTAGGTCAGATGTTTTCCGCATCTGGCCTTTTTTATTATTAAACATCAAAATGTGGAATAATTGCAAGTATATTATCTATACGATAAAATATATTGGATAATTATCGTCAAACAATTTTTCTGATGCTGTTTAACGTCTTGTCTGTTTTCTTTTATTTCTTGCCATTTATCTCGTTAAACTTGTTTTACGTGGCCCGTTTAACAAGGGAGAACTGAATGGAAGAAAATGAAAAGATATGGGGCGTTCGTGGTGTTCCTGCTGATGTCCGTCAGGCCGTCCTCACGCAATGCCAGAAAGAAGGGACAAGGGTCGGGGAATGGCTGACCATGGCTATCCGCGAGAAAATCAAACGGGACAGGAACCAGAGCAAGGCTGTCGCCCTGTCTGAAGGCATGAAGCCACTGGTCAGACTGGATGATGCTTCTGCCGTTCTCGGTTTACTGGAACGGCTTCAGGGCATGGGAATAGACGCTCCTGACAGCATGAGAAAACAGGCAACCACACTGGTCAGGAAATGTATGACATTAGTCAGAAGAGGCCAGTCCGTTAAACAGGAAGAGGATTCCGTTTAACGAGTTGGCTCCTTTGTCAAACTCATAAAAAACCGCCTCTGGTATCAACCAGTCCGCCAAGAAACACGGGAAACTTCACCCTGTCGATAAATTGCTGAGCCTCGGCCCTGGACAGGTTTGCCCCATAGCCAGCGCCAACAGAGCCAGTCTCATGGCCAAAAATCTTGTTGATGATTTCCATGTTCAACTCAGAGACGCGAAGCATCTGACGAAAGCTGTGACGGAAGGAATACGCGACAAGGTTATTATCCGTCAGCCCGATATCCTGGAGGTAGCGGTTAATCCGCTTTGACCAGCCTTCCGCTGTGATGGCTCCCTGAGGTGGTTCCATCAGCATCCGTCCCCGGCTTTTCTGTCTGTCCACATAATTCAGAAAGCCAAGGCTCTTTAGCTGGGGCAGGACAGGAACAAGCCGTGGGCTGTTCTGTGTTTTCATTCCAGCCTGTCGCAGGTCGAGGCAGAGGATTCCTTCAAGGTCATACAGTTCGGCAGGAGCTTCGGTCAGTTCTCCGATTCTGGCTCCCGACATGGCGAGAACGGAGATAAACCAGAAATCCGTGATTCGTGTCAGGCATGAGCCGGCAACGCTTCGCCTCGCGCCACTCTTATAACCCGTGAAAAGCGGGCTGTTGAAAATCTGCGTCAGTTCCGTTTCCGTGAAAGCCCGTCTTCTGTCCTCCTGACGGGTTTTCTTCTCTTCCTGAGTGCGGGCGCGGGCCTGAACATCGGCAAAGCCCTTGTCCTCAATCAGTCCTGACTGGACGCACCATTTGAGGAAAAACTTCACCTCTCCGAGATGGCGGATAATCGTATCCCGTCCAAGGGTTCCCCCACGTTTCGAGGGCTTGTCCTTCAGCCAGTCCGCATAGGATTTCACGTCCTGCTTCGTGATGGTGTTGAGAGGTTTGTCACCAATCAGGTCCGCGAACTGTCTGAAGGTGATTCCATAGCTCTCCATGGTTTTTTCGCTCTGGCCGGGGTTATCTTCATGAAACCGGGCAACAAGGTTCGGCCATGGTTCGGAGCATTCAGGATGTCCGGCGACTTTCTCAGGTGCGGGAGGAACGTCACGGGGGAGATTATTGCCCAGCATGGACATGGCGCGTTCCATGCCTTCCACGACTCCCTGATGCCTAGCGGTTTTCCACATATCGGTCAGAGCATAGGTCTGGTCGCGCCCTTCCTTCAGGTCGTCGCGTTCGGAAACAGTGCGCGTAATGACCATATCCATCCATGAAGAAAATGCTGTTTTCGCATCCTCGGGCAGGGCTTCAATCTCTGCCTTATGCTCACGGATGAAGCTGACCATCTCGCCCTTCGGCCTCTCTCCGTCGAAATAGGCTTTTAACTGCTCCGCGAGTTTCTTCCTGAAATCCATCCAGAGTCCATTGAACGAGGATGCAAGCCCGATGGCTCTTGCCTGAGCCAGAGACCTGTCTCCCGTTTTCAGAGAGCGAACGACATACTGACCGGCAATATGCCTCAGGTCTGCGGGAACGCGAAGCCTGAGATACCAGGTATGGTGTCTTCGAAGCATGTAGGGAGTAGGCAAATTTGGCGTCCCGCATGTAACACAGAGATGTGACACACAGTGGGAACCCAAGATTTTATGGCAATAATATCAGTCACTTAGAGCGACTGGCGTCCCGTACGGGATTCGAACCCGTGTTGCCGCCGTGAAAGGGCTTGGACTTTTGTTTGTTTATAGTTGGTTATACAATGTTATGCACGGCTATACATGACTGATAAACGGCAGTCGGCCGCTATGGCTCTCTGGATAAATGTTCAATTGAACATCTACAATTTCAAGGCAGAACCTACCTCCCGCAGATAGTCCGGATCGAATTTGCGATAGACGCGACGCAAGGTCTGGGGGTCGGTGGCCAGCCAATCCGCTGCCTGATCAATCGGCACCTTCGCCATTGCCATCCACGATGCAACAGAATGCTTGAAGTGGTGAGGAGTTGGCGTCCACCCTAGCTTCGCTTTCTGAGCCAGCTTCTTTACCGGCCACCGTATCCCATGAGTCACTTTGCGCCCGGCCCATTCCACAACATAATCGCATGTGCGCAGTTGATATGCAGCTTCAAGCTCATCTCTGAGGTCTGTGGTCATGGGGACAACCGCACGGCGCTTCGCAGTCAACTTTCGGCCCGGCTCTTGGAAATCAATCCTTCCGAGATCAAACATCACTCGATCCCATGTGAGTGAAAGTATCGACCCTTTGCGCGCGCCGGTAAACATCGCGAGGCAGAGAAACGTCCTTATATGCGGTGTCTCGCAGGCATCGAGGAGTCTTCGAGCTTCGGCTTTAGTTATAAAGCGGTCTCGGGTCGCGCTCGCACCGGGGCCTTCCAATACAGGGGGCTTATCCAGACGCTGGTTCTTCCATGCGTGGCGGAGTGCGGCCCGCAATACATTGAACTCCCGCTTTAGCGTCCCGGCAGAAATGGGAATTTTCTCGGTGCCTGAATTGGTTGCTTTCCGGCTTCTGGCATTAGGCTTTCGAAAGCGGTTGCCGGCGTAGTCATCCCATTGCTGCTGCTGTATCTGATTGATGCGCAGATGCCCCATTCCCTCCTTCAGGCGGATAGATGCCTCCTGCAATCGGGATAGAGCAACAACTTTGCCTTCCCTCGACTTCACGTAAACATCCAGCGCTTCCGTGAGATACTGACCGTTTGGACGGGACGATAATGCTGCCTCAAAATCCGTTAACGCACGCTTAGCGCTTTCCTCACTCGAAGTGCCTGTCGAGCTTCGTTTGCGCTCACCCTCTTCCCACCAGACGATGGACCAAGACCCCCGGTAGAATTCCAAAAATGGTCTGTCAGGTCTTTTGCGGGGCATAAAAAAAGTTCCATGTAATTTCGAAGAGCATCCGGGGTGACGCGTGTGGCTCTTGGCCTTCGATATGCTTCGAGCTTCCCCTCCCGGATGGCTTTATAGATTGTGTCTATGTGCAAGCCAGCAATTGATGCTGCTGCCGCCACGGTCATGTATCGCGGCGTGATCGTCTCACTCATCGGCGCTCTCCTTTCTTTGATTCCATTCCCATCGTGCTTGACGTCGCGGCGTTGGTGCCGACTGTCCGAGCGCGGCGGCTATGCGGCACGCGGCAATGTGTTTCGCGTGGCGGGTCATGGTACACTCCTGCTTGTTGCATCAGCATAGAATAACCGCAATGGAGGTAAACTATTTACGATTCTCGTAGTCTCCAGACTGATATTTATCACTCGCAACAGCAGATCAAGTGGATATCTGGGATTGCCAATTGTCTCAACAGCCCAGTCATTTGGGTCATTTCGTATGCCACTGGCCTTATCAGTTTTCACGCGCTGACCATCCATCACCCATCCAATGGCAGTCTTCCCATTGAGAATATAATTATAAGCTTCTAGCGGGATTCCTGAAATAGTAATGTATTCATTATAAATAATCATTGTTTTGTCCGGTTCTTGGCGCTTTCCTGCAAATTTCATTTTCTCAACTCGGTAGAATTTCTCAGGATTACTTGCGGCCATTTCCGGGTATTTGAACCGAAGTTCAGATGGATACATATCGCACTTGTCAAAATCGACATGCATGTTTCCCAATTCTTTCCCAGCACGCGAAAAATGCCAGAAATCCTCTGCCGACGCCACACGGGGAATCCGCGGTAATTCTTTCCGGAGATTATTCGCGTAGCGTGTCCTGTAGTCTTCTGAATGGAGAATTCCGTAGACGTAGTAAAACAAGTCTTTCTTGGTAATATCTTCTCCGGGATAAGCTTCTCTGAAGTGGTTCAGACCATCATCAGTTATAGCGTCGTGCCGAATATAATTCCGGTATTCATGTCCGCCTATCTCAGACGCATTGCAGTTATCGCTCATCTTTATTTTCCATACTGTAAACATATAGTGGGAATGACTGCGTTGCGTCCGGACTGATATGCAGGTCCGGCACTTGTCCCACCATCAGGACACCGAATTCTGATCGGCAACCTCCCATGCCAGTCACGCATATAACGAGGTTCCCACCATGATTACTTTTATTTATGGACATTGTATTGATTCCCATTGTCCCCCTGTTTTTTCGCGCAGGAAATACAACTGTCAACGCGACCCTGTTTTAGGCTAGACATACTAACCAAAGCCTTGTACCCGCACTGACATATGGTCTCTGCCAAAATCCCTCGGCCTCGATATCTTCTCTGCTCGTCTATATGAATACCAGTGACTACCCGCATTCCGATGCGGGTGCCGACATATGCAGCCTCGATATCCGTAATGCATCTACTTGTTGCTCTGGATCGAGAGCATGACCGGCAGCACATTCCCTTCCCATTTCTAAGAAAATGACCAAAGATTTCTCCCACAGCCCCACAATCGCATCGGACAAAAAACCGCGCGCGGCCATTTTTTGACGGAGCGAAGCCGATTACAGTGCGCGTTCCAAATCTCTCGCCTCTGATATCAACAGCTTTGCTCACTGATTATTTCCTTTATCTTCTTCGAATACGTAAACATCCGCGTTGTATTTTTATCGATGAATACTGGGAATTGCCCAATATTCGCAGGTTTGTTTATCGACCTGCTGCGAACAGTCCTTACGCTGCCAACAAGCCGAAAATCTGAGCTTGGGTATCGTGTTTCATCAACACATATTACTATGCAATGCTCTGTCACTCTCCATCCCCCTTCATGGCGGCGTCGATGGCGGAGCGGGGTGTTTCTCCATCCCCAATAGCCTGAGCACATCGAAACGCCCCAATGTGCATTTTTCTGGTCGCCTCAATCTCTCCCGAAGCTGACAGTTCTCGGTAGGTTTGGCCTATTCCAGAGCATAGTTCCGCACACTCAGCCCGCGCCCGTTCGTAGCCGCGCTGTTCGGCTTCTTCGATAAAGGCTTTTGCCACGCAGCCCACCGCTGCCTTCGCTGATGGCACAGGATCGGCCAACAAGCCCCGGATCACGATCTTGAATTGGGTAAGCTGCTCTTCTCGCGTCCGGGCCATTACTTGCGGTCCTCGAAAATGGAGAGGGGGATGAACCAAACAGGAAGAACTTCACGGATTTCTTGATAACCCCAGCTGGGCACACGGCCGTCCGTCCAGCCGCCGAACGCATCGTCTATATCCTCATCCCACCAAGCTATGGTGCAATACTCCTCGCAATGAACGAAGTATCTGGTCCCATCCATCAGAGCCTCGCCGATCGGCCTCCACATCGCGGCGAGGGCGGCTTTGAGCCCTTCCTCTACTCCATTCGAAAACAGGATCGCCGCACCGGGAGAACGTGTTTTGTAATCCTCCCATGTTTCCCCGTTCTGAAATTGTATCGTTTGCTGCCACGTTCCGAGAACAGCCGCCTCGATCATTTCTGGTGTCGGGGTCATGCTTGTTCATCCTCATGCTCAGCGGCCCGTAACGCAACAGGCGGATGCGATCGCGTCCCCACGCACCATAATTCTACACTTCCACCCCGGTTGAGAATCGCCAGTTCATCTGGCGTTGGCTCCCATCTGGTAACAAGACAGCCATCGATACATCTCGCGAACAGGTCACGCACACCGTCCTGGCCCCCTCGCAAAACGACGTCAGAAGCAACAATATTTAACGGGATCATCATCTCACCCTCCAGAACCGGGAGTTCAGCTCATCGATTTTTCTCGATGCAAATTTCCAGTTACTGTATTCGGGATCCTGCCTGCGAAGTTCCTGAGCGGTTCTCAGCCACAGATCGACAAGATGTCCAGGCAGCTCGAAGCTCTGTCCTGGCCGCATCAGGCTCAGGACATCTTTTCTGCGTTTCATCCCTCCATTCTCTGGGGCTGACAGCGGAATATCCTTATCTATGACTGAAGGAATCCAAGTAGGACCGAAACTGCATTCGCTTTCTGTCACTTCCCACCTCCCCAGGCAGCACGAACCAACTCCATGATCACAATATCGCCCTCGAATCGCTCGGCCAGCACTCGTAAGAGCTTATCCTTGGCGTCCTCACGCCGTTTTTCTTCAGCGAATACTTCGGGCATGCTCATGATGCTGCTCCTAAACGCCTTTTCATCAGACTGTATTCGAGGAATGATTTCGCTGTCGTTTTATCAAGGAGCTCAGCTAACTTATCCACCTCAGCCTGCTTCTCAGCCAGCGCGGCAAGGTGGTCGGACTGGCGGACGAGGGGAAACCAGTCAGCGAATGGTTTCCCACTGATGTAGTATCCTGATCGTTTCGGAATTGCCTCGAAATCACGCGGACAGCCATAACCGGCAACCGGCACCGAACTATCAACGGGCGTCCCGATGGTGAGAATGGATGACTCTATTGCGCGGCACAGGCTATTTTCTGTGAACATCGCTTTGCTTGCGGCCATATTCTGCTCATACGTCAGCGGCAACATCACGACATACGCTTGGTTCTCAGTCACCACCGTTGTCTCGATCATTCCCGGTGTCTGAGTCATTGCACCAGCCCTCCTGCAATTGAGCGGGCAACCGTTCTTCCGGTATCAGTGAGGCGGAACGTCGCATCATCTTGATTCCAGGCTGAGTGAGCCTTCATCAGCCCATGGCGTTCCAGCGCGACAAGGCGATCATCAGTCCGGCTTGTATAAAAATGATCTCGCCAACCAAGTTTTTCAATATCGCCCGGCCTGCCACTGTATCCATAGGCATGAAGAAGAACGTCTTTTTGTTCTTCGGTCAGTTTATCCACGACCGGATCAGGGTCAGGAAAATGAATGTCTGACTCTGGCTTCCGTGTGACTGAGATATCGCTAAACGTCACATCATCCCGCACATCGCGTATATCCAGCAGATATTGATAGCGCGCGTTGCCTGATGTGGCTGAATAAACTGTATCTGCGATGTCGCTCCACCGCAATTTAACAGACCACGCCTTAAGAGTTTTTGTCATTGATGATCCCCTATAAACTCAGCTTCCTCAGCCCATCCGCTCAACACGCCCCGGCCACCCTCATGCTCCAGCTCGCATTCTGGAAACAGGATCTGGAAATGTTGGCTGTCTGTCGCTGTCGCTGAAAACATCGCCGGATCCTCTGTCGGCCTGACAGTCAGGCTCCAATCCGGAATTGCTCCAGTGCTATCGCCGTAAATTGCGGCTTTGCCGTCGATCCGTTTCTTGCAGCAGCGATCAAATTCGATGGGCCAGCCATACCGTGTGTCCATCAAAGTGGCGGCATATCCACCGCGATCGACTGGACTAATTGACAGGTGGTACCGTGGCATTAGTCCACCTCATGCTTTCAGGATCTGAAAAAGCATTCCCCATCCAGCAACACTGACAATTCCGACAATCAGAACGCCCGCAATCCGCCAGAGATGAAGCGTTCGGCCCTGCCGATCCGTTCTTCTGCGTCGTTTAGAGCGATGAATACAGCGGGCTTCACGTTCAGCCGCAATGATCAGAGCGGCAACGCACAGAGATACGATAAGCAGAAGCGCAGCGAGATCATTATTCGATGAAAATGTCATCTCCGCACTCCCATGATCGAGAACGGCTGGTAGGCTTTGCGCTGCTTTGGCGCTTCAACCGCATGAACCCATGAAGGCGGGCACGTGAACTCCACGCCTGTTGCCAGTTCGATCGTGTGTTCCAGATCGACGGCCCCCAGGCGCTTCACACTGATCTCGCGGGCGATCTGGGGCGCACGAAATGCCCAGTGCTGTGAGCGCGGATCCCGGATGATCACGTCGCGGCCGGTACGCGTGTTGCGGACAACGGACGCCAGATTGACGATATTCGATGTCATTGACTTCTCTTTCATGCGCACTGGCGGATGCGGTGCGGCGCTTCGTCACGCAGACGGTTCGCCAGCGACCCGGCAATCGCGGCGCCAGTGCTGTTGTTCATTGTTCTCAGGTGTCGGCTGCACTCGTCGCAGTAGTCAGCCGCGATCAGCAGCGCATCCGTGGAAAAGCGTCGGCAGGACAGAAGTAATTCGACCGAATTACAGAGCGTTGCTGTCTGCTGCAGGCTGCTCATGTTGTAGGCTTCTGCGTCTGGCTGATCGCCTCACGCTCGGCGCGCATGGCATTCACGGCCGCGCCGGCAGCGATCAGGATCCTGCTCGACGTCTCATCATCAAACCGACCCTCGCGCAGGGTCGACTGCACCACAGCCATAAGATCATCCAGTGCATCCAATCGCTTCATGGATGCCGAAACACGCTGAAGCGCTGAGAGCGTCTGGTTCGTTTGAGGCGCGTGGGGCCATCCAGAAGTATTGGGAAGCGGCAACGTCCCCGGCATGTCACTGGCAATTCTCATGCCGCACCTCGCATGCCGGAACGGCTATTGTCAGCCGTTCCGGCTGCTTCCATCATTGCGACGCCAACTCCAGCAATGAGGAAACCGATATGAGTGAAAAGTTTGAGCCGGCAATTGAGGCCGCTCTTATTCAGGCCGCTGCTACCCTTCTCGCAAACAAGCAGAAAACGCTGATAGAGCGAGGCATCAAAGATCCTGGGGATCTTTATAATGATATCCCCATGAGACAGCATTTTTCTCTCATGGTGCAGTCGCTTCGCGCGGCTTACAAAACTACCTGATTGTTTTGTATTTGAGGAAGGTGTGATCATTGCTGATCTCCTTCCTCAGAACATTCTACAATTCCCGCGTCACAAAGGCACATGGCAAGCAGATGAGCCTGTAATTCTGAAGATAGATCACGAATCAGAAGCATTGCATGCGTGGGAGGGATATAGAGTGAATTGCGCCCTATAGACTCCACAACAGACTTAAGGGCTTCCTGAACTCTCATCAGCCTAAAATTTATGTCTTCTTTCGTCTTGAAGGCGGCATCCTCGCTTGGTTCGCCAGCACTGCGTTGTGCAATGTCCAATATCTTCTGGCCACGGAGTGCAATCTTCGAAGTCAAGGTAGCTAACTCAAAGCATGCTATTGAGGTACAATCCCTATCTTCAAGATGCGCCTCTCCATCACAATCAGGTGGCCAGTAAAGAAAGCGTGGGCGCTTTACCAATTCATCGCTCATGCCGCACCTCGCTGCGTGCGGATGATGTCCACGCGCTCCGCCTTCATGGCGATTGCGACTTCTGCCGCCGCGTCAATGATCCCACGTTCCGTTGCCGGATCACTCTTTCCGGACAACATGGCGCTGGAGGCGGCGCTAACCAGTGTGGCCAGAGCCCGGGCGCGGTCCAGTGAGGATCTGAGCGTAATGGTGGTCTGAGGGCGGTCTACTGGTTTTTCAGCCGTCCCTTTTTCCCGATTGAAATCGCCCGGCATGATCATGCGACGATCTCCGCCGCATCGATCTGCATTCCCGCGTCAGTGGCGAAATAGCGGATCTGATGACCACCGAGGCCAGACACGCTGCCCTCGATAAGGCCAGCATCCAGAAGACTCTTGATGTCGGTCTTGTAGATGTAGGGTGCGCCGCCTTCGAGCCGGGCAAGGCGCAGGATTTGTTGCTGCTTTTTGTTGAAGCGGGACATGCGGTTCTCCATCCCTCAGTGATGTGATGGAGTGAGTGTCGCATATACCGACATTCTGCGTCAATCGAAATTGTCGGTATATGCGACGTCGTTACTTTTTCCAGAATCCTTGTTCTTCTCTTAATAAATTAGCGTCAAAATATTCCGATCTATAGTAATTAGAACCAACCAACGGTATGTCTGAGTATAAAAATTTATCGAAATTTATTCTGTCATATATCTTTTTAATCATTATAAAATTTAATATTTTAAATATCGGAGCGTCTTGCTTAGTATTATCTGTATATTCAATTGAAATTCCGGCATAATCGCTATTATTAAATATTTTAAAAATTTCTTTCAAATAAAAAAGACTTAAATGTCCTGATAAATTATCAAGAAAACGGAATTTATTATCTGAACGATCATTGTTGATCACGTAACTATCCAGAAGGCCGCTTTCAATAAGATAGTCTGCATTTTTTGACGCTAAATCGTAAGATATGACAACCTTTAGAACCTTTTCGTCTCGAAAGGCGCAAATTCCTGCTTTTTCAAAAAATCCGTCCGACCAATCGAAATTATTTATTTTAAATATATGACAAGACGTATCCTCTGTCGTCGTTGGGGCTTGAATATCATCCTCCCCTCCTGGAAAGACCGCGCTTTGACCTAACGCTGTTTGGCAAGGCAAAGCGCACAAAGCAAAAATCACCCACATCGATTGCGCGCGCATTGTTCTTCTTTTGTTCTTCATGTAGAGTGCCCCCAAGGTATGGAGGGAGATAGAATGGGGAAAACTCTTCTTCGGAGTTTAGGCGACACCGGTCACCTTATCTCTCATCAGAATCATTCGAAGCGCTGCTTTCTCATCAGTGGAAAGCGTGCGCCAGAAAGTAACAATTTCACTTTCTCCAGTATCTGCATCTTCTTCATTGATATTATTGCGATGCGTAGGCGATCCACGATAAAGATAATCGAGCGAAACAGAAAAGAAATCCGCTAAATCACAGAACGTCCTGAACCCGGGGTCTTTCCCTCCCTCTATTTCAGCAAGATGAGACCTGCTAATGCCAATAGCAACCGCTACATCAATTTGAGGCATGCCTCGCGATTGTCTCAGCGACTTCAGTCTACTGCCAAGTGATTCTTTCGATTTCATGAATTCACTATGTCATGCTGCGCTAATCGGCGCGTCGGCAGAGACGACATAATGTATTGACGCAATGTGTCGGTATATGCGACACATTGCGTCATGACCGACCTGACGAAAATCATCCGCGCGGCTGGAGGGCCATCGAGGCTAGCCTCTGAGATCGGCAGAAGCCACTCCACCATCCTTGGCTGGAAGCGCGTCCCGGATATCCATGTCCAGAAGGTGGCTGCATTGTCAGGCATCCCTGCGCATGAAATCCGCCCTGACATATTCGATCCCTCTCCTGTCAAGGCCGAGGTCCAGCCATGAGAGGAGGCCCAGCCATAGGACCGACCCTCCTCGCCCCATCAGTCCTCAAAGCGCAAAAAGAGCTGGCAGACAGCCTCAAAGCTGATCTGATGAAGGCCGGGCTAAAGGACTGTTGCGCATCAACCCGTCAGCAATACGTTCCAATGTCGGTCCGATGGCCGTTGATAGCTCTTTTTGTAGCCCATCTGCTGTCTTCTGTAAGTGCTTTGCTACTTGTTCTGTCGATGGGCCGCCTGTCGCAGCATAAAAATGGACAATACTTGTGATGGCGAGTTCCAGACCAGAAGTTAAGGATGCGACCTGCGCTGCTAATGACAGGAATTGTTTTTCTGTAGCGAATTTTTCCACGTTTCTCTCCATGGTGGTTGTGGCGATTGCCATGGTGGTGGGGCTGTGGGCGTTGGTCAATCAGCGCCCACAGCGATCCTGCCTTGAGGAAGCTCGGCCATGAGGCAGACCCTCATCGAAACCTCAATCACCATCTTCATAAACGGCGTCCTTGTTGGCGTGCTGGCTGACCATCCGTGGTCCTGGGTGACGCCGTGTGCCGTGGTCTCGATCGTCTGCACATGGGTGCTCTTTCTCCGGCTTCTTTTGTGCATTCCATCCGACAAAGAGAGGCAGTCATGACTGAACCCTCGTCGTCATTCGGCCACCTGCAATCTCTGGCTATCACGGAAGGCTTCCTTCTTACACAACCTGAGGACGCTGGCCTGATTGCTCTAGGACCAGAGCGCTCTGAAGAACTGTCTCAAAGACTTTCCACGCAAGTGTCTGTGTTCCTTCTTTCAAAGGCTGCCCAATCAGCGATTGAGGAACTTGGACTTTCAGAGTTCCTGACCACGGGATGCGTCCGTCGCATCCAGTCAGATGTATCTTTACTTCTGCATGGCCGGGTTCGAGCCCTTTGCCTGTCCGACGTACAGACAAAAGTTTTATCGTCATGGCTGGAAGATTGTTCGACATGTGCGTCTCCTGATGTCGATGACGGAGCAGACTGGGAAGAGCATATGGCTCAGCGGGCTGTGGAAATTGAGGCCTTTATGGAGCGTGGTCGTCAGTCCCCGAAACCGGCTTGCCAGGCATGCCAATCCAGTCTGATGCGATCTGGCCGAAAACCTCATTCAGATGGACTGATCATCGGAATGGAGCATGGCCTTACCACTCTGGAGGCATGTCGGAGTCAGACTTCATCAGAATCCTCCATGACCTGTTGTGGTGACTGCATGGTGGAGCAGGACCGTCGAGGCGGCAAATCCTTGACGGTCCTGCATTGGATCAAAACCTCCCTTCTCCAAGTTACTGCCCCTCGCAAGAGCAGTAATGACAGAAAGGGCGTCCAAAATGTTGGGTATTTCGTCCAAGCGCGTGGGTATTTTACCCAAAAATTTGGACGTTTCGTCCAAAATCGCCGGATTGGGTGAGCCGATGTCCGGCAGCACCATCACCAGCCAGTTTCAGGAAATGGTCCGTCAGGAAGTCGGTGCGCGGCGTGCTACCGGTCTTAAGGGAGCGTTTCGTGAGGTTGCGAGGCTTTACAGTCTCACTGAGCGACGTGTGCGCGCAGCGTGGCATGGTGAGCTGCGGTCGGTCCGTGCGGAAGAATGGGAGAGTGTCAGAGTCCGTCGCCTCGAAATGCTGCGAGTGCGGCAGGAACAGCTCCGACAGGAACTGGCCTCTCTTGAAGAAGAATTCGCGACACCCAAAGGCGATCAGGCATGAAGGAAGCCTTTATCGCTGCGGCTATCGCAATCGGGATCAGCCTTGGCTGCGCCCGTTATCGTTATGAAATCGCCCAAACCTGGCTGGCTTATGAAATGTGGCGGATACGCACACGTTTAAATCGTGCGCGCCGGTTTGAGCGATATCTCAGTAGTAAACTGGAGAGAAAATGACGTCGACTGATCGTCTGGCGCTGTCCGTGCGCTCACTGTCATCCAAGGGGCTGTCTGCAAGAAAAATTGCAAGGCTTCTGCGAATATCTGAGAGGCGTGTTTTTCAGTTGCGGTCCGCAGCGCTGGCTCTGTCCAGCCTTGGAAATGCTTCCGAAACTGCGTCGGGAGTTGCGTAAAATGGCTTTGAGAGCAAGGCGATTTGGCGAAAAGCCACGGAAACATCCCTACTCGATCTCACCACGGGCTCTTGATCACGAAGCATTAGAGAAGTCTTCGAAGATCAAGCCGAATCTTGCCATGCAGGTCCGGGTATCGAGCGGCATGACTCAGATTGATGCCAGCCTGATGAAAGCCGTGCGGGGGTTCTGGTATGTCTGAAGCCTACATCGCGGCCCCCGACTTTTTCGGAAAACTGAATAGTTCGATCCGTTCGGCAGGCAGTATCGCTGCATTCGCGGCGCAGCACGGCCTGCGTCCACGGAACGTTTACGAAACTCATGCCGCCAATATCATCCACGATGATGTTTGTGCTGTTTTTGGTCTGATGTATGTGGAACGCTATCCGCTGAGTGTGGATCCGAAAACACTTCTTCCGCGAGCTGCCGTTTACGGAAAACTGAATAGTTTTGTCGAGCAGTGCGGATCACAGAGGAAGGCTGCGAAAAAACTGTGTGTCAGTGAGCAGCACCTGAGCAACGTGATCCACAAGCGCCGTGGCGTTCTGGAAATTCTTCCAGGTCTTGGTTTTTGTCGCCCTGTGCATCGTTTTCTGCCCATCAAGGCGCCGTGAAATGGCGAGAACGTCGAAAGTCTCTTCATACGATCGTGCAGAGAACGACTTTTACGTCGAGCCCGCATGGTCTGTCCGGGCGCTGCTGGTGGTGGAAAGTGGCTTCGACCGTCCAGTCATGGACCCGTGCGCTGGCACCGACACGATTCCTCGCACATTCCGTGACGCCGGCATCGGCGCATACGGGTGCGATATTGTCTGGCGCAGTGATCGTCAGTTGGCCCAGGGAGATTTTCGGGACACGCTGCGAATGTGGCGTCCGACATTCATCGTTTCAAATCCACCCTATTCCTCCTGGGAAGATGTTGTTTCCACCGGTTTTGATGTTGGTGCCGAGCGTATCTGCCTGATCCTGCCTGCGCGTTATCGTGAAGGTCAGGATCGTCGGGCCTGGTATCGGCGTTACCCACCAGTTCGGATTTGGGATTTCAGCCAACGCGTGGATATGCCGCCTGGCGGAAAAGCCATCAAAAAAGGTGGTGGCAATAAGCAGTATGCCTGGTTCGTCTGGGAGAAAGGCCATACCGGGCCGGGTTATACTGGTGACTGGCTGCCGATCATGGAGAAACGCCCATGACTGCTGCTCCGACCGCCAAAGAAGTCTCACAGATGCTCACCGCCAGCATGCCGACGCTTGCGCGTGAATGTCTTCCAGGTGGGCAGAAGCGTGGCAATGAATGGACTGCAGGAAGTTTAGCCGGTGAACCTGGCACGCGCGTTTCAGTCCGGATCGCGGGTAGCAAGGTTGGCACATGGAAGAACTTCGCCAGCGAAGAGGGTGGCGACGCGCTCGATCTTGTCTCCGCCTGCCTGACGGGAGGCGATCTGAAACAGGCTTTCAAATGGGCCTGTAACTGGCTCGGACTGTCGTCAGAGCGCGTTGAAGAGCGACGAGTGGAGCTGAAAGAAAAGGCGGAGACCGAGAAAAGAGCGGCGGAACAGGATGCGGCGAAGCGGCGTTTGCGCGCACGGGATATCTGGCTCGGCAGCCGTGAGGATATCCGTGCAACGCCGGTGGATCTGTATCTTCGCAGCCGTGGGATCGATCTGACGCGTTTTGATCATCCACCCCATGCCCTGCGTTTTGCGCCTGAGCATTACTGCACGGAAATTGAGGCTCCATTGCCTGCCATGCTGGCCGCCATCACCAATCTGGAGGGTCGCATCGTCGCGGTTCATCAGACGTGGCTCGGACAGCATGGTGGACAATGGTCCAAAGCGAAACTCGAATGTTCCAAGAAAGTGCTTGGAACATTTGCAGGCAGTGGCATCCGCCTGAGACGTGGACAATCCGGCAAGGCGCTGAAGCAGGTCTCGCCGGATGAAATGGTGGCGATTGGTGAGGGCATTGAGACATGCCTGTCGGTCGCTCTTGCCTGCCCTGAGCTGCGGATCCTCGCGGCGGTCTCGCTTTCAAACCTCGGAACAATTCGGCTGACCAGGGCATGGGGCGTGGATGGTGAGAGCTGGATTATCGAGCATCGACGTGTCCCTGCGGACCCGGCGACCAGCCCTGAAGACTGGGATACTCTTCTGACCAGCCTGACTGAAACGCTATATCCACTCGCGGACGGCAGCGGGCGAGGCATGCGCGTTCTGGCAATCGGCTACGATTCGGGAGGCTCCGAGGGCGTCACGCTGCAGGCGTATGGTGCGTGGAAGAGGGCGCGACGATCGTCTCGGGCACGCATGATCGGACAGATCGAGGGTCGTGAAGCCTGGACCATTCTTCCTCTGAAGGGTGCGTCCAATCTCAATGCCGCTTCTCTTGCGGTTTCCTATCCGAACACACAGCGAAAAGATCGTAACGCCGCGGCCCGCGGGGAAATCCCGCTTGGCGTGTTCAACCCGAACCGGTTCAAGGATGATGCAGTCACCCAACTTCAGCGTGCAGACGCGGGACCATGGTGTGTCCATTTTCCATACGCGTTGCGTGCTGCGGAGCCGCCCCACCCTTTCTTTGAGCAGATCGTATCCGAGCGACGGCAGGACAGTGGACGATGGGAAAAGCTGACATCTTCCTCGCGAAACGAGGTGCTCGATCTGCTGGTGATGACCGACGTCATGGCCACGATGCACGGACTTCGTCGCATAAACTGGGAAGCTCCACCCGGATGGGCCTGTGACTGGGATCAGAACGTTCTGGTGAAGCCGATCGTCACGGACACCGAAGTCCCAAAGGGATCCGCGCCCGGAAATATTCCTCGCAACCGGGTTGCTCCAACGGCTGAGCCAAAGAGTGCGGCGGAAAGAATGGCAGAACTGGCGAAAAAATACGGCTCCAACTGAAGGAAATCCCATGGCGCTCGACATGAAGATCGGTCTCGATGCGAAAAAGCTGATGCGGGACCTGAGTGCTCTATCTGAAAAGGAAATCCCAACTGCCGCTGCGAATGCTCTGAACCGACTCGCGACCGGAGCACGGTTGCAGATTCAGGACAGAATGAAGGAGGTCTTCGACAATCCGACCCCTTTCACGCTGAACGGTTTTTTCACCCGTCCTGCCCGCTCGAACAATCTGGAAGCATGGGTGGCGACCTGTGACTATGCGCCCAAAGGAACGCCGGCCATCCGCTATCTCGGACCCGAAATAAGGGGTGGGCAGCGCGATATGAAGAAGTTTGAAAAGGCGCTTAGCGCGGTTTCTGGCGGTCAATACATCGTGCCAGGCAAAGATGCGCCGCTGGATCAATACGGCAACCTCAGTCGCGGACTGATGACGCAGATACTCAGCCGACTGAGCCTTATGATGGATCCAACTTCGAACATGAGTACGAAGGTGATTGGTCGACTGGCGAAACGCGGCAAAAACGCGCGCGGTCAGCGAAGTGAATATTTCATTGCCCGCGAGCGTGGGAATGGCCGTCCGTTGGGGATCTACAAGCTGCTTGCGCCAGGCAAAGTCGGCGAAATCATCCGCTTTGTTCCGCGTCCGCCAACATACAAGGCGGTGCTGCCAGTGGAAGATATCGTGAACCAGACGATTGCACGCCGGCAGGATCGCGTCGTTCAGGAAGAGATCATCAAGGCGTTCCGGCGCAGGGGGTTGAAGTGACGTATCCGGTCTTCCCCATGGGGCAACTCTATAATCCCGACACCAGCATTCTCGCTGGCATGAGCCGGGATCAGTTGCAGGCAGCGCTCACATCAGCCCAGAGTGCTTTGATGCAACTTACGACGGGCAGCAAGCCTGTCAGTGTCTCCTACGCACAAGGAGATGGTTCCCGTTCAGTGACATACACGTCCGCCAGTATTCCGTCTCTGAATGCCCTGATCATGCAGATCCAGCGACAATTGGGGATTGGCCGGCGCCGTGCCCTGAGGCCGTTCTTCTGATGGCGGGAATTCTATCGCGTATTGCATCAGCTGTTCGCGGGGCCGCTCCGCAACCGGGTATCACGCGGGCTGAGCCAGTAGCGCCGGATCCTCGTCGGGCCTATGCACTCAATGCTCCCATGGGCGTGCCTTACGACGCCGCAGATTACTGGGGCCAGCATCTCTCAACCTGGCAGCCGGTCCTGTGGTCAGCCGACACGGAGATCAATCCGTATCGCGATACCATCGTCAGCCGCATCCGTGACCTGGTGCGCAATGATGGCTGGGCCTCTGGTGCAATCACGCGGACTCTGGATAACGCGGTTGGTGTCAACCTGCGTCCGGTTGCCAAGCCTGATTATCGGGCGCTCGCCCAGATTAGCGGGAACAGTGGGTTCGATGCTCACTGGGCGCGTGAATTCGGTGCAGCCCTCGATGCTCACTGGCGTCTGTGGGCCAACTGTCCGGATAACTGGAATGACGCCGAGCGTATGCAGACGTTTGGTCAGCAGATGCATCTGGCGTTCCGGCATCTGCTGATCGATGGCGATGCATTGGCTGTTCTTCCCTGGGACGCAGATGCGGTCGGCTATGGTCGGGCGCGCTACGCCACCACGGTCCAGATCATCGACCCGGATCGTCTGAGTAATCCGCAGATGATGATGGATCTGCGGTTCATGCGTGGCGGGGTCGAGATTGATGATCGTGGCCGCCCCCTCGCCTATCACATCCGGCGCGCTCACCAGTCAGACTGGTATAGCGCGGCCCAGAGCGTCGAATGGGAACGTATTCCGCGTGAGACGAGCTGGGGGCGTCGGCAGGTTGTCCATATGTTCGAGCATCACCGGGCATCGCAACATCGAGGCGGGGCTGGAATGCTCGCTCCTGTGGTGCAGCGCCTGAAGATGCTGATCAAGTATGACGGAACCGAGCTCGATGCCGCCATCATCAACAGCGTTTTCGCAGCCTACGTCGAAAGCCCTTACGACCATCAGATGACGGCCGAAGCGCTCGATCCGGGCATGCCGAATGAAGGCATGTTCAATGCGCGGTGGGAGCAGCAGCTGGCGTGGAATCAGGGGCGGAACCTCAGCATTCAGGGATCCCGTATTCCCATGTTGTATCCGGGAGAAAAGATCGGAGCCGTCAGTGCCGCCCGTCCCATCAGCAATTTCCGTGAATTTGAAAAGGCGGTCCTGGGCAATGTTGCGACAGGGGCTGGCATGGCCTCCTTTCAGCTGAGCAACGACTGGTCGGATGTGAATTATTCATCGGCGCGCGGAGCGCTGCTGGAGGCCTGGAAGACGCTCGCCAGAAGGCGGGAAGATTTTCAGATCGGGTTCGCCTCCCCCGTCAGATCAGCCCTGATCGAGGAGATGATGGAGATCAATGATCTTCCTCTCCCCCGCAATGCGCCTGATTTCGTGGAGGCAAAATATGCTTATGCCCGCTGCAAATGGCTTGCTCCCGGCCGGGGATGGATTGATCCGGTCGCTGAGAAGCAGGGAGCGATCCTCGGAATGGATGCCGGGCTCTCCACCCTGGAGACCGAATGCGCGATCAATGAAGGTGCTGACTGGGAAGAGCACCTCGACCAGAGGGCGATTGAAATCGCAGCATTCAGTGAAAGGGGCATCCCGCTACCAGAATGGAGCGGTGCTGATCCGGCTTCGCAAACTACAGTCAAACCGGAGGAAAAATGAGGCGTGTTCAGGCAGACGCGGTTCTGAACCGTCCACTGGCGCTATCGGATGCGAGAGCCGCCGTTCTGCAGCACATGCTCCGAACGGCTGGTGTAACGGCCCTGTTCGACGACGATGGGGATTTCTGGTCCGGTGCTCCGCTCTGGAATGAGGGCGGAATTGCCGTCATCGGGATCGGCGGAATGCTGATAGCTGGCAAGCTTGGCTGGGGATATCCTTACGTGACCGGTTACGGTGACATCGCGGAGCGACTGGAGGAGGCGCTCAACGATCAGTCCGTCCAGGCAATCGTCCTCTACATCGACAGTCCGGGCGGCATGGTCTCGGGCCTGTTCGATGTGGCGGACAGGATCTACCAGGCGCGGTCGATCAAGCCGATTGTCGCTATTCTGGCCGATGAAGCCTACTCGGCGGCTTACGCGCTGGCGAGTTCAGCCCAGACGATCACCGTTCCTCGCACTGGAGGTACGGGTTCGATCGGCGTCCTGATGCTTCATACGGACATCAGCCGGATGCTGGATGAGGCCGGTATCAACGTCACCGTGTTTCGCTATGGCGAGCACAAGGCGGAAATGCTTGAGGTCGAGCCGCTTACCGATGGCGCGAAAACCCGGACTCAGGAAGTAATCGACAGGCTTGGCGAAATGTTCATCCAGCTCGTCGCCCGAAACCGCAACCTCGATCCTCAGAAGATCCGTGACATGAAAGCGGAAACTTTCCTCGGCGAAGACGGCGTGAAGCTTGGCCTGGCCGACGCTGTCATGAGTCCCGATGCGGCACTGCTGGATCTGCAGGCCAATCTCAACTGACATTTTTCAAAATGGAGACAAGCATGAGCGCACCGCGCACCGCGGCGGCGAAGAGCCCGTTCGCGCATCTCAATGGCGTCCGCGCCGAAGAGAAAGACGACGATCAGAATTGCTGCCCTCCCAAGGGTGAAGACGAAGATCCCGATCCTGAGGATGACGAAACTGACCCGAAAAACGGCAAGAAGGGCAAAAAAGCCCGGAAAGCCGATGAGGGCGGCGGTGATCCCGATGAGGATGGTGACGACGACACCGATGCCGAGGACGAAAAAGACGATGACAAGGCCGAGGCCCGTGCTCGTGAGCGCGGTCGTTGCGCCGCGATCTTCGCGTCCGCGGGGGCTGGTCGCAACCCGGCCGCTGCCGCTGAAATCGCCTTCAACACCACACTTCCGCGCTCTGCGGCCATCCGGCTGCTCAGCACGATGCCTGCATCGGCTCCGGCTGTAGCGCAGGAGCCGCCACGGCGGACTCCAGCCCTGCGGGACCGGATGGCAACTGAAGGGCGGCAGGCAGTGCCCGCACCCGGAGCAAGAACTGAGAGCAGCCCCGGATCCCGGATGGCGGCTTCGATCAATGCCAGACGTGGAGGATCAAACTGATGTCGGGCGCAAACGGCAGCTCCTACGGGTTTTACCCGTCAGCACAACAGACTACTTTTGTCCCCGATCAGCTGATCGCGGGCAATCTCAAGCTCGTAACGGCAGACGTCACCATCGGTGAAAGCCAGACGCTGGTCCGTGGCTCTGTTGTCGGCAAGGTGACGGCGTCAGGCGCCTACATCCTTTCGGTTGCTACCGCTACAGACGGCAGTCAGACGCCGGCAGCTGTGATGGTGGATGCCGTAACGACGACCGCCAGTGCGACAGGCAAAGGATCGATTTACAAGATGGGCGAGTTCAACTCGAACTATCTCAGTTTCGACGCAAGCTGGACGGCAGATACGCTTGCAGCGGCCATGGCGCCCCCGGTCTTCGTTAAAACCGCTCTCTCCAACGATATCGTCTGAGGTCCTCAATGTCTGGAACCGCAACTCCCATGCAGAGTGAAATCAGCACCCTTGCTGGAGCACTCAGCGTCTACTCGACTGCTGAGCTTGTTTATTTTGTCCGCAACCTCAAGCTGGCGCAGACTTTTCTTCTGGACAGTTTTTTCCCGAATATGGTCGAGTCCGACGCGCCGGAAGTCGCTATAGACGTGGATGTCGGCAAGCGTCGTATGGCACCATTCTGCTCGCCGCTGGTCGAAGGTAAGCCCGTGGAAAGCCGCCGCTGGCAAACCAATCTGTTCAAGCCAGCTTATATCAAGGATTTTCGAAACCCGGATCTGTTGAAGCCCGTACGCCGAAATATCGGTGAACGGCTCATGGGTGCCATGTCCCCTGCAGAGCGGCTCGAGGCCAACCTCGCGTGGGAGATAGCGGACCAGATCGACATGATCCAGCGTCGGCTCGAGTGGATGGCCGCCCAAGCCCTCGTAAAAGGGTCGGTTACAATCACTGGAGAAGGGTTTCCTGAGCCAATTCTTGTCGATTTCCAGAGAGACCCGGCGCTCACAATCGCCCTGAGCGGCACTGCTCAATGGGGGCAGACGGATGTTTATCCCTCGGATTATATCACGTCCTGGGCAGCAACGATGCTGCAGAAGTCAGGAGCAGCTCCTACCGACATCATTTTCACGAACAGCGCGTGGAACGCTTTCAAGAACGATATCAAGGTCCTGAATGCGATCTGGATGGACCGGTCTGGCGACAGCAATGTCAATCTGGGCGGCGCCATCGCTCCCGGAGCCATCAGAATGGGTAACTGGGGGCAGTTCCGGCTCTGGCTTTATAATGACTGGTATGTCGATCCCGATACCGACGTTGAGAGCCCGATGATTCCTGATGGCACAATCGTCATGACATCCCCGCAGCTGGAAGGGACACGTGCATTCGGGCTGATTCTCGACCCAAAATTCAACTATCAGAGCCTGGCCTATGCGCCAAAGCTGTGGTTTTCGGAAAATCCAGCCGCGATCAACCTGATGATGCAGTCAGCCCCCATCGTTATCCCCTCGCGAGTCAACGCATCATTCGCCGCAACTGTAATGGCGCCCGGGGCTGGCGTTCCCGCTCCTGCAATCTGAGGTTGATCATGGCAAATCCTGAACAGAAAACCACAGAGTCGGTTCGCGTCGTCACGCTCCGCCCTGTTTATCATGATATCGATCCGAAGCTTCCCACGCCGCCTCTGCCAATAGGCACCCACATGGATGTCTCAGCCGACCGGGCTGTTTTCTGGGAGAATCTGGGAATTGTACGACGAGCTGGAGACACGGAAACTCTTCCTACCGTCCGGGCGTCATCTGATCTGACAGTCAAGGCGGCAGACATCCCGCCTGCTCCACCCATGACGCCTGCTCCGCAACAGAACGGTCAGCCCGGAACCGTGTCCGAATGAGTGGCAGCACGGGGCCGTTCGACTGGAGCGGCCTTGTGCTGGGGCCGTGCCAGGATGTCTTTGGTGAAAGTCTCACGTGGATACCGTCCGCAACCGGAAAGCCGGTGACAGTACGGGGCATCTTCGATGCGGGCTTTCGTGCCTTTGACATTTTCGCAGCCGATGACGGGGCAATGCCTTCGCATATTTCGCAGGCCGTACCGGTTCTGGGCATTCGACAGGTCGATTTCCCGGGAGAGCCGATGCAGGGCGACCTGCTGATCATCAGAAACAATCGTTATCGTATCAAGGAAGTTCGCCCGGATAGTCACGGGGCGATCTCCCTGACGTTGAATAGGGCGGATGCTGAAAATGGGACTTGTTCGAGCCGGACTTCGTGAGCTGGCTGCATCTGCACTGAAGAATGCCACGCTGGCTGGCGATCGGGTCTTTACCGCTCGGTCATGGCCGATCACACCGCTCGAGTTTCCCGCCCTGTCATTGCAGACGCCAGACGATAACGCTGAAAATCTTGCGGTTGGGTCAATCTTTTTCCGCCGTGTCGCTACGCTTGCCATTCGTGGCAGGGTGGCTGGAGAAAGCCCGGCGAAAGCCGAGCTTCTCGCGGAAGATCTCGCCAATCAGATTGAGTGGGCTCTCCTGACTGATCTGACATTCATGAATTCAGTCGAGTCGATCAACGGGTTCCAGTCCGCGATCACGATTTCCAGTGAAACCGAAGATCATATTGGTGAGGTGCGGATATTGATGAGTATTCAGTATCCGCAGGAATTCGACCCTGCAGGTCGTCCTCTCCGGGAAATCGACGGCACCATCCAGGCCAACGGTAACGACGATTTCGCCAGATTCGCGGCAAAACTTAGATAAAACCGAGGTTCAACATGTTCGTGAAACCTGCAGATGGCCGAGCGGTGCGCTGGCCTCAGAGCTTGCGGCTGCTCAAAACGACCGGTGAAGAAGTGCCATCGACAGGCTTCTGGCTGCGTGCACTGAGCCGAGGCGATGTCCGCAAAGTAAATCGGATATCTTCCGCCCAGATTACAGTATCCAATAAAGAAAAGGGTACAACATGAGTGGTTCGATCACTATCCCCGGCTATTCTGATACCAATCGTGTTCCCGGCTTCTATTTCTCTCTGGACAATTCTAAAGCCAATACGGCCAGCGTCACCCGTCGTGTTCTGATCCTTGGCCAGATGATCAGCGGAAGTGCCTCCCCCGGAGTAGCCAGCCTCTCTGCTGGATACAGCGACGCTGTCTCGAAATACGGCTCCGGCTCGCAATGCTCAGGAATGGTCAAGGCCTATCGTGCCGTAGACACGCAGGGCGAAGTCTGGGTTCTGCCGCTTGCAGACAGCAGTGCGGCTCAGCCGGCCGTTGGCGGCTTTTCTATCGCTGGCACTGCGACAGAGTCTGGCACGCTCTCGCTTTATATTGGCGATCAGCTGGTTTCTGTCGCAGTCACAACTGGTGATAGCGCGGCAGTGATCGCAGAAAACATCATCGTCGCGATTGGCAATACCAGCGGCCTCCCAGTATCTGTCGGCGGCAGTGCAAACATCAATGGCGATCCCGTCACCTTTGAAGGTTCTACCCTGACCCTGAACGGGAAGACTGTCACGCTCTCAAGCGCTGAAGCATCAGGAAGTACGGTGACTTCGCCAGAGATCATCCTGACGGCTCTGAATAAAGGTCTGGCAGGGAACGATATGCTTCTTGGCATTGCCCTTCTCGGAACTGCTGGAGGTCAGGCAACGCCATCCGGTGTGGCATTGACCATAAATTCCTTTTCTGGCGGAACGACAAATCCGACTGATCTGGACATAGTACTGTCCAACCAGGGTGAGCGTGTCTATGATCTGATCATCCATCCTTATACTGACAGCGGATCTCTGACAGCGCTCAAAGAGTGGTTGAACGATACGGCGGGCCGCTGGTCTGCAACCCAGCAGCTCTACGGTCACGCCATCACGGCATATCGCGGCACGTATGGAGAGGCGACCTCTTTCGGACTGACACTGAACGATCAGCACGCCACCATTATGCCGGTTGCCGACAGCCCGTCGTCTCCACTCGTCTGGGCGGCGCAGATAGCAGCGCAGGCTGCAATCAGTATGAGAACGAACCCTGCATTGCCGGTAACAGGTGTGACACTGACTGTCATGCCGCCTACCGATGCAGGCCGATATATTCACGATGAGCGGAACAGCCTGCTTTATGACGGCCTGTCGACCTTTACCGTTGACGACAGCGGCACAGTGGTCATTGAGCGTTTGGTAACTACCTATCAGACCGATGCGGCGGGCCTCCCGGACAACAGTTATCTCGATTTCGAGACGATGATGTGTGCGGAGATCTGCCTGCAGGACATGCGGATCTATCTCGGGTCTCAGTTCAACGGATACATTCTGGTCCAGGATGGATCGAAAATAGGCGCAGGCATCAAGGCGACAACGGCAGCCCTGATTGGAAAAGCGTGCGCGTCCCGCTATCGGTACCAGTGTTTGCAGCTCTGGTGCCAGGATCCCGACACGTTCTCTCAGAGTCTTGTTGCTGAGAACGCTGGTGGGGGCGTCGTGAAACTTCTGATGCCATACAATTTCGCGAACCAGCTTCGCGTGATTGCCGGCAATTGTCAGTTCGTGAAATCGTAAGGGGATACAATGTCCGGTACCGTTTATCGCGGCCCCCTTGCGGGCCTCGCAACCGCGACGATCAACGGCGTTTCCTGGAACGTCGTTGGTGAATGTCAGTATCAGGCCGCGGGTCTGCAGAACGAAACGCTCAAGGGTCAGTCGGCTGTCGAGGGTTTTTCGACGATGCCTGTTCAAGGTTTCGTGCAGATGACGCTTCGTGATCGGCGCGACGCCAATCCCCTTGATTTTCAGGGGGCGAGTAATCTGACAATCGTAGTGCAGCAGGCCAACGGGAAAATCATTACCGTTGACGACGGCTGGCAGGTCGGAAACATCAATGTCAACACACAGGAAGGCACCTTCGAACTGAAGGTCGAAAGCGCCAGTGTCGTTGTGGATACAGTGTCATGACCCATGGTCCATCTGATTCTGATCTGATGGTCGTTCTGGATTCATCACCGAACGACTGTGAAATCGTGCGGGAAAAATCTGGTGAAATGCTCATCAGGCTTGATCCGCCGATCAACGGTGAGACGCATCTGACACTGAAAGAACCGACAGTCTACCAGGTGAAGCAGGCTGCCGACGTCATTGGCCAGCGGGCTTCCAGCGAAAGCGTTTATGATTCGCAGATATCTCTGGTCTCGCTTGTAGCGGGATGCAGTTCAGAACTTGTGAACCAGATGCCGACCCGAAAACTGGATGAGGCGGTCGCCTATGTCTGTTCTTTTGAAGACAATGCCCGACGTGACATGATGGATCCTGATGCACTCGACAAAATCGATCTTTCTCTAGAAAAAATCATAGTTTTCCCAAAACAGATTGAGGGAGGTGGCAGATCTTTCAGCGAAATGAAACTGCGTGAACCAGAGGTGAAGGAGCGCAGACGGTTCAAGGCAGCTGAGAGCGGTGGCTCCATGTCTTCCATCATGCGAGGAGAAATCCAGCTGGTTCAGGATGTGAGTGGCTGGCATCCGGCGGCAATCATGCGTATGCCCATCAGTAAGTTTGCGGAAGCAAGCGATTATCTCACCGGTTTTTTTCTCGGTGGCCAGAAAACTGGGAAAGCCTCTCCGTCGATCTGAGCCAGTTCTATACGGGATGGACGCGTTCCGAGCTCGAGGCCCTGTCCGGAACCGAGCTCATACAGGCGGTAGAAAACGCCAATCGCATCTCGGAAATGCGCAGGCGGGAGGCTGAAAAACTCCGTAGCGCACAGCGTCGATAGTAGGAACTGTCATGGCAAACAGCGGCGTCAAGGTCACGATCAGCGCGGTCGACCGCGCTTCGATGACGTTGGAGAAGCTCAATGCGCGCATCGCTGCCATTCAGGCGCCCGCAAGGCGTCTTCAGGCCGCTTTCAGCCGCTTCGGAAATGTAACGGGTCTCCGTTATCTGCGAACCGGCATGGATAGCGTCGGTAGAGCTGCTCTTGGCACTTTCCGAACCATGGGGCAGATCGTACCAGTCCTGGGCGTGATCACGAGCGCCACGTCCATCGCAGGTGTTTATCGTCTGGCCAGCGCATGGGCGCAGATGGGGACAAATCTGCGCACGTCTGCTGCGGCCATGGGGATGGCTCCCCAGCGACTGATGGCCATGCAAAACGCCTCACGTCTCGCCGGTGGTTCTGCTGACGCCATGTCCGGTGCCTTGCAGGGGCTGGCACAAACACGATGGGAAGCAACTCACGGCTTTGCCCCGGAAGCAGTCGTGCAGTTCAAGGCATTGGGCATCAGCCTTGAAGAACTCAAGCGACTTTCTCCGGATCAGATGTTCGATCGAATTGCCAAGAAGCTGCGTTCCATTCGTGATCCAGCCGCAAAGGTCATTGCTGCAACCGAGATTTTTGGAGGGGCCGCGCAAGGGCTTCTGCCCATCTTCCAGCAAACGGAAGAGGCCTACCGGGCCAACATCAGGCAGGCTGAGCGTCTGGGGCTGATGAATGAAAAGGGTGTTGCTGCCGCATCTCGTCTCCAGCAGGCCCAGATCGGGCTACAGGAATCAGTCGAGGGGCTTGGCTATTCGATCGCTGAGTCTCTGGAGCCGGTCATCACGCCTGTTGTTGCCCAGATGCGTGACTGGATAGCCGCGAACCGCGAATGGATATCTCAGGATATCGCATCCTATGTTCGGGAGGTCGTGAAATGGTTGCGGGATGGTGGATGGGACCAGATAAAATCCAGAATTACGGGAGTTTATCAGTCCGTCGAACGGGTCGTTAACTATCTCGGCGGCTGGAAAGCAGCTGCTGAGGACGTTCTCATCCTGATGACGGCGGCGAAATTCGCGCCGATCATCGGCGGTATCGCCTCGATCGCCGGCGGCGCTCTCAACGTTGCGGCGGCGTTTGCCAAATGGGCGCTGGAGGCGCGTGGTGCTGAGGCCGCATCCATCGCGGCCGCAAAGGCAGGATCGGTATCGGGCGCCATCGCGGGCGGTGGCCGCTCCGGTCCAGGCTGGGGAAGTGTCGCGTTAGCCGGCTACAATGCCTACGAGCTTTATCAGAACGCGAAAGACGGCATCTCGACAGGCCAGCAGGATGCGACAAACCGCCGAGTGATGAATCTACCGGGCCTCTCATGGCTTGGTCGACAGTATGATAACGCGCAGGTCGGGTATGAGAAGCTGACTGGACGCTATTATCAGGCTGGTTCTCTTCTGCGGGACACCGGCGCAAGTCAGGGGCAATATCAGACGTTCGCCCGGACAGTGGCGGGTATCGAGCACGCCCGATATGACCAGATGGGCGGCTATCTCAACCACATGGCTGGCCGTTACCAGATGAGCCCTGGGACAATCGCCACAGTGGCGCGTGCGCTGCATATGCCAACACCGTCCCAGAGCGAGTTTCTATCCAGTCCCGGCCTGCAGGATCGGTTTTTCGAAACCAACGCCGATCTGAATGCCCGTTACCTGGCGAGGCACAGCGCCCAGTTCAGGAATGCGACACCCGAGCAGAAGCTTGCCATTCTTGGATATGCCCATAATCAGGGTCCAGGAGGTGCCCTGAACTGGCTGGAGACCGGCATCGCACAGAGCGATAGTAATGGCACGTCAGGCGACAGGTATTCCTCAGACGTTACAAGAAATTTGTCGGTCCCCTCCCCGCAATCATCCACCGATGACAGGATTGATGCTCTGGGTTCAACGATCAGCAAACTACGGCTTCAGATTGAGATCGATCATAAAAACGCACCGGCTGGCAGTCGTGTGAAGGTGCGCAGTGCATCGCCACAATTGGCTGTTCACACAACCCAGCAGGCTCGAGCCATGGATCCGGAAGCCAGCGCCGGAGGATATTGAGGACTGAATGAGCGGAACACTTCTGAAAGTAGCGGAAGAATATCTCCAGTGTTCATTCAGGGGAATTCCGTTCGTTGTTCTCGGTAGTTCCGGCACGAATGGTCGTAAGCAGGCCGTTCACGATTATCCAGGGAGAGACGGGATATGGGTCGAGGACCTCGGACGGGCCGCTCGCTCCTATCGGATCGTGGGTTTCACGGTTGGTACTCTGTGTTACACCCAGCGGGATCTCTTATCTCAAGCCGCCGAACAGCAAGGCGCAGGGCTCCTGATGCATCCAAGCATTGGTCTGGTACAGGCCAATCTGATGCGGTTCATCTGGAGAGAGCCGGACGGCCGGAGAAATGTCGTCGAAATCGAGATGGAGCTGGTGGAGAAGACAAATCTTCTCTCCACTCTGATCGTGACGGCGCTTCATGCAACAATTGCGGTCTCTGCTATTGCTCTGAGCGCAGCATCATCTTCAAGTTACCAGTCCAGAACTGCGACCTCTCTCGCGCTGGGAAGTTCAGTTATCACAGCTGGCCGTAATGTCGCATCGTCGTGGGCATCTGATGCCCTCGTCGCCGTGCGGTCTCCACGTGTCCAGGGGGCTGCCGTATCAGTTCTGGATGGCGCTTACGGACGTTATGCAGGCGGCGACGGGTCTGACATTGATAGTTCGGCAACAATCAGCAGCGTTCTCGCATCACTGACAGCCAGCCGTGCAACAGTTGAGGGGGCGGTGAATGCGTTCGGGGCACTGGATAGCGCTGAAGATATTGCCTCAGCGTCACAGTCACTCACCGAGACTCTTCGATCATCGGTTGCTGATCCAGCCGCCCAGATCTCTCTTCTCTGGCCTCTTGCGTCCTGTTCGCCAGCCATCGTCACGTCAAGCGCTCCGATTGGCGCAGCGATCGCAACGGTTCAGTCGGAAACTGCTGCGTTGTGCCGACGATCCGCCCTTGCATCGATTGCTCAGGCTTGTTCGGCATGGTTACCATCATCGTCGACGGAAGCGCAGGCAATGACGGAAAATGTAGTAGCTCTGTTCGCAGCCGAAGAACTGATTGCAGCGGACGCTGGAGATGACCTTAGTTATCAGGCGCTCCATGCTTTGCGAGCGCACGTCGCGCAGGACCTGCTTGGGCGTGCGGCCAAACTGCCTGATATCATCACGATTACCAGAAATGCAAACCTGCCGGCGCTCACGCTGGCTCAACAGCTGTACGCCGATGCAACCCGTGCCGATGAGATCGTCGGGCGCGCAGATCCAATCCATCCGGCCTTCATGCCAACGGAATTTGAGGTGTTATCATCATGAGCGGCGTGATCTCCCAGATCGAAAGTCTTCTTGGTTACGGGGCGGCTTCATCAGATAACGTGGTTGCCATAATCGGAAATCAGATGGTGACGGGGTGGACAGATGTAACGATTCGGGTCGGCGTCGAGATCATGCCCTGGACTGCGGATCTTGGCATTACGGCCTATCAGCCGCTTTCGGGAGCAACGCTGGCAATCAATGAAGGTGATACGGCCCAGATATATCTGGGCTCGACCCTCATGATAACCGGGTATGTCGTCATGGTGGCTGAACAGAAAAGCGCAGACTCTCATTCAATTCATGTTCAGATCGCCAGTAAAAGCATGGATCTGGTCGACTGTGCGGCAGAATTTTCCACCTATCAGATGAACAGTACAAACGCTCTGGCTATCGCGCGGCGCGTATCCCAGTTTGCGGGGATCGAAGTGTCGTCGATCGATGGCGCTGGTGAAACGGATATACAACAGTTTTCAGTCATTCTGACCGAAACGGCCTATGAAGTGATCGAGCGTCTGGCCCGGCTTGCCGGTGTCCTGTTTTACGACCGACCGGACGGAAATGTTGTGATGTCCCGTGTCGGGTCCGCGCGCATGGGATCAGGTTTCACTATGGGGCGGAACGTCGAAAGCTGCACCCGGGTCCGCTCTATGGCTGGACGGTATTCGTCCATCATCGGCATCCTCCAGAGCACAGCCCTTCTTTTTACAGAGCCGAACGAGAAAGATTACGTCGGGCAGATGGAGGCTGTGTCCAGCTCCGCGAAAGCCACCGATCCTGGCATAACGCGCAACCGGCCCATGCTCATTCCCCTCGAGCTTGGAGATGCTGAATACAAGGTCGCGAAACAGCGTGTCCAATGGGAAGTCAATCGAAGATGGGGGCGCAGCCGCCCGATTACACTCACGGCTGACGGCTGGAGGGATTTGTATGGCGCACTCTGGACGCCCAACACAATCGCGCCATTCATGGATGAAAACGGCACATCTACCGATTACGTCATTGGGGAGCTGGTTTTTCACAAAGGGCCAGACGGAACGCGCGCGGATGTCGTTCTGATGCCGCCAGATGCCTATCAGCCCGAGCCTATTCTCCTGCCCGTCGCATCGAATAAGGCTGCACAGGCTCTCAATAGTTGAGGTCTCATGACAAGTCCCATCAATCGTCTTTCCAGGCGTGTCTCGATGGCGCTCGGCATCGGTCGACAGACGGCGGACACAGATGAGAGCCAGCCGACTCCGACGCTCCAGGTTGTTCTGCCAGGTGGCGAAATTCGAGCAGATGTTCCGCTGATGCAGGCCTACGGGTTTGCCAGTCGGCCAGTGCCCGGTAGCGACATCGTGGTAGGCTTTCTTGCCGGAGACAGGACGCGTGGCGTGGCGATCGCCTGCGGCGACCAGAGAGGGCGTCCGGATTATCTGGAGCCCGGGGAAGTCGCAGTTTATCATCCTAAAACCGGTTCATGCGTCTATTTCAGAAGCGACGGATCCATGGCGCTCCGTCCTAATAATAAAAAACTCGAGATCGATGCTGACATCACCGTCAACGGTTCGCTTGAAGCGACAGGCGACGTGACGGCCGGCAGCATCTCACTCGAAAGCCACAAGCATACCGGCGTCAAGGCGGGCTCGGATGAGACCGGCGCCCCAACATCCTGAGGTCTGAATGGACATAGCTATTGTCTGGAACGTCGCGGAAGCCCGCGGCGAATGGCCGATTGTGTCCGGTGATCTGGGTCTCGACAATCCTTTGCGGTCCGCTGTCATGGTCAGTCTCTTTTCTGACCGCGTCGCGCCAGAGGAGCCATCTCTTCAGGATAGCGCTGTCGGGATCCAGCCCCCCGGGAACGCTGCTACCAGCGGAAAGAACGACCGGCGAGGCTGGTGGGGCGATGCATACAACGATTTTCCAATCGGTTCGCGGCTCTGGCAATTGCGGCGCGCCATAAAAGTGGGTGAAAAAGCTGTCCTGATTGAACTTGAGGCGATCGTTCGTGAAGCTCTGAATTGGCTTATCAGTGACGGGATTGCGGCCCGCATTGATGTCACGACGGCGTGGAGCGTGACGTCGGCATCAACGGCTGAATTCGCAATCTCAATTTACGAACCATCTGCCGCGCAACCGCAGGCATTTCTGTTTTCATGGGCATGGGAGGGGCTCTGATGCCTTATGCAAGACCAACCCTTACTGATTTACGCCAGCTGGTCGTGCAGGATATTCAGAATGGAGGCATTCCCGGTGTCGTAACGCTCATGCGTTTCTCAGTTCTGTGGGTGATTGCAATGGCGCAGGCTGGCCTCGCGCATCTGCATTATGGTTATCTCGACTGGATCTCGAAGCAGGCCGTCCCATGGACCGCAACCGATGAAGATCTCGAGGCATGGGGCGCTCTCAAGTCGATTTACCGAAAAGAGGCCGCAAGAGCGACCGGCGCAATTGCTTTCACGATTTCGTCCGATGCGGATATCCCTGTGGGAACCGCCATAGTTGCTGGCGGCGTTGATGTCGTCACCACCGCTGACAGCGTGATTTCGGGCACCACGGCAACAGTGTCATGCGCAGCATCAGAAGCTGGCGCCTCGGGCAATGTTGCTCTCGGAGCAGTCGCCACTCTGTCCAGCCCGATAGCGGGTGTGCAGACCACAGGAACAGTGGCCATCGCTTTTACCGGCGGCGCTGATGACGAAGAAGATGATAATCTCCGTGACCGGATTATGGCTGCATATGCCAAGGGAGGTGAGAATGGCTCTTCTGCTGACTATGTGTCATGGGCAGAAGCGGTCTCAGGAGTAACGAGGGCCTGGGTCAACCCTCTGGGCGCTGGCGCCGGAACGGTTGTCGTCTATGTCATGCTGGACAGTGCCCGGTCTGCAGATAGTGGATTCCCGCAGGGAACGGATGGCGCCGCGTCTGCTGAAAGCCGTTATCAGGCGGCGACAGGCGACCAGCTTCTCGTCGCAAATGCAATTTACACGAAACGGCCGGTCACCGCGCTCGTCATAGTCTGCTCCCCAGTCGCACAGACTGTGAATTTCGTGGTTTCTGATCTGGGAAATGACAATACCTCGGACAATCAGGCGTCAATAACAGCTGCATTGCAGGATATGTTCAGACGTCTTTCTGCTCCAGGAGGAACAATTCACCCAAATTACTGGAATGAGGCAATCGCGGCGATTGGCCTGGACCAGTTCAATGTGACATCGCCATCAGTCCCGGTATCTGCCTCGTCAACTGGATCAATGCCAGTCTTGGGAACCATAGAGTTTGCGTCATGACGGTCCAGGTCTTTCTGGCTGAGTCGTTCGCCAAGGCATTGTCGTCACTGCTGCCTGGTGGCCGTATCTGGTCACGTGAACCCGATGATACTCCCTCTCTTCTGGCCTTGGCTCTCGGGCAGGTTTATGAGCGCCATAGTGCGAGATCTCTGAACCTTCTGACCGATGCGTTTCCTGCTTCGACCACAGAGCTTCTTGATGAATGGCAGCAGAGCGTCGGGCTTCCCGATCCTTGCGCGGGCGACAATCCCACGCTGGCACAACAAAGATCCCAGATTGTCGCCAGGCTGACGGACAATGGTGGCTCATCAAAGCAGTATTTCATCAGCCTTGCGGCGGCACTCGGTTACACGATCTCGATTGACGAGTTCGCGCCCTCGCGTTTCGGCCGGAAATTTGGTGGAAAATTCGGCGATGATGACTGGGCCTGCGCGTGGCGGGTCAATATGCCGACATTCACGGTAACAAATCTGAAATTTGGTGATCTGTTCGGAAAGTCTTTCGCCTCATGGGGCGACACGGTTCTCCAGTGTGAACTGGAACGAATCAAGCCTGCCCATACAGTCCTCATCTTCAACTATGAGAGTTAAGTAATGGATTTACTGATTGCGACGGGGTCAGTCCCGCTGGAGCAACGCGACATCGCGCCAACGAGTGGCACGCCACAATGGGCGACGGATGGTAACCCAGCCACTGGCGTTCCTGCAACCAATTGGCCGGCATGGATGTTCAACATGCTGCTGGCGGAGATGATCAATGTTGTCGATCAAGCGGGATTGCCCAGATCACTGACCGACTGGACGCAGCTCTATCAGGCGATCAATAAAATTGTCGGGCCTGGCAGGCTCATAAACCGTCAGGCTTTCACGTCATCAGCCAATTATATTCCCGCTTCAGGTGCGACCCTTGCCAGGGTTCGCGGGTGTGGCGCTGGTGGCCCCGGTGGATATGCCTATCCAAATCCGACGAGCGGAAGCGTTTCGGCAGGGGGTGGAGGTGGAGCTGGCGCAGAGTGCGATATTTGGATCAGTTTGAGTGGGATAACATCTGTCCCCGTAACTATCGGATCCCCGGCAGCAGCGATCGCATCGGATGCGCAAAATACGGGGGGTGATAGTATGTTTGGAAACTACGTGACACTCAAGGCTGGGCAAGGAGGCGCTGCAGGAATTTCCAGCTCGTCCTCCAGTTCTAGCGTAACGTCTGGAGCGAAGGGTGGTGATTATATTGGTGGCACAGCCTCGTTGCTGCTTACCAGCTCGATCTTAAAAAAGGGAGCCTCTGGGCCGGTTGGGCTTGCTGTCAATGGGACTGCTGTTCCCGGATTTGGCGCCAGTGCAACATTCGGATCCCCGGGCGCTCCGGGCGGTGATGGTGCAGTAAACTTTGGTGCAGGCGGCGGCGGTGGGCAGAGTCTGTCACCGGGTGGAAGTCTGGGCGGTATAGGTGGCGGAGCTGTATTCTATGTGGAGGAATACGCATGACCATTCAGAATTACGCCGTGTATCGGACATCTGTGTCTGGTTCTGAAGCGGCTGGATATGTCGTCAATGCAATCGTATGGGATGGCGTCACATCTTACAGCCCCGGTGATGGATTGGCGCTTGTTGCTGATCCTGACGGGAAATATCCGGTCGGCAGCACCTATGCAGCCTCTACCTCCTAAAACACCCTGCCACTGAGCAGGGTTTTTTTATGCCTGGAATTCTGAATGTCTGATGTTTCCTCAGAAATCTCGTTTGACCGAGAGCTCGGACGTCTGGAGGGGCGCGTCGCTTCTCTGGAAACGACGGTCGAGAGTCTTGAACGCACCGTTGCGCGGCTCGAAAAATATGCAAGCAGTTTTATGAATATGCTGGAATTTTCAGCAAAGTTCATAAAGTTTATCTGGTGGGCAATATCGGTAATCGGGATCGATGCTCTTGTCAGGGTCATAACTGCAGCAGTTCATTTGTGGGGATTGTCATGAGCGGTCTGAATATTTCACAGTTCAAGCGAGAAATAGTGACTCCGGTAGTCGGGATGTTGAATCTACCGGGTGATGGTCTGGCGAGGATCCAGCTTCATACGGGCATAGATCTTGCGGAAAGTGGCCTTGCGTCTCTGAGGCAAAGCGGCGGTGGACCAGCTTTAGGAATCGGTCAAATGGAGGAGGATACCCATAATGATATCTGGAAAACCTTTCTTTCCTCCAGACCTGCACTCGCGCAAATTGTGCGCGGCTTTATGCCAGCACGGTTCAATCCGAATGGTGTCGACGCAGCGGGTGCTCTGGTGGAGAGCCTGACTTACTCAGTTGCTATGAGTTGCATGCGTTTTTATCGCTCAAGCGTCCTCTTGCCACCGCGCAACAGCGCTATTGCGCAGTGTCACGCGTGGAAGATGGGATATAACACTCCTTCAGGCGCTGGACGGGTTGACGCCGAGCATATTGCTTTATTTAGCCAGGCAATCGCGGCATGACACTCGCGGCACTACCGGACGGGTTCGTTCCCTCGGATATGAGGACGTATGACCCGGATCAGTCTGTCGCCGCGCCTTTTGGCGTTAACAGGTTCCTGGGAGGTGTCGGACAGGACGCATGTTCCTGCTCCCCTCATCGCATGCCAGCGAAATCATCTGCAGATATTATCGATTATACACTCGATCTTTCGACGTGGCTTGCAAGCACAAACGACACAATCGTCACAGTAACGCCAATTATTCAGACATTACTTGGGATCTCCTATGATCTGGCTGCGATTATGGGAGGCGTCGTTGATAATTATCAGGCAGTCATCATCTTTGCGGCTGGTCCGCCAAATTATTTAGTCGCGGTCAGTTACAAAATTGTTACGGCCAGAGGATTGGTCCGCGTCGTACCGTTTATCGTGCCTATCAATGACATCACCAGCGCGACGGATCCGCCAGCGCCAGACGCCATATCATACGCTGTCACCATGGACAGTTCGGCAATCACGCTTAATTCCTCAGCAGTCACGCTGGGCGCCAAAATATCCTGAAAATAACGAGGTCTCTCATGAGCGGAACAACAACTTCCGGCAGCACAGTCATGTCTGGTGGCATTCTGGTTAATATCACGCCAGTTACCGGCGGTGGAGAACTGGAGGCCAACGGTAGTGCTGCTCTCGTCGATGCGAGCGGTCATACTGTCGCAGTTGGTGGACAGGATTACCGTGTCGGCGATGTGCTGGACGCCTTGGTCGATGGCGCCTTCGTGTCGGGTTCGTCCGGTACGGACATCTCCGGCCAGCCGGTTCTGTTCAACGGCGCGACCACGACCGTCAGCAAAGCGCTGGCGGCAGCGGCAGAGAGTGGTGGCAGCGACGTGACACCCACCGTGCTCGCTGCGGGAAACAGCTTCCAGCCGCGCTCGATCATCAGCACCGCGCTGAACAGCAGCAATTACCAGACCGCCCTGCTGCGCCAGTCTCCGCCCGCGTCTGGCGATGTGTCCGCTGCTACGGCAACGCACATCGTCACAATTGATCCCTCGACCCTCAAGCAGAATTTCTACGGACCAGGCGGCGCGCTGACCGGTGGCGCTGCTTACGCAATCATGAATTACATGACGCGGGACCAGCGGCATCAGTTTTTCACGATGCTCAAAAATGACGGTTTCCGCTCTATTCGTATTGCCATCGGCGGAAACGATTTCGATTACCGTCCATACTGGACGCCATGGGACAGCGGCGTATTCGATGTCTCCAGTGATTTTCAGGATGTGATTCCCTGCCTCCTTGAATGGCTGGCGGTGGATCCGTCGCTGCGCTGCATGGCGACGCCCTGGTCTCCCCCCGCCTCCCTGAAAGACTCTGGCGTTCTGAAGGGCGGAAGCTTCATTTCCAGCGCGGCGAATTACCAGACTTACGCGGCCATGCTCTGTCAGTGGTGTGTCTTCTACGCCTCTCTAGGCATTCCTGTTTACTACGTTGGTATTGGCAATGAGCCACAACAGAAAACAGCCGAGTATCCAAAATGCGGTATGTCCACTGCGGACACTGCCGGGATTGGTGCAGCGCTTGAAGCTCTCCTTGCTAAGGCCACGTTCGCCAATGGCATCACGCCGAAAGTGACATCATCTGACACGTCATGGGGGTCGGCGCGGACATGGCTGCCGGGCGACCTCGCGACCGGTGCGTTCGGCGCAATGGCATTCCATTGGTACAACGGGAATCCTGGCAACATTTCCTCCTACACCACACAGTATCCGAATGTGGATGTGCTGTGCTCTGAAGCGATGCTCATGAGCGGCAGCCCCGGCCTACAGACGCAGATTACGCAGCTGATCGGCGATTACTGCACATGGATGATGAGCCTCGGCGCAAAAGCCATCATGATGTGGAATATCATCCTGGATCAGACGAACAGCCCCGCCAACGGAAATACTGGCGTGAACGACGGCGGGAACTGGTCGGGTTGGTACGGGGCTTCCCTACACGTCAACAACACGACCGGCGTCGTCACACCGTCGGCTGATTATTATGTGATGGCCCATCTCGGGCGCATGTCCGGCCCAAACCGGAAAATCTGCGGCTTCACCGCTTTCGGGCAGGGTAAAGGGGCGACCGATCTCGTCGTGCAGGCGACCTATGACACCGTGACCGGTGAACGCGGTGTGTTCCTATGGAATCCGACCTCACTGGATATGCGGGTAATCATCAAGGACGCCGTTACCGGTAATGGCTACCCGGTGATCGTTCAGGCCAACTCCATCCGCACTGAACTGTATTCCGGCGCTGATATCGTCTCCGCCTCTTCGAATTTCCTCGCGGCGGCCCTTTCGGATCTGCCGGCAGCTCTGGCCGCGCCTGGCCTGACACTGACGGCAGGCGACAGTCAGCTCGCAGTCGGGATCACCCCGGCTAGCGGCACCACGCCGCAGGCTTATGCGGTCTATTGGGGATATTCAGCCACCGCGTTGCAGCGCGCCGCGATCGTGACGGCCAACGGCACGAACGTCGTCAATTTCACACTGAACACCGCATCATGCGGTCGCTCCGACACGAACGGCATCGTCAATGGCACACCCGTTTATGTGACGGTTTCCGCGATCAACGCCCAGAACGTCGAGGGCGCTCAGTCGGCCTCGCAGTCGGCAACGCCGGTTGCTGGGGGCACCACAACGAACCCGACGAAATATTCTGTCGGCCTGTCGTCTTCGTCCGTCGTCTCTGGCGGCACAACAACCGTCACCTTCACTCTGGATGCTGCCGCCACGAGTGCTGTCACGATCACCCCGAGCGACAAGAGCGCTGGCGGAACGTGGGATAACGGCACGCTGACGATCGCTGTCGGTTCAACGTCCACCAGCACGACCTACACGGCAGGCTCGACTGCGGGGACTGTCACACTGACAGGCACGAACACCAGTAGTCTGACGGCTGGAACGGCAACTCTGACCGTATCTGCTCAGGCCACGGCCCCCGGTGCGCCTACACTCACCCTCAAGGCGGGAGACAGCCAGATCGCGGCAACCGTTGCGGCCCCGGCCAGCAATGGCGGATCCGCGATCACAGGCTATCCGATCGTGGTCAATGACGCGACGACACCAGTCACCACACTGACGGCGCCGGGAACCTACACGATCACTGGCCTCACGAACGGGACGTCCGCTACTGTGAAAGCCGGAGCTACGAATAGCGTGGGAACGACGTATTCGGCTGACCAGAGCGCGACACCGGTTGCAGCACCGGCGGCCACATCACTGCTTCAGACCTATATGACCTCGGGTGTATCGGCCCCATCGGTCGCATCGAAAATAGACCTGTCATCCGGTCTGGTTGAGATGATGCTGCATGCAAACCTCAGCACCATCTCACCGTCAGGCAATGTCACCCTGATCGGCTGCACGGACGCCTACAAAGTCACCGCGATGCAGACTGCATCCAAGTCGCTTTGCGCTCTGGTTCTCGGGACTGGAACGACCGGCCCTCTCGGTCTTGTAGTTTCTGACGGTTCAAAAACGAACTACACATGGCCCGCCTCCGGGTTCGGATGTACTGACCTCGGCATTGCTGCGGGTGCCGATTTCTATCTGTTGAGTGCGATCAACACCAGTTCGGCAGCCGTTACTGACAAATTTGGCAATTCGGTTCCGGCAAAATCGTGGACAGCCTATACTAGCACGGATGGCGTCACATGGACGCAGAAGGCGACCACGGCCATAACGACTGGTCTGATTTCTGCAGCGTCGATATCAGCCCCATATTGTGTTGGCATCGGCAACGGCATCACCAATCCCAATAAATACTATCAGGCGGCGATGTATTGCGGAACGACCGAGGTGTTCAACGTCGATTTCACGGATCAGACGGTTGGTGCTGCAACAGTCACGGATGCAGAGAGTAATGTGTGGACGATGAATACTGGTTCCACAATCGTGGCGGCGTCCTGAGCGGAGAAATAGTCCTCACTGGCTGCGACCAGCGAGGACCAACCTCACTCTGGCACAAGCAATACTGGTAAATAAATGGACATTATTTCTGAAACGCTGACGTGGCTTTCTGCGTCCTACCCCGATCTCGCGGCCACACTCGCGGCTTCGGTGTCGTTTGCGATTGCGTCGTGCGCACTGACTCTCCGGTTCTGGCGTCCGCCGCATCCGGGTAGCCACTGGGTGATCGTTTACACGGTCGTCTCTGCGATTGCTCAGGCGCGGGGTTGGGCCGCGAATGCCTACCAGCCCGGCAAGAAGGCAGTCATGGTTCCGGCTGATGCTCCGCGCGCCGAGGTTGCTGCGAAACTGGGCGTGCATCCGGATGATACGAGGCCGGGAAAGCCGCCGGCAGCCTGAGTTCAAGCATCCTGCCGGATAGCCACCGGCCACTGATCCCACCACAGCCCGCCATCGAGCGGGCTTTTTTTATGCCCGGAGCAATCCAATGAAAAACATCTCCCGTCGCAATCTCCTGCGCTCGTCCGCCCTCGGTCTGGCCGGGGCCACTCTCGCAGCCTGTACTGTCTCCACGTCTAGCGGTGTCACCACTGTCACGCTCGACGTGACGAAAATCAAAAACTACGGGCAGGCCGGGCTCAATGCCGCCGCCGCTGTCATCGCGTTTTCGGCGCAGTTCCCGGCGATCTCTGCCTATGTCCCGGCCATTCAGGCCGCCGAGGTTGCCCTGTCCGGTGCGCTGACGGCGTTCTCGACCGCTGCCGGGTCCACGCTGACGATCAGCTACGACAACACTGACTGGAAAACCCGCGTCGATAGCGTGCTGTCTGACCTGTCCACAGTGGCCAGCGCGATTGAGTCCGCGATCTCGGGTGCCGGGTCGGCACTGTCTGCATCCGTACTGTCTGACGCCAAGACGGCCCTGTCCGCGCTGGAGACTGTTATCTCCGTATTCAAGGGCCTCCTTGGTGTGTCTGCCGTCCGGTCCAGCACCGGCATGACCGAGGCTCAGGCTCTGGCTGCTCTCGGCGTGTGATCGTCGCATTCATTCTCGCCTTCCTCGTCGGTTTCTGGACCGGCGGGGTCTGCGTGGCTCTTGTTTTTGCTCTCCACTGGAAGCTCACCCTGTGAAAAATCGTCTCCTGTTCATCCTCAAGAGCCGTGAGGGCGATTGGGGCTATTCCGGCGCGCGCGAATCCGGACTGTCCAATTCTGTCCGCTTCGTGGTGGACATGCTCCGCGATAACGGCATCGAGGCCAAGGCGGTCGAAGTCCCGGACAACAATGCGATCGACCGGGATGTCGCGGCCTATCGGCCAACGCATGTCATCATCGAGGCGTTCTGGGTCGTGCCGGAAAAGTTCGACGTTCTGAAACCGCTCCATCCGGGCGTGCAGTGGATCGTGCGGAATCATTCAGAAACGCCATTTGCAGCGAATGAAGGCTGCATCTTCGGCTGGACCGTCGAGTATCTGCGCAGGGGCGTCGAGGTCATGTGCAATGCGCCGCGTGCGGTACAGGACATGGCGATTGTGGCGATGGCCGCTCGCGTCGATACGTCTCTCGTGACCTATGGCCCGAACGTCTACCCGGTCCCGCGTCTGTGCGACATTCAGCCTCATGAACGCCGGTCGGACGTTGTGAATATCGGCTGTTTCGGTGCGATCCGTCCACTCAAGAACCACATGACGCAGGCGTTGGCCGCCATTGCTTTCGCCCGGACCATCGGCGCGAAACTGCGGTTTCATGTCAACGCCACGCGCATCGAGGGCGGTGGCAACTCCATCCTGAAGAACCTGCGGGAGCTGTTCGGGCGGCTGGACTGCGCGGACCTGGTCGAGCATGGCTGGATGCCGCACGCCGAATTTCTCTCTGTCCTGCGCGGCATCGACATTCTCGTGCAGGCGTCCCTGACCGAGACGTTCAACATCGTGGCCGCCGATGCGATGGCCGCCAGCGTGCCGGTGCTGGCGTCAGACGAAATCCCGTGGCTCGGACATTACGCCGAGCGTGATCCTCTCAGTGCTGCGGATATGGCGTCCGGCCTGCTGACGATCTGGCAGGAGGATGACCGGACACGTCTGGCCCGGCTGCTCAGGCAGCGACGGGACATGGAGCGGTATTGCTCGGTCTCGGCGCTGACGTGGGTGAGGAGGTTTGGAGCATGATCCGGAAACTCGGCAAACTCGCTCCGAAACGCGATCCGCGCACGTTCCGCATGTCTGCGCCACTGGCCAGTGTTCTGCCGGTCATTCCACCCTCAACGAACTGGGCTCCGAACGTGTCCTGGCCGATGTGGTGCAACGATCGATACGGCTGCTGCACGCAGGTCTCCGTTGCGTCGGCAATCCGGACGTGGACCGGTGCAGCTCAGGCTCCGGTCCTGCTGACTGACGACCAGGTTCTAGCGAATTACTCCGCCGTCACGTCGCCGCCGTTCGATCCGGATCAGCCGGCCACGGACCGTGGCGCTGTTGAACTGGACGTGCTGAACCGCTGGGTCCGCTACGGCCTCGCGATGCCCGGCACTCAACCGGGCCGATCGTATCTCTCAGGATATGGAGCTATCGATCCTCGCAGCCGACAGTCAATCCAACGCGCGATTGCATTTCTCGGCGGCGTTTATATCGGCCTGTCTCTGCCAGAATGGTGTTGCGCGACCGATGACGACTGGGCTTATGACCCGAGCCGCGACAATTCCATCGCGGGCGGCCATGCCGTCTGGCTGCATGGCTACGATGCTGACTGGCTTTATCTCAACACATGGGGGCAGCGTCGCCGCCTATCGTGGGAGTTTCTGGCACAGTTCTGCGATGAAGCGTATGGGCTCGTGTCGCGGCAGCACTGGTCTGACATTCATGGTGTCAGCCCGCGCGGCGAGGCGCTCGATGCGCTGGTTGCCGAGATGAAGGCCGCGTCCAATGCCTGATCTTTTCACGCACTGGTGGTTCTGGGCCGGGATCGCCGCTTCATCGCTGGCTGCTTCGTTTGGGCTGGCATTGGCTATGTTGCGGGCGAAGAGGAAGGCTGATCCGTTTGGGTGAACCGTTGGGAATTACGCAATAGTTCGAACTTGTAAGAAATGCTGATGAGTTGATGGGGCCTGCAAATAGCGTTGACATTTACCGCCTGTACCGGTTACGCACCGGGTGTTACAAGGTGGTATTCCACATGGCGCCTCGAACGCTTTGTGGTCGAAAAGGTCGGGTTCCAGCCCGGCCTTTTTTTGTCGATTCAACATACTATCAATCGGTGGCCATGGCACATGCCGGGCGTCTGTTGCGATCCGGGGCGGTCACGTCGTGCGGGTGACGTATTCCGGGCCGAGCGCGACGCTGGAGGATAGGGATGGAGCGTGTGCCGGGGTGGTTAGGGGGTGTGTTGCTCGTGATCTTCACTAGCGGCAGAGGGAGTGATCCGTCTGGCCAAGATTGAGGGGGAGAAATTATAGATGTTCAAATGAACATCTACGCAGCCTGTGGATAAACCAAATTTCTCTGGAATATCAATGGCGTCCCGTACGGGATTCGAACCCGTGTTACCGCCGTGAAAGGGCGGTGTCCTAGGCCTCTAGACGAACGGGACAGAGGCGAGGGCGTAATTAGGCGAGAGAAGGAAGGGCGTCAAGCGCGATAGGAAAGAAAAAATAAAATTCTATATTCCAAGGCGCTCAGCCCTGGGTGCTGACGCGCGCAGCAGGCCCGAAAGCAGAGCTGGTGACGTGCAGGGCTGATGGCGGAACGCCTTTCTTGATCAGGGCATCCGTCAGGGTTCGGCCACGCAAGAGACCAAGCTCGACAGCCTGAGTCTGGTCTGCCGGTGACAGGGACACTGTTTCACCGCTGCAGTGCAGAAACAATGTCCCGCCACGCCGCGCATTGACGAGTTTGTTCAGTGCGCCGTCCTGCGCCGGCTTGAGTTGGTCCGAACCCGGGAGGAAGCCGATCAATGTGCCGTCCTTGGGAGCGATGTCGTAATCAGGACGAATCGGCTCCATCATGGTCGCATCTCGCGGCGGCGAGAAACCCGGAATAGAAGGGGCGGCGGGCGGAGCAGCAGGGATTGGCGGCAGGGGTTGGGTGACAGATGTCGCGACAACGGCCCCGTCTCCGCGAAATTCGGGCATGGCCATCTCTGCTTCCGGCACCGCCGTGGAGGTGTTCGGCTTCGATGCGGAGGCAGGAGAGGGGGGGGGGCGGATGGTGTCCCGGTTGGTGCGGAAGAAGAGTCGGCCGCATCCAGAATGGCGCCCATCCCTCCCGCAGGAACGGGTGTGGAAGTCGCGGTCTGGGGGGAGGTTGAAGCTGGAGCCTGCGCTGTGCCTTTGGCCTCTCCTTGAGCCGTGGAGGCTGGCTTTGCACTGGGTGGCGGAGGAATAACAGGCGTCAGGGTGCCATTCTGCGCCACTGTGCGCATGGTCAGATTGCGGGAGGCGATCAGATTGTTGGTGATCGACTGACGCAATTCTGGAGAGGGCAGTTCCGGCGGTGTGGTCGGCGTCAGCCCGACACGGGGATAGGCCTCGAATTGCCCTGGCGCCGGGGGGCGTTGCTGGGCAATGACGCCGCCTTCATGCTGGTGGTACCAGTCAACCGTGGTGTCGACCAGATCGCGATGCTGGCAGCCAGCCAGAAGCGCACAGGAAAACGGCAGGACGATCCTGAAGAAGCTTCGGCGCACAGCCGACTGGAACGGAAAAACTGTCATTGGACTAATCTTAATCGTTTCGGGTTTCTCTGGCGAGAGCCACTGTCGTGAAAGCGATGTTGCTCTGTGCCTCTTGGCATTGCCAGCGGGGCAGCGCAGAATAAGAAGAATGAGACCACTTTACCGAACCAAGGAGGCCGACCTGATGGGCGCCAATCGCATGCTGGACGATGTCACCAGAGGGCGGATCAGACTCGACGACGAGGATCCGAACGGCCCTGACATTCCTGCTCCCGAAGGGCCGGAGCAGTCGGAACCCGATGACAACAAGACACTTTCCTCGCCGATCAGTGAGCTGGAAACCAGGCTTTTCGATCAGCGCAAGATTCTGATCTTCGGCGGGATCAATGACAAGATCGCTCGTGATGTGACCGGTCGTCTTCTGGCTCTTGCCGGCGCGTCCGACAAGCCGATCGATGTCTACGTCAACTCGCCCGGTGGTCATGTGGAAAGTGGCGACACGATTCACGACATGATTCGCTTTGTCGATTCCATCGCTCCGATCAACATGATCGGCACAGGATGGGTCGCCTCGGCTGGCGCGCTGATTTTCGCCGCCGGGCACAAGGATCGTCGATTCTGTCTGCCCAACACGCGCTTCCTTCTGCATCAGCCGATGGGTGGTGTGCGTGGGCCGGCGACCGATATCGACATTGAAGCCCGTGAGATCATCAAGATGCGTGAGCGTCTGAATCATCTGTTCGCGCGTGAGACAGGCCAGTCTTACGAAAAGGTCTGCAAGGACACAGACCGTAACTACTGGATGTCGGCTGAAGAGGCGATTTCCTATGGTCTCGTGACCAGGATCATTTCCAAGCCGTCGGACATCCACTAACCGCGTGCTGTTCCGTGCTGCGCGCACGGGAAGAGATCCATCATCAGATATGGCGCGTCACCTTTACGGGGATGCGCCATTTCCCAACGTGGGTACGTGGAAATGACTGCACTTGCCGATATCTACACCAGACTCCCTGACAGCATTGATGACCTGCCCTCTCCGCCGAGCGCAGAGGCTGTAGAGCAGGCCGATTACCGCGCCCGTCACTGGAGTTCCTCCATCCCCGGTCCACTCAGGCCTGGCTCACCGGAGCACAAGCGGGCGATGGCGGATATGTTCCGGGAAACCTTCAATCCCTATCGTCCGTCCGTCATCGACTGGCCCAAGCTCGAGCCGGATGCGCTGAAACGTGTGACGTCCCTGCCGATCTGGGACATCGCCGTGCAGACGGAAGGCAAGGCGCGCCTTCGCATGGCGGCCTATGCCCGGATGATTGACGATCCTGACATAAAGGACGCGATTTCCCGCAATGCGTGGGAAGAAAACCGGCACAAGGAAGTCCTCACCAGGCTTGTTGAAGCCTACGGAATCGAGATGGCGCCTGAGCCGCCTTATATCGAGCCAACAGACGTCGAATGGGCTTACCTTGTCACCGGGTTCTCTGAATGTGTGGACAGCTTCTTTGCGTTCGGCATGTTTCGGGTGGCCCAGACATCGGGGTTCTTCCCGGCTGAACTGATCGAGACCTTCGAGCCGGTGATGCAGGAGGAGTGCCGCCACATCCTGCTGTTCGCCAACTGGCTGGCCTGGTATCGCGCGGTCATGCCGGCATGGAAGCGTCCCTGGTTCGAGATGAAGGTGCTCGCTGTCTGGGGCTTCCTGATTTATGAGCGTCTGGGACTTGTGCGTTCGGTTGATGCTGATGGCGAAGAGCACGCGCAGGACAACAATTTCACAGTGACCGGCACGAAAGACATGACCAGTCAGGATATTACGCTGGCGGACTTCATGCAGCTTTGCCTGACCGAAAATGCCAGACGTTTTTCGGGTTATGATCCCCGACTGCTCAGGCCAAGACTGGCTCCCAATATCGCAAGGACAATTCTGTTTGTGCTGCGTCTGCTCGGCCGTAAACCGCATGAACTGAAGGCTGGTGCTGCTGTGGCCGCCTGAAGGGTGTTTTCAGGAAGCCGGGCGTGGTTTTCAGCGTCCCGGCATCTTGTGTGTCATACGTTTTTTCGATGGGAGCCGCAGTTTGCTAACTGCGGCTCCCATTGGTTTATGGCGTGATTTTTCGATCGATAAGCGACGCAAACGGGTATTACGCTCTACCCCGCAATGCGCTGGCGGCTGCTGTTGCGACATCGTGGCGCAGTCTGACGATGGCCTTCCCGTTGGCGTCCAGAGGATGCACGCGATTGGTCAGAATCAGCACAAAAGCAGCGCTGGTGGCGTCCATCCAGAGAGAGGTGCCGGTGTATCCGGTGTGACCAAAGGAACCGACAGGAAAAACATCGCCTCGTGGTGTGGAGTAGTGTGTCGCGATGTCCCAGCCCAGCCCGCGTTTATCCGTTGCGCCGGGTGACTGGGGAGACGTCATGAGACGCAACGTTTCTGTACGGAGCGGATAATTGCTGGTTTTTCCCGCAAGACGGTCAAGAAGACTGGCAGCATAGAGCGCCATATCATGAGCGTCTGAAAACAGGCCGGCATGTCCGGCGACACCGCCCATGCGTCGGGCTGTGGGGTCATGCACGACGCCACGCAGCGGGACGCGATTCTCATCATATTGCGTCGGCGCGATGACTGGCCGCAGGGACTCTGCCGGCAGGAACCCGGATTCCTGCATGCCGATCGGTTGAAGGATATGACGTGCGGCGTAGACATTAATAGGTAACTGACTGAACTGTTCGACCAGTAAACCCAGAACAATGAAATTGATGTCGCTATAGACAAAATGCCGCCCGGCCGGACCCTGAGGCGTGACGGCCATGGCTCTGCGAACGGCCTCGTCTTTGCCGGTCCATGGCGTGGACAGATCGAGATCCGGAGCAAGGCCGGAATAGTGGGTCAGCAGATGACGGATGGTGATTGCGGCTTTTCCGTTTTGTGCGAATTCCGGCAGATAACGGGCAGCGGGATCATCGAGTTGGAACGCTCCCTGTTCCCAGAACTGCATGAGCGCCGGTGCTGTGATGGTCGCCTTGGTGAGGGAGGCCATATCGAACCGCGTATCCCATGACATGGGCTCAGGAGTGGGGACAAGCGCTCTATGCCCCATGACAGCACGGTGAAGGATGAGATCACCCTGTCCGATAACGGCGACAGCCCCGGGAATTTCTCCGCGTTTGACTGCGCCGGACAGAAGGCGGTCGACTTCAGAAAAATCATATGAGGCTCGGCTGGCAGCACAGCCCGCCAGGTTCGCCGCGCCGGGAATCAATGCTCCCGATAAACATTTGAGAAACAGGCGTCTGCTCATGGCTGGTTGTCTCAGGCCGAAAATTGTTCAGCAATAATGCGCTCTGACAGGGATTGTCCGGGGTCAAACAGCAGAGTGACCGAGCGATTACGGTTTTCCTGAATGGATACGGTTTTGACGTCGCGCACTTCAGTGAAGTCTGCGACGGCGGCAACCGGTCTCTTCTCCTGCTCAAGAATCGTAAAAGTCACCACTGCGTTTGATGGAAGCAGGGCGCCACGCCAGCGACGGGGACGAAAGGCGCTGATGGGAGTGAGTGGCAGAAGGTTGCCGGAAAGGGGAACAATGGGACCGTGTGCGGACAGATTATAAGCGGTTGATCCTGCGGGTGTTGCGACCAGAATGCCATCACAGATCAGTTCGGGCAGGCGTTCGCGTCCATCCACTTCGATCCGGATTTTTGCTGCCTGACGTGTTTCCCTGAATAAAAAGACGTCATTCAGGGCTTCAGCCTCATGAACGGAGCCGTCTGTGCAGACAGCTTTCATGTGCAGAGGATGAAGCTTGGCGCTCTGCGTCACAGCGAGACGTTCAAGCAGATCCTCCTCATCCAGTGGATTCATGAGAAATCCTACGGAGCCGCAGTTCATTCCGTAGACAGGAACGCTTTGGTCCATGACCAGGCGGAGAGTTTCAAGCATGAAGCCATCCCCGCCCAGACAGATGATGACCTCGGCCTCCTCCTGAGCACAATTGCCGTAACGACGGGAGAGTCGAAGTTTTTCTTCCTGAGCAGTCGCAGTGTCCGCTGCGACAAAGGCAAGACGTTCAGGGCGCGTGGCTGGTGGCCAGCAGGTCTCTGGAGAGTCTTCATCCATATATCTCTGGTCCGCGTCTTTCTGACAGTGAGCGTGGTCGTTGCCGCAAACTTATATGGGGCATGCATATAACGCCACGGGGAACAGCGAGATGACGTCCGGCGTGTCGGGAATAGTGGCGCAGGATGGGAAGAAAGTCGGCGGATTTCCGGTCTTTCCACCTTCAACCTCAAAGGCGAAGTTTTTTTGTTCGTCAGTAACCCGGCAAAATTTGCCGATATTAACTCCAGAGTAATGGCGCTTATGCACCATCGGGGCAGAGATACATCAGGAATCAAGTGATTCACGTGCAAGGTCCAATAAGACGCTCACCCGGAGTCCCATGCAGTTTAACTCATTGTTCGGAAAATAAGAATTGAAAGCGACACTTTCCGGCCTGAAGGCGCTCGGGCTGCCTCGCCTGATTGCTTTGGGGGCCGTTGGTCTCGGCATATTGGGTATGCTGGCTGTCTTTGCTTTTCATGGTGGTGGACAAGCTACTGCTTTGCTGTATCGGGATCTTGATCTGCATGAGGCTGCGCAGATGGCGGAAGATCTTGATAAAGCTCATATTTCCCACACGGTTTCTGCGTCGGGTGATGCGATTTATGTAGCTCCTGATCAGGTTGCTGCCGCACGTCTGCTTCTGGCTCGTGATTCCCTGCCGTCAGGAGGTTCTGTTGGATATGAGATTTTCGACCATTCCAATACGCTGACCACCACGGAATTCGAGCAGCATATTGATGAAACCCGCGCGCTTGAAGGGGAACTGGAAAGATCCATTCGCCTGATACACGGTGTGAGGAATGCCCGCGTTCATCTTGTGTTGCCGCATCGGGAGATGTTTTCGGCTGATCAGCAGGCGGCTCAGGCAAGCGTACTTCTGACGATGAGTGGAAGTCGTCCGGATACGGAAAGTGTTCAGGCCGTTCTCAATCTTGTGGCAGCCGCCACGCCGGGGCTTTCTCCTCAGAATATCTCGATTATCGATAATCGGGGCAATGTTCTGGCTCGACCGGGAGATCGCAATGGCCCGGCTGGTCTCGCTCAGAATATGGACGAGCAGCGACAGGCGATGGAAGCGAGGCTTTCGCAGACAGTTGAGGCTATGTTGGCGCCAACTCTGGGTGCTGCGCATGTGCGGGCGGAAGCTTCTGTGCTGATGAATCTTGATCGGGTGCATGAAACCCAGGAGAGTTATGATCCTGATCAGCAGGTTTTGCGCTCCCAGCAAAGCACAACTGACAAGTCAGTAAATACTGAAGGTCAGCAGAGCACGTCGGTGGCGAATAATCTTCCCAATGCGAATGCCGGACAGCCACGGGCTGGTAGTCAGGATGACAGGCGGGAAGAGACGAATAACTACGAGATCGGCAAGCGTGTTCGCACGATTGTTCAGGATCAGCCCCGTGTATCGCGTATCAGTCTAGCGGTCATGGTGGATGGGAAGATGAATAAAGGCGCTGACGGCAAAACCGACTGGGCTCCTCTGGATCAGGCTGAACTGGATAGAATCACGACGCTTGCCAAGACAGCTATCGGCTTTGATGAAAAGCGTGGTGACACAGTCAATGTTGTCTCAATGCGCTTTGCTTCGGACACCTCGGATCTGGCCAGTGCGCACGCAACATGGATGGGTTTGCCGATCGAAAAAGCAGATGCCATTCAGATGCTCCGCAGTCTGGCGCCGGGCCTCCTTATCTTTCTGGCTCTTGTTTTCTTCGTTAAGCCTCTCCTGAAAAAAGACACAGCGGGAGACGCTGGCGAAGATTTCCCATCCCTGCCGGCAACATTGCAGGATGATCAGGGGCGCTCCGTTACTCCTCTGACTGAAATGGAGGGTAGTGAACGCATGCAGGGCGCTTCCACGCAGCTTGCGCTGGAGGGGCCACGGGAGACTGGTCCTGACTTTATGAATCTTTCCGGGATTGAAGGACGACTCAAAGCATCGGCCATTCGTCACGTGCGGGAACTGGCATCTACCAATCCGGAAGAGAGTCTGAATGTTATCCGAAGCTGGCTTACGCCACAGCATGAAAGCTGAAATATGTTGGTAAAAACAGCTCTGACCGGCGTTCAGAAAGCGGCAATTCTCTTGTTGGCTTTGGGAGAAGAAAACGGCACTCAGCTTGTTTCTTCCATGCAGGAGCACGAGATTCGTGAAATTTCAGCTGCCATGGCGACAATAGGAGCTGTGTCAGCAGAAAAAGTAGAAGCTGTTTGTGCTGAATTCTCGGGATCATTTTCATCCGTAGATACCCTGGTTGGAACATACGATACAACAGAGAGAATTTTACGAAAGGCTCTCCCTGGAGATCGCGTGAATGCCATTATGGAGGAAATTCGTGGTCCTGCTGGGCGGACCATGTGGGACAAATTGGGAAATGTTCCGGAAAATATCCTGGCCAACTACCTTCGTAATGAATATCCCCAGACTGTAGCTGTTATCCTGAGTCGCCTCCAGGCCTCCCAGACAGCTCGTGTACTATCACTTTTCCCTGAGGATTTTACAGTCGATATCATGATGCGCATGCTGCACATGGAAAATGTTCAAAGAGACGTTATCGATAGTCTGGAAACGACCCTGCGATCGGAATTCATGGCAAGTCTCGCTCGCTCGTCCAAGCAGGACAGTCATGAACTTCTTGCCGAAGTCTTCAATAATTTTGATAGGCGCGTTGAAGGCCAGTTCATGAATGCCTTGGAGAAACGTAATATTGAAGATGCCGAGCGTGTTAAGGCTCTCATGTTCACATTTGAGGATCTGAAGCGTCTGCCGCGAGAGGCCATCATGAGAATCATGAGGGATATAGAACGAGAAAAACTTCCTCTGGCTCTCAAAGGCGCATCCGAAGACGTCAGAAGACTCTTTCTGTCATCCATGACGGCAAGAGCCGGAAAAATACTGGAAGATGAGATATCAGCAATGGGACCTGTCCGCATCAAGGATGTTGACGGTGCTCAATCAGAAATTGTCAATATTGCCAAGGGGCTCGCTAATCAGGGTGAGATAGATCTCAATCCTGGAAGTGATAATAATGAGATGTTGGCATGAACGCGTGTATCGTTCTTTCAGGCGAAAACAGATCAGGTATTCTGTTCGCTGAAGATTTCGATGCAGTCATTGAAAATGACAATGATTTTTCAGAAAATCATGAGGATTCCGTTTCGGAGGAGCCTGATCTGCCTCCAGTTTTGACATATTCACAGGAAGAGATGGATGCAGCGATTGAAAAATCGGTTTCTGATGCCATTGAAAAAACCAGATCTGAGATGGATATCTGCCATCAGAAAGAAATTCAAAAAATAGAAGAAGAAAACAAAGAGGGGTTGCATTCTCTTCTTGAATCAATAGACAAAAAAATAGAAATGTCATTGACGTTATATTCCACAAATCTATCCAAATCGATAGTGGAGGCTGTCGTTAGTGCGTTTCCTTCATGGGGTAATTCGCAAAAATATTTATGGTCTTCAAATGTATTGGAGAGCGTATTGCCGTTCTTTTCTGATAATTTTGATATTTCCATAAAAATTCATCCGGATTGTTGTAGTGAAATTAGAGAGATTTTTCCAGAAGAGAGTTTTGTAAAGAAATCATGGATAAAATTCATTGAGGATTCGAGTCTGAATCGAACGGATTTTGACATTCAATATGCAGATGGAAAAGTATTTCGTAATATAGATTTTATCGTTTCTAATATATTAACTGATTTGTTAAATTCTATGTCTCAAAGTCAGAAAGAGGAGGTTGCCAATGGTTAGTTCACCTTTGCAGGAAGATTTGATGCAGCAGGATGGCGTAACTGTGCCAACTGAAAATGAGTCGGAACATTCAATCGAAGCTGTTTACGACATTCCAGTTACGGTCAGTGCTGTATTGGGGCGAGCGACGATGCAGGTGAGCCAGTTATTGAAACTGGGACGGGGAGCTGTTGTCGAATTGGACAGAAAAGTCGGAGAGGCGATCGACATTTATGTCAATAATAGACTGATTGCGCGAGGAGAAATAGTAATGGTTGATGAAAGTCGTCTTGGGGTAACCATGACTGAAATTATCAAGTCTGAAAAAAATAATTAAGGTAATATTTCTGTGCGCATATTGATTATTGGCTCTCTTTCAGATGAATTAGGAAAGGCTGCAAAAATCGTATTGGCACGTGGGGCCTGTGTCGATCATGCGGAGACGAATGCAGATGCCATAAAAAAAATATGTTCGTCTGGAGACTATAAATTTATTATATGTTCAGTGAATGAGAGTATTTTAAATTTAATCAAGCAATTGAAACGGGAACGAATAGCTGTTCCTGTTATCGCTTGTGGGCCAGAAGACCCTAATATTGCAGCAGACGCAATAGCTTCTGGTGCTGAAGATTACATTCCTCTTCCGCCTGATCCTGATGTAATCGCTGCTTTTCTACAGGATGCGAGTAGCGAGAAGACTATTTTTCATACCATTGACCCTGGTATGAAAAAATTACTAAGGCAGATTGATAAAATAGCTGCGTCAGGAGCATCTGTTCTTGTGACTGGAGAGTCTGGAACAGGAAAAGAGATTATTGCACGATATATTCATCTGAAGTCAAAAAGGGAAGCTGGTCCGTTTATCGCGCTGAACTGCGCAGCGCTCCCAGAAACGCTGGTTGAGTCAGAACTGTTCGGGCATGAGCGCGGAGCGTTTAGCGGAGCAACGGCAAGGCGTGTCGGTCGGTTTGAAGCTGCAAATCATGGGACATTATTGCTTGATGAAATCAGCGAAATGGATGTTCGTCTTCAGGCGAAACTATTAAGAGCGATTCAGGAAAGAGAAATCGACCGGTTAGGAGGAAGTTCACCTGTGTCTGTTGATGTCCGCATTATTGCAACATCCAACAGAGACCTTCTTTCAGAAATTAGGGTGCAAAAATTCAGAGAGGATCTATATTTCAGACTGAATGTTGTATCTATAAAGATTCCGCCATTGCGTGATCGGGTAATGGATATACCTTATCTGGCAGAACATTTTTCTCGTTATTATAGTAAAATAAATGCATTGTCTCCGAAATCGATATCCGAGAATGCTCTTGAAAAGTTGAAGAAGTATAAATGGCCAGGAAATGTCAGGGAGCTTGAAAATATGGTTCATCGGGCCGTTGTTGTTTCTTCTGGCGATATAATAGACGTTGATTGCTTTGATCTGCCTGAAGCGGTCTTGCAGAAACAGTCTCAGGAAAATTCTTTGGCATCCTGGGTCGGATCTCGAATGGATGAAGTTGAACAGGCTCTTATTATAGAGACTCTTGCACATACTGATGGAAATCGTACTCAGGCAGCTTCTATATTGGGCATTTCTATAAGAGCACTGAGAAACAAGTTACGTGAGTATACCGGTCAAGGCGTTGCCGTTCCTCCTCCATATCAAAGTTTGACAGAAACATAATGTCAGAATCTACTAGCCCATCTTTGAAAAAACTTTTTGATCCTCAAAACATATTGAGGAATGTAAAATCTTTTAATATTCACTCGTTGAAAAATGGCGGCTGGCGTCATTTTGTTCCTGGCAGTGATATAGGATTGGCGCTGGGAGTTGCTGCCCTTCTCTCTGTGCTGATCATTCCATTGCCGACGATGTTCCTGGACGTGGGGCTGGCGATTTCCATTACAATCTCCGTCCTGATCTTGATGGTGGCGTTGTTCCTGCAAAGACCCCTGGATTTTACATCTTTTCCAACACTGCTTCTTTTGACGACTCTTCTCCGTCTGGCGCTGGAAGTTGCTACTACGCGCCTGATTCTGGGGCATGGTAATGAAGGAGTGTATGCTGCTGGTCACGTTGTGGCAGCTTTCGGCGGCTTTCTTATGGGAGGGGATGTTGTTATTGGCGGCATTCTGTTCTCGATACTTCTTGTCGTTAACTTTATGGTTATCACTAAAGGTTCGGGCCGCATCGCAGAGGTGGCGGCTCGATTTTCTCTTGATGCAATGCCCGGAAAGCAGATGGCAATTGATGCTGAACTCGCATCAGGCGCAATCTCCGACAAGGTAGCAAGAAAGAGAAGAAGAGAGCTTGAAGAAGAAAGTGGATTTTACGGCTCCATGGATGGTGCGGCCAAATTTGTAAGGGGAGACGCAATTGCAAGTCTTATAATAACAGCTATTAATATTATCGGTGGTTTGACTATTGGTGTTGTGCGGCATGGAATGCCGCTGAGTGAAGCTGCGGGCTCTTTTACAACGCTGACAATTGGTGACGGTCTTGTCGCGCAAATCCCTGCTTTGCTGGTTTCAACGGCAGCGGGTATTGTGGTTACAAAAGGGGGAACCGAAGGGGCCGCTGACGCGACACTGCTGAAGCAGTTGGCAGGTAGCCCCAAGCCATTGAGCCTTGCTGCTGGTATCGCAGGTATTCTTGCCATAATGCCTGGCCTCCCTGCTCTTCCATTTTTAGGGATCGCTGCGATCTGTGGGGGTGTTGCCTGGTCCCGTCATGTTCATCCGGTTGTGGAAACCGATGAAGCGGAAGCGGCAACGCATGTTGTGCCTCATAATGCAGAACCTCCTATTACAGACTCCCTTCGAATTGACATGATCAGACTGGAGCTTGGCTTCAGTCTTCTTGGTCTGGCTGGTGGTGAAAATCCTCAACTGACAGAACAGATAAAGATTTTGCGTCGTACTATCGCAAGTGAAATGGGTTTTATTCTGCCTCCTGTGCGAATTCAGGATAATTTACAGCTCTCTGGCGATCAGTACGTTATTAAAATTAAGGAACTGGAGGTCGGTGCGGGTGAAGTTCGGCCCAACAGGCTTCTTGTGATGAACCCGCAGGGAGGATTGCCGGCGCTGCAGGGGGAGGTCACCAAAGAGCCAGCCTTTGGTCTGCAGGCGATGTGGGTCGATATCGGTTTGCGAGAGGAGGCAACTTTTGCGAATTATACAGTCGTCGATCCAGCAAGTGTGATCGTTACGCACTTGAGTGAGTTGGTCAGAGAAAATCTTTCTGATCTTCTGACTTATGCAGAAACCCAAAAACTTCTGGATGAGTTGCCGCGTGATCAGCAAAAACTGGTTTCTGACATGATTCCATCCCAGATTTCTTTGGGAGCTGTCCAGCGAGTTCTGCAGGCACTTTTATCTGAGCGCGTTTCGATCAGGGATTTGCCGACAATTCTGGAAGGGATTCAGGAAGCGTGTGGGCAGGGACTTCGTGCCGTGCCGCAGATCGTCTCGCACGTGCGTATCAGACTGGCGCGTCAGATCAGCGCATCTGTAATGGGTCAGAATGGCTATATTCCCATCGTCACTTTAAGTCCGACATGGGAAAGCGTGTTTCTGGACAGTATGGTTGGACCTGCTGAAGACCGTCAGCTGGCGATGGCCCCCAGTAAACTGAATGAGTTTATCGGGAAATTACGTGTGGCATTTGATCATCTTGCCAGCATTAACGAAACACCTGTGGTTGTTGTGAACGGTGGGATCAGGGATGCTGTGCATGCGATAATGGAGCGTCTGAAACCTTCGGTTCCCGTCATGGCGCAGGCTGAAATAGCACCAAGGGCAAGGATCAGAACTGTTTCTACAATACAATAATTTTAATCTGGTGATTTTATGGAAAACGAGATTTTTGTTGGAATCAACATGAAAGATGCAGTTAGTAAAGCTCGGGCTAATTTGGGTGAGGCTGCCTTGATTGTTTCTGATCGTGTTGTGGAAAACGGTATCGAGGTTGTTGCAAGGAAAGAAACGGAAAAAAAAGCTTCTGCGGATTGCGTTATTGAAAAGAGCTATGTGTCTCCTGGCGCGCCTGAAGAATCATTTAATATACTGAATATTGAAAAAACGCGCGGAATTTCAGATATTTTGAGATGGCATAGAGTCCCGGACGCCTTGGTTGACGTTTTTTCGTCATCTGACTTTGAAACAGCGATTGCAAAGAATATTCAGTTTGGCTCTTTTTCATTTTCGCAGGCCAAAAGGCCGCTGGCATTGGTAGGAACGGCGGGTGCGGGCAAGAGTCTTTCTGTTGCGAAGCTGTGTTCCCGACTTGTTCTGTCAGGGAATCCTCCGCTTGTAATCACGACGGATAGAGAGAGGGCAGGCGGCATTGATCAGCTGGCCACTCACACGCGTCGATTGGGATTGCCTCTTATCGTCGCAAATGATCAAAAGACATTGCGGCAGGCCATGGCCCAGAGAAAAAATGATCAGCCGGTGTTGATTGATACTGCGCCTGTCGATCCATATGACGAAAATGCTTTGGCTGTGCTGATGGAGCTTAAACTCTTCACGCGAGCTGAATTGTGCGTCGTTGTACCTGCAGGATATGATTCAGAAGAGACGGCGGATGTGGCTGAATTATTCTGGAATGCGGGAGCCCGTATGATGATTGCGTCACGGCTTGATCAGGTTCGAAGGCTGGGCAACATTATCACGGCGGCCGCATGTGGGTTGGTGATGACTGAGTATGGTGTCTCTGAAAATTGCCATGGCGGTCTCGAGAAGATCACGCCTAAAAAGCTCGCTGCGTTACTTGTTGAAAAAACTGAAAACTACGAGAAAAACAGATAGATCGTGAGTCTATAGTCTATGTCTGAACTCCACAAACCCTCACAGACTTTTTTGTCTGTGAGGAGGAGACGCAGGATTACTGAGGTTAATGCACCGGTCCATTAGGTTCGATCCAGCCGATATTGCCATCATCACGCCGATAAATGATATTGATTTGTCGACTGACGCTATTCCGGAAAACCAGAAGATTGCGGTCAGCCAGATCCAGTCGCATGACAGCTTCACTGACACTCAAAAAAGCAATCTCTGTTGGCTGCTCTGCAATAATGGTTGCGTAAGGCCCCTCGGTATGGGTTTCCAGGTTGCCTTTTGGCGACTCCTGAACTTCTGTCTGCTGAAGAATATAGCTGCGACCAATTTCAGGTCGTTGAATGCGTGCGGATGCTCTGGAGTGAGTCTGAACTCTTCGTCGGTAGCGCCTTAGACGCCGTGCAATATGTTCTGCGGCATCATCAAAAGCACCATGTGCATCCGAGGCTTCGCCTTCTCCTCGTAACGTCAGGCCACGGCCAGCATGTACATTGATATCGCACGTAAAAAATGAGCGTGCTTTACTGAAGGTGACGTTAGCTTCGAGTGCCTGTTCAAAATATCGATCAGCTATATTGCCGAGGTGCAAAGTCACTCGGTGCTTTAGGGCGTCGGAAAGATCTATTTGCTTACCTGAAACGTGGATATGCATTCTGCCAGGCTCCTTTTTTATTGAGGAAACCGGTCGCCTCGGCGTTTCTGGCGCCTTACTGCGCCATCAGGCGGAGGCGGCTTTCTCCCGTTTACGCTGCATGGAATTGGCGATGTGCAGCGAATCACGGTATTTGGTCACGGTTCGGCGGGCGATGTCTATGCCTTCTTTGCGAAGATTTTGCACAATCTCATCATCTGACAGGATACTCGCACTCGTTTCCTGTGAAATCATTTTTTGAATTTTGTATCTTACCGCTTCAGAACTGTGCTGTTTTGAAAGATGGATGCTGCCTATCCTGCTTGTAAAAAAATATTTCAGTTCGAAAAGCCCCTGGGGAGTCGCAATATATTTTCCGGATGTGATGCGGCTGATTGTACTTTCGTGCAGACCGGTATTGTCTGCTATTGTTTTCATTGTGAGCGGCGCAAGAAATGAGGCGCCAGAGCATAGAAATTCATTCTGATGTCTTATTATTTCAGTGGAAACCCGAAGAAGAGTCTTTGTTCTTTGTTCGATGGATCGCAAAAGCCATGTGGCATGATGCATCTGGTTCTGTATAAATGGCCTGTCTGATGAAAGGCTGGCTGTTCTTGTCCTGTGAAGGAGCGCCTGATCTAAATACAGATGAGGAAGAGTGTTTTCATTGATCTGAACAGTCCACTCTCCGTCCGGAGACCGCCGTACGAAAACATCTGCTATCCGGCTGCTGGCGTCAGGTGAAATGACCTCAAAGCCGGGCTTCGGATCGAGATGACGTAACTCTGTCAGCATAGTCGCGAAATCAGTCTCATCGACACCACACAGGCGACGAAGGGCCGGGTAATCCTTACGCGCGACCATGTCGAGATTATCGAGAAGAATGGTCATCTCCGGGCTGAGGCGATCTTTGGCGTTTAATTGTGCCCTCAGGCATTCGCTCAATGAGCAGGCAAAGAGTCCCGCCGGTTCAAAGAGCATCATGATCTGTCGGACGTTTTCGACTGCTGCGAGCGATATCCCAAGCTCTCTGGCGATCATATCCGGGGAAGTGTCCAGTCGGCCGGCCGAATCAAGATGTTCGATCAGCGTGTAACCGATAAGGCGTTCCGCGTCTGTGAAAACAGGCGTCAGACGCAACTGCTCATCAAGTCTTTCCGCAAGGGAAGGGGTATGTGCGGCGACATCACGGTCGTCATCGTCATATCTCTGACGCCAGTCCTGAGGGGAGCCATCTTCGGAGTAAGTGTCGTCAAATCCTCCAGCGGCTGCTTCCTGTGCGAAGGTGGTATCGAGCGAAGCGTCTTCCTGAGATGCGGTCACTTCGTCAGTAGACCTGTTGGCCGGATCTTCCTGAGCCGCTGTTGCATCGGGCTCTTCCCGGACAAGGAAGGGGTTGCGTTCCAGCTCTTCCTCGACCAGGGCCTCTATCTCTGCGCTGGTCATCTGGAGAAGGCGGATGGCCAGACGCAGTTGCGGCGTCATGGCAAGATTGTGCGTCTGTCGGAGATGAAGCCCGGGGAGTGTCACCATACGGCGAGACTAGAGGGAAAAGCTTTCTCCAAGGTACACGCGGCGGACATCCTCGTTCGCCACGATCTCTTCCGGCACGCCCTGCATCAGCACCTGACCGCCATGCATGATGTAGGCCCGGTCAATGACTTCCAGCGTCTCGCGCACGTTGTGATCGGTGATCAGCACGCCGATGCCGCGATCCTTCAGATGCGACACCAGATCACGGATTTCTCCGACAGCAATCGGGTCAATACCGGCAAGCGGTTCATCCAGAAGGATGTAGTGCGGCTGGCTGGCAAGGGCGCGCGCAATTTCCAGACGACGACGTTCACCACCTGAAAGGGCCAGAGAAGGCGAGCGGCGGAGGTGGGAGATACCGAACTCGCCGAGGAGACCGTCGAGCATCGCATCGCGCTTGTCAGGATCGGGCTCGACCACCTCTAGCGCCGCCATGATGTTCTGCTCGACATTCAGGCCGCGGAAGATGCTGGCTTCCTGAGGCAGGTAGCCGATTCCCAGACGGGCGCGCCTATACATGGGCAGACGCGTGATATCCGCGCCATCCAGTGTGATATTACCCGTGTCAGGCTGCACCAGTCCGACGATCATGTAGAAGCTGGTGGTCTTGCCAGCGCCGTTTGGACCGAGAAGACCGACAGCCTCGCCACGATGAACCTCGATCGAGACGTTGCGCACGACTTCGCGTTTTTTGTAGGACTTGCCGATTCCATCTGCGAAAAGACCGTGCCTGCGATCCCGCAGCACGGAACCGTCCGCTGTTGCATCGGCAGGGACTGGCGCAAAATCCTGCATGTAATCTTCCGGGTTCATCTCAGTGTCCACCGTTGCTGTTGCCGTCACTGTTGGGAACGACGAGTCCACTGACTCGTGCCCCCGGTTGTTCAGTCATGGTTGCAACGCCGGTGTGCATGTTGATGACGGCGGCAGATCCCTGAAGCTGGTTCTGGCCACGGGTGATATGGACGTTGCCGACAATTCTTGCGATCCCGGTGTCCGGTACATAGACGCCACGATCTCCTGTGATGGTTTCGGTCTGGGTGCGGACCCAGACATGGCCGAACGCATTGACCTTCTCCAGCTTGCCGGAGCCGTTGGCGAGCGGGTCACCGCCGCTTTTCTTTGGAGCTGCCGGTTGGGCCGGTGTGGCGGAAGGCGGCGCGCTGTAGCCAACCAATACATCGGCCTTGATCTGCTTGCCTTCGTTGGTGGTGACCGTCGCGTTCCCGCGTCCAATGGAGACGCGTGTCTGGGAGTAATATTCCATCGAGTCACGGGCCGTGAGGATGTCCTGTGGCGTCGCCAGCTTCAGGGCGTGGCCGGTCATGACAAGGGTGGCCTGATCAATATCGTAGATCGCCTTGTCGCCCCAGGCCTGATCGGTCTGGGTGAAGATATGCACGTTTCCGAGCGCTTCCAGACGATAGATCTCGTTTGATCCGGAAGCATCCGGACCACCTGATGAGCCATCCGCAGGTTTGGCAGGCGCCGGAGCCGCCTCGGGGCCGCCGGGATTAACCGCAGTTGGTGCTGCTGCTTCAGACGGCGCTGCGGGAGCGCCCGGGACAGCAGGCGTTGCCTGCGCTGGCGAGACCTGCCCTGCTGGCGTCTGTGCATCGGGTGCGGCGGCTTTCTTGCGATAATACGCAATCAGCTTGTCTGCCGTGACAGTCACGTCGCCTCTGACAGCCTGCGCCTGATTATAGGCCGTCACTTTCTGCGCGTTCTGGTCCCAGTCAAAACCACCCACCGCCGTGACGGTAATCTGACCACCATGTGACAGGTCAATCCCCTGGGCAAAGGCCGGAGCGGAGTCGAGGGCAGTCAGGCTCAGGCAGGAGACGGCGAGAGAACCGCCCAGAACGAGGCTCCGCCATAAGACGCCGGTGGACAGTGGGGAAGGGATGCGAAGCGATACCATTCAGCTGGCCTTGTCGTGCGGTCCGTTACGATCGTCATTCAGGATGAATCGCCCGGGACCACGGAACTGGGCAATACCTTCATGCTGCGACAGCCAATACCCTCTGGCGTCAAGGACTCCAAACGGACCTTCTGCATGAACCCAGGAATCAGAGGCGATTACGCCGTCATGCATGGAGACATCGGCAGTCGGACCACGCATCATCAGACCGTCATCCCGGTAAAGGGTGACTTCATCCTTCAGGTCGAGAAGCTGCTCGTGCTGCATGTAAACGCCTTTTTCCGCCTGAAGGTAGAGCCACTCTCCTCCCTGCGACAGGGTGTCAGCCGCAGGGTCGATCAGATCGATCCGGTCATCGTTGATCTGGTGTGCCGTTTTCGCGGTGATCATGTAGGGATGTCCGTGTGCATCCACACTGCGGTAAACGGCCCCTTCCAGATTGCCGCTTTCCATCTTGAGGCGCGTGACTTCGGTCAGGGCGGCACGGTTGGCGTTCATCAGCCGGTCAATTTCGGGCCAGATGGCGATTGAGCCCAGCAAAAGCAGTGCTGTCGCGGGAAGCAGCCACTTCGCCCACCGGAGCGTGGTCTGGCGACGGGCGAGCTCTTTGCGGCCGGGAGCCTTTCGAGCCGCGACGATCGCCGCCTCGATGACTTCACGCCTGCGTTTCACGGCGGTCGGGGTGCTTTTGAAATCCTGCCGTTCTACCCGCGTGCCGCCTTCATTCGTCTGTGATGGATCCTGAGGCGTCTGATTATCCGACATCAGGCGACTCCGGCGCGGAGAAGGTCATGGATGTGCAGTACGCCGGTCGGGCGACCCGCCTCGTCAAGCACGAACAGGGAGGTAATCGGTTTCGGACGGTCATTCATGATGCGCAACGCCTCGACGCCGAGCATGTCAGCCGACACTGTCAGCGGTGACGGGTTCATCACGTCAGAAGCCGGTGTGGAGGCGAGATCCCGGTCCAGAGCGCCGCGCAGATCGCCGTCCGTGATGATGCCGACAAGCTTTCCCTCTGCGTCGATGATGCCGACACAGCCGAGCGCTTTCCGGGTCATCTCCACAATGACGTCCCGCAATCCGGTCGCGGGAGACACAAGCGGCAGGGCATCGCCCGTCCGCATCAGGTCCTTCACGCTCCGCAGGCGCGCTCCGAGGCTGCCGCCGGGATGGAAGACGCCGAAGTCACCGGCGGTGAAGCCCCGTCTCTCCATCAGCGCGACAGCCAGGGCGTCTCCCAGAGCAAGCTGCAGCAGGCTGCTGGTCGTCGGGGCAAGGCCCATCGGGCAGGCTTCAGGAACGGCAGGCAGCAGCAACACAAGATCGGCGGCGCGGGCCAGTGTAGAGGCCGGGCGGGCCGTCATGGCGATCAGCGGCAGGCCGAAGCGTCGGCTGTGTTCGACAATATCCGCCAGTTCCGCGGTCTCGCCGGAGTTGGAGAGAGCCAGAACGGCGTCGCCATGCGACACCATGCCGAGATCGCCATGGGAGGCTTCGACAGGGTGCACGAAGATGGCGGGAGTGCCGGTTGAACTCAGGGTGGCCTGAAGCTTGCGACCGATATGCCCGGATTTGCCGATGCCGGTCACAACGACACGCCCTTCAAGCTCCGCAATCTGCTCGACGGCCTGACGAAAGGCGGTGCCCAGCCCGTCATCCACGTCCATTGCCTGCCCAAGCGCCGTCAGTCCGTCAGCCTCGATGGCCAGCGTGCGTCGGGCCGCGCCGAGAGGGTCGCGGTTTGATGGGGGAGCCGTCACGCTGTCGATAACGGCTGATGTTCCGGAAGAAGCGGGAGAGCTCATGCCGTTTCTATCGTCTGTGAAAGCGTGATGGTCAATCATAACCACCTGATCCATACCTAAAATACGGGCAATAAAGTCAGGCGCGGTGGGCGAAAATGTCGGCTTCGTCGTAACCAAGCAGGTCAAGGCTGGCTCGGGCGGGCAGAAAGTCGAAGCAGGCCTGTGCAAGATCCCGGCGATTTTCCCGGATCAGAAGGGATTCCAGCCTGTTCCATAAAGCATGCAGATACAGCACGTCGGATGCTGCGTAAGCCAGTTGCTCTGGCGTCAGGTGCGGTGCGCCCCAGTCTGAACTCTGCTGATGCTTGCTCATCTCGACGCCGAGCATTTCACGACAGAGCGCGGCAAGCCCGTGACGGTCCGTAAACGTGCGGACGAGGCGGGCGGCGATCTTGGTGCAGATGACGGGCGCGACGGTGATGCCCAGCGTATGCTGGAGGATCGCCACATCAAATCGCGCGAAATGCATCAGCTTGGTGACGGCGGGGTCGGAGAGCAGGCGCTTCAGGTTGGGGCAGTCTGCGGGAGGACCGCCCGGTCTGGTTGGTATGATCTGCACCAGATGGGCCGAGCCGTCGCCGGAGGAAAGCTGCACCAGGCAGAGACGGTCGCGACAGGGCTTCAGCCCCATGGTCTCGGTATCGATGGCGACGCAGTTTCCCAGGTCAAGGCCATCGGGGAGATCACCGCGATGTAACGTGATTGGTCCATCGCTGCTGGTCCTGCCGCTCATGGAGTGCCTTTCCTTCCGGGGCTGACGATCAGGATTCATAATCCCAGCCGTGAGCGATAGTAACTCAGAACTCCCTGTGCAAGCAGGGGGGCAGAGGGGCCAAGATTGCTGATGTCATACAGGAACAGAATGATGTGTGATGAGATGGCCCCCACAGCCACAAGGCACCAGCATGTCGGTTTCAGCCATCGTTTGCTGAGGCCCTCGTGTGAGACAATCAGTCGTGCGCCCATGAATCCCATGAACAGGATGAGCGGATAGAATTCCGCCCGATAACGATAGTTCATGCTGATCGCCATAAGCATGAGGACCGCCGGGATGGCCAGTCCAGCCATGATGCAGAAAGATGACTGTCTGAGCGCTTTTTCCGCCGCCCACGCATTTTTCGAAAGAAGAGAGGAGAAGAAAAAGCTTCCCAGAAGGAGAAAGACCCCGTCGGTCAGGAAAAAGCTGCTGGCTGGCAGTTCAGTGGCGTCAAGAAGCCGGCTGAACTCATTCTGGAAAAAAAGATGATCGCCGTTATGGAATATCCATATGGGGAAAAAGAAATAAATTATGCCAAGCGGGATGCGCTCGATATTGAAAAGGCCGTAAAGGCGGGTTCTTGCCTGCCGGTCAGGGAAATCGGCATTGAACAGATAGAGATCATAGTTTGCGAACGTCAGAGGGTTTCCCCAGCGCTCGAAATTGATGCCTGCCGTTATCATGAGACCGGCCAGAAGAATGGCGGCTGCGGTCATGAAATGTCGCCTGTTTTTCCGACAGGACAATGACCGCGTTTCTGACAGGCTCTGTCGGTAGCGCCAGAGTGTCAGAACGCCCAAAAAACCTTCGGCAGCGTAAGTGCCTATGCCCATGGAAACCCGTGTGAGGAGCGCCATGGCAGAGGCGACGGACATCCAGACCAGCGCTCTGGGCGCCTCATCCGGATCCAGGCAGGCGCGCACAGCCCAGTGAACGAACAGCATGCCGAAGACAAGGGACCACAGGCAGACTTCCTGAAAGAGGGAGGGGCGCAGGAAACCTGTCTGCATGCCTGTAAGGGCGATGGTAGCGAAGAGCACGTTCTGCAGCCACGCCGCTTTTCCGGATAGTGTGGATGTGACGTACTGAACGGTTCTGATGTTGATCAAAAACATCAGTAGCGCAGCGATGATGCAGGACAAACGGGTGATATCGAGGTGCAGCCCGTTCGGAAGCAGCAGGACCGGCAGGCGAAGCAGGGCGGGCACAATGCCCCAGTAAGCGTAGACTTGGTCGTTTCTGAGAAAGCCCTCTTTGCCAACAGTGTCCGGGTCAACGTCGAACCTGCCGTGCAGCATGTGGTCCATCATGCTGTTGAATGTAATGGACTGATTGCCATCTGCTATTCTGATGGGAAGATTGTTCCAGAATATGACATCGACAGAATAAAATATAATTAAAAAAATAAAAAATAAACTACATCTTAATGAATGCTGCGGTTTGAACATGAATAACTCACTGTATAATCAATGGTTATTTATGCATGGAGGGATGTATCAAGACAACTGTTCTGGCTGGGGTAAAAAGAATGGTTTGGTGTCGCTGCCGAGAAAACGCTTCAGTCACGCAAACATCCGGCGAGCCAGGAGGATGGTCCTGGACAGCTCTTCCCGACACTATTTTTATCTGGCGATTATTTGAAAAACAGTCTCTCGAATGTATTCACTGTAAGCAGGCGAATACATTCCGGCAAAAACTGCATATAATAAACTATTGAAAATCAATAGTTTATGGTGCCCAGAAGAAGACTCGAACTTCCACGACCTTGCGGCCACAGGTACCTGAAACCTGCGCGTCTACCAATTCCGCCATCTGGGCTGAGATGACAACCCGGTGTGACCGGGTGGTGGAGCTGGCGTTTAAAGGCGTCTTGCGGCACGGTCAAGAGCCATTGTGAATATTTTTGCAAAGAATGCGGAATCATCCGGAAGGGACGTTCTCGGCTGTCATGGAGCGGCGTTTTCCGCTTTCTCTTTTGTGGCTTTGAGGAACTCGGGATGTGGCGCAAGGTGCGCCCAGATTGCCTGTGGTATTTTTCCGGCAAAAATCTGACATGAAGGAATAGCGCGATGATCGGTCGCAAGACGGCAGCAGTATTCGGAGGAGCAGGGTTTCTCGGGAAATATGTGGTTCGGAAGCTTGCGGCCGACGGCTATGCGGTGCGCGTCGCCGGCCGTCGCACGGATCTGGCGAACGGTCTGAGGCAGCTGGGTGATGTGGGGCAGGTCGTCCCGTTTTATGCTCCTGTCCAGAACGAGGACGCCGTGGCGGATGTGGTGTCCGGAGCGGCTGTTGTCGTGAATCTTGCCGCCATTCTTGGTGCGCCCTCAGGTGCGGCGCTGAACGCCGTGAACGTCGAAGGCGCGGCCCGTGTGGCAAGGCTCGCGGCGGCAGCAGGGACGCACACCCTGATACATATGTCCGCGATCGGCGCTTCATCAACGTCCCCGTCAGCTTATGGACGCAGTCGGGCCGCCGGAGAGGAGGAAGTCACGCGGCATTTCCCGTCGGCCGCCATAGTAAGAGCGTCCGTGCTGTTCGGTCCGGAAGACCATTTTTTCAATATGTTCGGAGGCGTGGCCCGGTACACGCCATTCGTCATGCCTGTGTATGGAGCTTCCACAAAACTGCAGCCGGTTTATGTGGCGGATGTCGCCGAGGCGATCAGGGTGATTGTCAGCGCGTTCGATGAGAAACCATCCAGCCGTTCAAGTCTGTGCGAACTGGGTGGGCCGGAAATCCTGACCATGCGCGCCGTCTCGGAGCGCGTGCTGGCGATGACGGGGCGCAGAAAGCCGATTTTTGAAGTGCCGGCCATCCTTGCTTCCTTGCAGGCGTCAGTTCTGGAGCATCTGCCGGGTCGGATGCTGACTCGCGATCAGTTGAAGATGCTGACGGTCGATAATGTTGTGAATGAAAGTCTGCCGGGGTTCCGTGATCTGGGAATAGCTCCAGCCGCTATGGACATGATCGTGCCAGCCTACATGAAGCGCTATGCACCGGGTGGTGACAGGGTTAATGTTTGATATCATATCGGTATTTTATTTTAGGTAGGTAATACTGTCATATTTTTTGCCTGCTTCAGGGTGGTTATAATTGGCGATAAGAATCGTTTCGGTTAATGGGGCAGTGTTGCTGTCTTTTGTCGTGCGCGGGCCTGCGCTATCGCAGTTTCACACCTGTCGGAAACGCCGGACGGCCAATTGCGTCTCGACGGGAGAGATTTTTACTGTCCAGAATGCCCCCGCCCGCACTGTCCGGCCGGGTTAAGGAAGCCAGCGCATGTCCGCAAAGATGCTCTCTTTCGTCTCTGTCCCGCAGGCCCAGCCGCCCAAGCGTCTCGCGGACGATCGGCGCAAGGATTTCGACGAAATCTACAATGAGTTCTCGCCGGAACAGGCCGCCACGCAGGCGAGCCGTTGCTCACAGTGCGGCGTGCCCTTCTGTTCCATCCACTGCCCGCTGGGAAACAACATTCCCGACTGGCTGATGCTGGCGGCGGACGGCCGTCTGGAGGAGGCGTATAGCGTCTCTCAGGCAACCAACAGTTTCCCGGAGATATGCGGTCGTATCTGCCCGCAGGACCGGCTGTGTGAAGGCAACTGCGTTATCGAGAAAGATTTCGACAGTGTCACCATCGGGGCTGTCGAACGCTACATCACCGATACGGCGTTCGAGAACGGCTGGGTCAAGCCTGTCCTGCCTGTCGTCGAGCTTGAAAGCTCCGTCGGCGTTATCGGAGCCGGGCCTGCCGGACTGGCGGCCGCTGAACGTCTGCGGGCGAGCGGGCATCAGGTGCATGTGTATGATCGCCATGACCGCGTCGGCGGCCTGCTGATCTACGGCATCCCCGGCTTCAAGCTGGAAAAGGACATTGTGCTTCGCCGCCAGAAAGTTCTGGAGGAGCAGGGTGTCATCTTCCATCTTGGTAAGGGAATTGGCGCGGGTGAAGGTGAGATCGCCTTCGAGGATCTGCGGAAGAAGCATGACGCGGTGCTGGTCGCGACAGGCGTCTACAAGTCCCGTGAGATTGGCGGCCCCGGTTCCGGTCTTGGCGGAATTGTGCGGGCTCTCGACTACCTGACTGCCTCCAACCGTCGTTCGCTGGGTGATGTGCTGCCGGAAGGCGAACTGGATGCGGCGGGCAAGGATGTGGTGGTCATCGGTGGTGGCGACACGGCCATGGACTGTGTGCGTACGGCCATCCGTCAGGGCGCGAAGTCTGTGAAGTGCCTCTATCGCCGCGACAAGGCGAACATGCCGGGCTCCGTGCGCGAAGTGAAGAACGCCGAGGAAGAGGGTGTCGAGTTTGTCTGGCTCGCTGCGCCTGAGAGTTTTCTGGGCGACACGACGGTGACGGGTGTACGGGCGCAGAAGATGCGTCTGGGCCTGCCGGACGGTTCCGGGCGTCAGTCGATCGAGGCTGAGCCGGAAGGCCTGTTCACAGTGCAGGCCGACATGGTCATCAAGGCCCTTGGCTTCGACCCGGAGCCGCTGCCGGAGATGTGGAAAGCCGATGAGTTGAAGACCTCACGCTGGGGCACGTTGCAGGTTGATCGGGTCAGCTTCGAAACCTCGGTTCCGGGTGTGTTCGCCGCTGGCGACATCGTGCGCGGCGCGAGCCTCGTCGTTTGGGCCATCCGTGATGGCCGTGATGCGGCAGCCCAGATCGATCAGTGGATTGCCGCCCGTTCTTCTTCTCTGGCTGCGGAGTAATGATCATGGACTCATTTGAAGATTTTTCCGGAGCCAGTGCTTCCGTCGGTGTGGAAACCGGCGAGACTTTCGTCACGAACTGGAAGCAGAACAGCACGGCGTTGCAGCATGGCCTGTATGATCCTGCAGACGAGCGTGATTCCTGTGGTGTCGGCCTTGTAGCCGCGCTGGATGGTCGCAAGCGTCGTGATGTTGTCGAAGCCGGTATCGAGGCGCTTAAAGCGATCTGGCATCGCGGCGCTGTCGATGCTGACGGCAAGACGGGCGACGGCGCTGGCATCCATGTCGAGATTCCGCAGGATTTCTTTGCCGACGCCATCGGTGTGCCGCAGGCGGAACGCGACGCGGGTGTGCCGCTGGCGGTGGGGCAGGTGTTCCTTCCCAAGACCGATCTTGCCGCGCAGGAGCGGTGTCGTCAGATCATCGAAACCGAGATCCTCATGTTCGGTTACAGCATCTATGGCTGGCGTCAGGTGCCGATCGATACATCCTGCATCGGTGAAAAAGCCAATGCGACACGGCCTGAAATCGAACAGATCATCATCCGGGGTAAAACCGATCGCTCTGAAGCGGATTTCGAGCGCGATCTGTATGTGATCCGTCGCCGGATCGAAAAATCCGCCATCGCCGATCAGGTCGATCTCTATATCTGCTCTCTGTCCTGCCGTTCGCTGATCTACAAGGGCATGTTCCTTGCGGAAAACCTGACGGATTTTTATCCGGATCTGCTGGATGAGCGTTTCACCAGCCGTTTCGCGATCTACCATCAGCGTTATTCAACCAACACCTTTCCGACCTGGAAACTGGCGCAGCCTTTCCGTCGCGTTGCCCATAACGGCGAGATCAACACGATCTCCGGCAATGTGAACTGGATGCGCAGCCACGAAACGCGGCTGGCCGATCCGGAACTTGATCCGTTCATGAACGATATCAAGCCCGTGGTGCAGGTCGGTGGTTCCGATACGGCGACACTCGATAACGTCTTTGAGCTACTGACGCATGCCGGACGCGATGCGCCTGCGGTCAAGGCGCTGATGATCCCGGCCAGTGTCGGCGCGCATTCCCGCATGAAGGCGTCGCATCGCGACATGTTCGCGTATTGCAATGCCGTCATGGAGCCATGGGATGGCCCGGCTGCCCTCTGCGCAACAGACGGACGCTGGATCATCGCCGGTCTGGATCGCTCCGGCCTGCGCCCGCTGCGTTATACCCGGACGACCAGCGATCTTCTGATCATCGGGTCCGAAGCCGGCATGGTGAAGGTGCCGGAAGCGGCTGTCGTCAGCCGTGGCCGCCTTGGGCCGGGAGAGATGCTCGGCGTCGATCTCGACAACGCCAAACTCTTTGGTAACGACGAACTGCTCGATCTGCTGGCGGGACGTCAGGATTTCGGTCAGTGGGTCAAAAAGATCCAGAAGATCGGTTCGCTGGTGCGCGACGACGTGGTCGAGCCCGTCATGTATCAGCCGGAAGAACTGCGTCGCCGCCAGTTGTCTGTCGGCAACACGCTTGAAGAACTCGAACATATTCTCCAGCCGATGGTCGAGACAGCCGGGGAGGCTGTCGGGTCGATGGGTGACGACACGCCGCTTGCGGTTCTGTCCGAACGCTATCGCGGGCTGGCGCATTATTTCCGTCAGGGCTTCAGTCAGGTCACGAACCCGCCGATCGACTCCCTCCGTGAAGCGCGGGTGATGAGCCTGCTGACACGACTGGGCAATCTCGGGAACATTCTCGAGGAGACCGAAGATCAGTGTGATCTGCTCCAGCTTCCCAGCCCGATCCTGACCAGTGGTGAGTTCGAGGCGCTTCGCAAGTTCTGTGGCGATCGCGGTGGAATCATCGATACGACTTTCGTGGCATCGGAAGGCGAGGCCGGCCTGCGTGAGGCCATCGCCCGTATCCGTCGGGAGGCTGAGGAACGTGTGCGCGAAGGCTGCTCGCATGTCTTCCTGACCGACGAGAACCAGTCAGCAGAACGCGCCGGCATTCCGACGATCCTCGCCGTTGCCGCCGTGCATACGCATCTGGTGCGTAACTCGCTGCGGACCTTCACCTCGCTGAACGTTCGGACCTCGGACGTGCTGGACGTGCATGCCGTCGCCGTGACGCTGGGCGTTGGCGCGACAACGGTGAATCCGTATCTGGCGCAGGAAAGCATCGCGGATCGTATCCGTCGCGGTCTCTGTGGCGACATGTCCCTGCGCACGGCGGTCGAACGGTATCGCAAGGCCATCGACAAGGGGCTGCTCAAGATCATGTCCAAGATGGGCATCTCGATCATGGCGTCCTATCGTGGCGGCTGCAATTTCGAGGCGGTCGGCCTGTCCCGCGCTCTGGTCGCCGAGTTCTTCCCCGGCATGGCCTCGCGCATCTCCGGTATCGGTCTCGGCGGTATCGCCAAGAACATCCTGAGCTTCCACGAGCAGGCATGGGGCACGTCGGCGGCGGTTCTGCCGGTCGGTGGCCTCTACAAGCTGCGCCGGAGTGGCGAGACGCATGCCTTCGACGGCACGCTGATCCACATGCTCCAGACGGCGGTCGGAACGGACAGCTTTTCCATCTACCAGCGTTATGCGGACGCGGTGCGCCGTCAGCCGCCGGTGGCTCTGCGTGATCTGCTCGACTTCAAGAGTGACCGTGAAGCCATTCCGGTGGAATCGGTCGAGAGCATCACGCAGCTTCGCAAGCGCCTGATCGCACCGGCCATCTCGCTCGGTGCGCTCAGCCCTGAAGCGCATGAGACGCTCTCCATCGCCATGAACCGTATCGGCGCAAAGTCCGATTCCGGTGAGGGTGGTGAAGATCCGGCCCGCGCCAAGCCGCGCCCGAATGGTGACAATGCCTCCTCGGCCATCAAGCAGGTTGCGTCCGGTCGTTTCGGCGTCACAGCGCAGTATCTGAATGACTGCCGTGAGCTTGAGATCAAGGTTGCGCAGGGTGCGAAACCGGGTGAGGGCGGGCAGCTTCCGGGCTTCAAGGTCACGGAACTGATCGCCAAGCTGCGTCATGCGACGCCGGGGGTGACTCTGATCTCCCCGCCGCCGCATCACGACATCTACTCGATCGAGGATCTTGCCCAGCTCATCTATGATCTGAAGCAGATCAACCCGGATGCGAAAGTCACGGTGAAGCTGGTCGCCCGTTCGGGTATCGGCACCATCGCGGCAGGTGTGGCGAAGGCGAAAGCCGATGCGATCTTGATCTCCGGTCACTCCGGCGGTACGGGCGCCAGCCCGCTGTCTTCCGTGAAGTATGCCGGGCTGCCCTGGGAGCTTGGTCTGGCGGAGGCGCATCAGGTACTGATGCTCAACCGTCTGCGTCATCGCGTCACGCTGCGGACCGATGGTGGCATCAAAACGGGTCGTGACGTGGTGATTGCCGCCATGCTCGGCGCGGAAGAGTTTGGTATCGGCACGGCGAGCCTCGTGGCGATGGGCTGCATCATGGTCCGTCAGTGTCACTCGAACACCTGTCCGGTGGGCGTCTGCTCGCAGGACCCGGCCATGCGCGCCAAGTTCGAAGGCACGCCCGAGAAGGTCATCAGCCTGTTCTCGTTCATTGCCGAAGATGTCAGGAATATTCTTGCATCGCTTGGCTTCAGAACGTTGAACGAGGTCATCGGCCGTACGGACCTTCTGCATCAGGTTTCGCGTGGTTCCGAATATCTCGATGACCTCGACCTGAATCCGCTTCTGGTTCAGGCCGACCCTGGCCCGCATGCGCGCTATTGCACGCTTGAAGGCCGCAATGAGGTGCCGGATACGCTCGACGCGCAGATGATCGCGGATGCCCGTCCGCTGTTCGATCACGGCGAGAAGATGCAGCTCCAGTACAACGTGCAGAACACGATGCGCGCCATCGGCACACGCATCTCCTCCATGATCGTGCGGCAGTATGGTATGGCGACGCTGGCGCCCGGCCATCTGACGGTGCGTCTGCGCGGATCCGCCGGCCAGTCGCTCGGTGCATTCGCCGTGCAAGGGCTGAAACTGGAAGTGCATGGCGACGCCAACGATTATGTCGGCAAGGGTCTGTCCGGAGCGACCATCGTTGTGCGTTCTTCGGCATCCAGCACGCTGGCAACGAATGAAAATGCGATTGTCGGCAATACCGTGCTGTATGGCGCGACAGCGGGCACGCTGTATGCCGCAGGGCTCGCCGGTGAGCGTTTCGCGGTGCGTAACTCCGGTGCGACCGCCGTGGTTGAAGGCTGTGGTTCCAACGCCTGTGAATACATGACAGGTGGAACGGTCGTCATCCTTGGTGATTCCGGCGACAATTTTGGCGCCGGTTTCACGGGTGGTATGGCTTTCGTGTACGATGCAGATGGGTCGTTCGAACAGAAAGTAAATCCGGACAACGTGTTCTGGGTGCGCGTTGAGCAGAAGGAATGGGAAGAAAAACTTCGGGCTCTTGTGGAAGCACATGCCTGCGAAACACAGTCTCCCTATGCCGCGATGCTCTTGCATAAATGGGATGAGGTTCTGCCGCATTTCTGGCAGGTCGTTCCGAAAGATTATGCAAAGATCATTGGCTTTGCTGTGCCAGAGCAGATGGCGATTTCTGCCTGATCTGACGGAAAAGATCGTTTTCAGCGGGCAGTCCCAGGACTGCCCGTTTTTATTTGTGAAACTGATATCGTGTTCTGCAAAGATGACTATCAGGGCTGAAAATCATTTATGGAAAGAAGAGTTTTCAGACAAAAGAGAGATTTCCCATTATGGAGTTACGGCAACCTGGCAGGAAAGGTCCTCAAGAGATAGAATACTCCCTGATTTCGCGGGGGATCGAGGACAGCATCCTGCCGGCCTGCCGTGAGCTCGGTATCACAGCCTATGGGATTTTTGCGCGTGGTCTGATCAGCGGACACTGGCAGGCTGCCAGAACGCCCGGTGATTTTCGTGTGCATAGCCCGCGCTTTCAGGAAGGCAATGTCGAGCAGAATCTGGCTCCTGTGGAGACGTTGCGCGAGAGTGCAAAAGCCCGGAACACGACCGTCGCTCAGTTGGCCATCGCGTGGGTTGCAGCACGGGGGGAGGACATCGTGCCGCTGGCCGGAGCACGCAGGCGCGACCAGCTTTCAGAAATGCTGGGCGCGTTTGATATCGCGCTGACACCAGCCGATCTGGTCGTCATTGAGCAGGCTGCCCCCCAAAGGAGCCGCAGCGGGAGAGCGGTATGATCCGAAACAGATGGCGGCGCTGGACAGCGAGAAGGCCGGATCAGGCAAAATCTGGCAAGATAACCTGGTCAGATTCAGAGCGGGTTGTTTTGTCGGACATACCGACAGCGGGCAGAAGAGCACACGATGGCAAAAAGAAACCGGTTACGCGCAATCCTCTTTTCCGCAGGCGTCTCCTCGCTCTGCGTGCTGCCACTTTCACATGCGCGGGCTGCCGTGCTTCCCGATCTGATGCCGGTTCCATCTGCCATTGCGTGGCAGGGTGAAGACGAAAAAACCTGTGATCGGATCATGATCGACTGGCACGGCGCTCATGATCCCATGCTGGTTCGGGGCAGTGAGCGCCTGTTGCATTTTCTGCATCTTTCTTCGCACTCCAGTGAGAAACAGGCTGCCTGCTCTCTGGAAATCCGAAACAGGGAAGACCCCGACTATCTTGCTGTTGACGAGCGGGAAAGTTATCGACTCAGCATTTATCATGGAAAGATCACGCTGAATGCAGACGGGCCTGCGGGAGTGCTGCATGGCTTTGCGACATTACTGCAACTGGCTGGATCAACGGCAGGGGGCGTGACGTTCCATGATGTGACGATCGACGATGCTCCCCGCTTTCCCTGGCGGGGACTGATGATTGATGTGGCGCGACATTTCATGTCCGTGCCTGCGCTCAGGCGTCAGATCGATGCGATGGAGCTGACGAAGCTGAATGTTCTGCATCTGCATCTGAGTGATGGGTCCGCCTTCCGCGTGGAAAGCCAGATTTTTCCCCGTCTACAGACTGTCTCTTCACATGGGCAGTATTATACGCAGAACGAGATCCGGAGCCTTGTCGTGTATGCCGCTGAACGCGGTATCCGCGTTGTGCCGGAATTCGACGTGCCCGGCCATGCACTGGCTGTTCTGGAAGCCTATCCGGAGTTCGCAGCGCAACCGCTCCCTGCTGCCAATGCGGCCTGTACGGGTGGTTCAGCCTGTATTGCCGGTAGCAACGCCAACAACCCGGCGCTTGATCCGACCAAACCGGAAACGCTCGTTTTTGTAGAAAAGCTTTTTGCAGAAATGATGCCTCTCTTTCCGGATGCCTATTTTCATGCTGGCGGCGATGAGGTGGTTGCCTCTCAGTGGACAGGCAATCCACAGATCGTCCGTTATATGCAGGCCCATAACTATCCTGACGCTTCAGCACTTCAGGGAGAGTTCACAGCAAAAATTCAGTCTTTTCTGGCGGCTCAGGGAAAGACAATGATCGGATGGGACGAGGTTCTGTCGGCCCCTGTTCCAAAATCGGTTGTTGTCGATGTGTGGCGGTCTTCCAAATGGATCAACACAGCGACAGCCAGACAGCATCCGGTTCTTGTCTCTTCAGGATATTATCTGGACCTTCTGCGTCCGGCGCGTGAGTATTATCAGATTGATCCTTATGATCTGATGGCAAGCGGATTGGCGGGACCGGAACTGGAACATGCCCGACAGATTCATTTCAGGCTGGCTGATGCGTTCGCGCTTGATCCCGCGCTTCCTCCCCTGAACGCCCGGCAAAAGAACCATGTTCTGGGAGGGGAGGCTGTCCTGTGGACGGAGGCGGTTTCGGAACAGATGCTGGATCAGAGACTGTGGCCCCGCGCTGCCGTGATTGCAGAACGTCTGTGGTCACCTGAGACGGTAAAAGATGTTGTCGATATGGAGCGTCGTTTGCCGCATATCGCCGTGCAGTTGAACAGGCTGGCTTTGACGACGACACAGCAGGATCGTGAGCAGATGCTGTCACGGTATCCGGCTTCAAGCGTGTACGCGCTGGATACGCTGTTGCAGGTGACCAGTCCGGTCAGGAATTACACGATCAACAGAATGATCAAGAAAGCGGGGGAAGACCTGCTGACATGGCCAGTCGCCATGGCGGAGCCAGATTCCTTTTCAGCCATGCGGTTTAATCAACTCGCGGAAGCCTATGTGCAAGGTGACCGCTCCGTTGCCCAGCAACTACGCCATGATCTTGAACAATGGGCTGCCAATGATGGCCTGTTCGAAAAAACGATCGGAGGTGTTACGGCCCTGGAAACGATACGTCCCATTTCGCAGCAGCTTTCTTCATTGGCCCGGGCAGGTCTCGAAGCATTGGATGGAAAGGTCGACACCTCCAGAAGGGCGCAGATCGAAAAGCTTCTGACTCAGCAGCAGGAAGCGCTGGCTGCGTCATCGTGGCAATTGCTGTCTCCACCTTTGCCTCAGCCGCCCGGTGGTCTTCTGATTGATATCGTGCCGGGCATACGAGCGTTGGTAGACGGAAAACCGACAGTTCACTGATTCATTCTGATGATATTCGGGCGCGTATTGTTTTCTGCTTTATAAATCAGGACGAGACTGGACTGCCTGGAGTGGGCAGTCCAGCCCTGTCCTCAATGGCCGGTTTCTGAAGACGGTCCCTTGTTCAGACGGACAAACCTGCACGCCATGACGAGTGCCGCGATCCATCCCAGACCAGTCCACCCGAAGAACAGATTTACAGCGAAGACAGCGGGTTTTCGTACCGTGTCGCGGACACAGGCAATAACAAACGGCACGAAATACAGGGCGATCCCGGCAGCCGCAGCAATCAGGGCTGTGATGCCTGATAATCCAAACAGTCTGATCGTATTTTTCGACGGTTGCGGGAGGCTGGATATCGTCGTTTCCTGCTGAGCTGTATCCGTCTTTTGCGATATGGCCTCAGCAGGTGATTTTGTTTCCGCGACAACAGGCGGTGTTCCCAGAAGCACAGCAGCATCCGCATCGGACAGAAAAGACGAGACGTCCGGACGGCCTGTGTCGCGTTGCCAGGCGACGATGGCGGCACGTGTAGATTCACCGTACACACCGTCAGCCGTTGAGGCTGCGGGAAGATATCCAAGCTTTATCAGGCGCCGCTGGAGGGCGATATGTTGGGCAATCGGTCTTTTTGATTCTTCCAGAGCAGGTCCGGATAGTTTTTTGCGATACTGTTCAGAAAGCGTATCCATGCCTGCCGCGTAACAGCCTGTGGCGTTCGATGGCAGCGTCTGGTCCGCCGCTCCCGGAACGGGAAGACCACATTGCTGGTCTACGGCGTTCTCAGCCAGAATGATCTCCTGCTTCAGCGCGCGCCAGCCACCGGGGCCAACAAGCTGACGGAGAGCGTAATAAACCTGATCGAACTGAAGTTCATGCTGCGCGGCATCGCTGTTTTCGCACAGCATCGTCGCGACACCATTCTTTTGTGGCGGCGTGCTGCAGGAAAAATCAGGTCTGTAACCATTTGCAGACTGAATCGCAGCTTCCGCTTCCGGAGCTGCAGCCAGAGCCTGTTCTGACGTGACGTAATGACCGGCGACCAGAAATCCGGCCAGCGCTTGGGGGAAGGGCAGGGGCTTCCGCTCTTCGGGCGTGCATTCAGCTTCCAGCCGTCCTCCCAGTGTGCAACGTGAAAGAGAAAAGCCCGCGTCAATTTCGTGATCATATCGCGGCAGCATATAGGACCAGCCCGCTGGAAACTCTCCCATATTGGCTTTCATCGCGACATAGTAAGCAAGAAACCCATTAGGTTCATTGCGGTCCTGCTGGACCCAGAATCCTTCGCTCTCTTTCAGAGTTCGTTCCAGGTAGGGGCGCGAGACACTGTCGGTTGTGATGTCGACAAGACGCCCATCCGTGTAGCGATAAATGACCGATGGTGTGTAGGAACCTGCATGAGAGGCGAAGGTGTAGAGAAAGCTGCCGTCGCTACTGACGATTTCCTGCGCTCCGTCCTTGTCGATATCGGTAAAGAGCGGACGGCCTTCACCCGAGAGTTCGGGCGGCTGTGTTGCAGTCCATGTGCCGTTTTTTGTCATTCCGACAATTGATGTCAGGGCGCAACAGTGCGCCCCCCCGGTATACACCGAGACAACAGCCTGAGGCAGTGGAGAGGCGACATCCAGATGGCGCAGATCGAGCTGAAGGTCCCGGACGTCACTGCCATCCCGGCTGTAAGGGGTCAGTAACGTGGTGAAAGCCGGTCGATCCGGATGGAGGCTGTCTTTCAGTGTGAGCACGGCCATACGGCAGGCTCCTGAAACAAGAGTATCGTTTCCGCCCAGCAGCGTGGCGACCGCGCAGTCCGGCTTCTCTACGAGGTCAACAGAGGCATTCAGTCCCGCGCTGGCAAGTGCAATATGCTCATGCTCTCCCATCTCGGCGTGGACGAGAGGAGGCGAGCTTTCTCCGGCCTGAGCGGTTACGATTCCAGTCGACAAAACACTTATCGCTGCCAAAAAACTTTTCGTAATCAGGCGCTTCATTGAAGTCAGCCTCCTCCTGTTTGAGGAGAGTTTAGGCTGGGCGTGGGATGATGAAAAGTCGCCAATCCGTTTTCAGATTTTGTGATAAAAGAATTCCACGTTTCTGTATTGATGGACTGACGGCAGATAATGCAGGGCTTTCTCTTATCCATTAACCCAGTATGTAACGAGTGTGCGCCATGCCATCAGGGACTGAAGCGCCCTTCGAAAGCGACTGTCTCCAGAGACGCGCGGCCGGACGGTGTCTCTTTTGTCTGGAGACTTTCCGGTAACTGGATCATCTCTCCACGATGTCCGGTGACAATGGCCACATGTACGATGTGATCTGGAGCGTTCTGAGAGAACAGACTATCCGAACGGATCAGGATCGTAATCCACACCCACCAGATACAACCCTTCAGAGGGCGCGGTCGGTCCCCCCGCACATCTGTCGCGAGCTTCCAGCGCGGTGCGGAGGTGCTCTGAATCCCAGCGGCGACATCCAATGAGTTGCAGGGTACCGACCAGATTTCTCACCTGATGGTGCAGGAAGGAACGGGCTTCGACATCAAACAGAATCAGGTCGCCATCACGGGTAATATCCAGCCGGTCCAGCGTGCGGATGGGACTTTTCGCCTGACAGGCGACCGCCCGGAACGTCGAGAAATCATGCTGGCCCAGTAGAATCTGCGTCGCGGACTGCATGGCCGGCACATCGAGTGGATGGCGCACATGCCACACCCGGTTGGCTTCGATGCCCGGCCGGGAAGGGCGGTTCAGAAGCCTGTAGCGATAGCGACGCCGAATGGCGGAGAAGCGGGCGCTCCATGTGGGGGCAACGGGCGCTGCCGCCAAAATCACGACTGGATGGTCTTTAAGGTGGTAGGAAAGACCGTCTCTCACAGCCCGGGGATTGAGCGGCATGGAGATTGGAAAATCCAGATGCGCCACCTGTCCCGTGGCATGGACGCGGGCATCCGTGCGTCCGGCGGTGATGCTGGGAACGTCTCGTCCTCCTGCCAGCCGGGCGGCGGCTTCTTCCAGCAACTGTTGCACGGACAGGCCGGCTTTCTGCCGTTGCCAGCCAACCAGACCGGTTCCGTCATACTCGATCTTGACCGCCCAGCGTTGCCGGTCATCCGGCGCGTGGCTCTGGCGAAAGAATGCCGGAGGCGAAGCGTCATTCATGAGCCGAGGCGGGCGCCTGCGGCAACGGGCTGGCCGCGCAGAAAGGCATTCGCATCCATCATGCCCCGCCCGGGGCGCTGGATCTGACGGATACGCAGCGCGGAGGCAGAACCACAGGCCAGTGTCAGGAGATCATCCAGCACCACGCCCGGTGCGCCAGCCCGCTCGGGGATGACATCAACAGCGCCGATCTTCAGGGTGACACCATCGAGCGTGGTAAATGCACCGGGCCATGGGGTCAGGGCGCGGACCTGCCGGTCGATGGTCCCGGCGGATTGCGTCCAGTCGATGCGGCCGTCTTCCTTTGTCAGGCGGGCGGCATAGGTCACGCCTTCTTCAGGTTGCGGGACGGCGGGAGGCTGCTCACGCAGCACATCCACCACCATTTTCGCACCCAGCGCCGCCAGCTCGTCGTGCAGCGTTGTGGCGGTCGTCACTTCTGTGATCGGCACGCCGACCGAGGACAGCATGTCGCCGGTATCCAGACCGACATCCATCTGCATGATCGTCACGCCGCTTTCCTTGTCTCCGGCCAGAATCGCGCTCTGGATCGGGGAGGCGCCACGCCAGCGCGGGAGCAGGCTGGCGTGGATGTTCAGGCAGCCTCGTTCAGGGGCGTCGAGCATCGCTTTGGGCAGGATCAGGCCATAAGCCGCGACAATGGCGACATCGAATTTCCGGGTGGCGAACCAGTCCAGTTCTTCCTGATTGTTCCGCAGCTTTTCCGGACAGCGCACGGGAATCCCGAGTGTGTCGGCGGCATGATGCACCGGAGAAGGACGCAGCGCCTTGCCACGTCCGGCGGGGCGTGGCGGCTGGGTATAGACCACCGCGACCTCATGTCCTGCGTCGCGGAGAGCATACAGCGCCGGAACGGCGAAGTCGGGCGTGCCCATGAAAGCCAGACGCATTGGTCTCTTCTCCGGAAATCTCAGGTCTGGGCGGAAGCGGGATGCCGCTCAGCGATAGGAAGGCGTGGCCGTGGCAGGACTCAGTGCTTGAGGAGTTTCTGCTCTTTCGCCAGACGACGCATGATCATGTTCCGGCGCAGCGTGGAGAGATGGTCCACGAACAGCACGCCATCCAGATGATCGATCTCGTGCTGGATGCAGGTGGCCAGCAGGCCGTTCACTTCACGCTCGCACCGCTGACCCTCGACGTTCGTCCAGCGAACCCGCACCGCTTCCGGGCGCACAACTTCCGCATACTGGTTGGGGAGAGACAGGCAGCCCTCCTCACGCGGCGTCATGACTTCGCTTTCCGTCAGGATCTCGGGATTGATGAGGACGATCGGCTGACGGTCTTCGTCATCACCCAGATCGACGATGACATAGCGCTGGCTGATGCCCACCTGAGGGGCGGCCAGACCGATGCCGGGCGCGGCGTACATGGCTGAAAACATGCCAGGCAACGTGGCTTTCACCGCGTCCATATCTTCGGGGCGAACGATCCGGGCCTTCTGGCGCAGCACGGCCTGAGGAGCGATCAGAATCTGTGTGGGCGAAGCAGTGGCCCCGGCGAGGGAGAAATCGACGTCGTTCATAGCGCCGGTTTAGCGAGGCTGCTTCCGTTTTTCCAGCCCTGAGTATCGGATAGGATACGCCAGTATGCCGAAACGAGGCAGCTTCACCAGTTCCGTGGATTATAGGTAACGGCATCCGTCTGATCATAGGTCAGGGACATGCGATCCATGCCAGATCCCGCATAACGACAGACAGCCAGAAAACTTCTGACCGGCTGACCCGCGGAAACCAGATAGGGCACGGGCATGCACAGATACCACAACCGGCCTCGTGAGCCGCCCGCGTCACTGACTGCGAAAGCCTTCGGCGCCGAAACCGGCAGGGTGTCGTCATGACGGGGAGGGGTATAGTGGAGCGTCACCTGACCTGTGGCGTCAGGATAATATTGCAGGCCACAGGACCGGATAAAATCGGCAAGAGTTGGCTGACGCAGAAGCGTCGTATCGGGCTTTTCCTGTGAGCACACTTCACGTTTGGTCTGCTCGTAACGGGCGCATCCGGTGAGGCTCATGGCGTTCACCAGACAGAACAGGCCTGTCAGGCGAGAGAGGGAGCTGCGTTCAGACACGCTCGTCGTCTTCCAGCGGCGGTGCGATCTTGTCACCAACTGCGAGCAGCATGGCGGTCAGCGGGGAGGCGAGAATCAACCCTGGTGCACCGAAGATGCCGCCGAAGAACGTCTGGGACAGAACGGTCAGGCCGGGAGGCATCTGCACCGCTTTGCGCTGGATCAGCGGAGCCATGACGTTCCCTTCGAAAAACTGGATGACTGTGTAGAGCGCGGCAACCATGGCGGTCTCGCGCAGGCCGAGGGACAGCGCGAGGAGCAGGGCAGGAACAGCGCCGAGAATAGCGCCGATATAGGGAATGAAATTGCAGAGTGCGGCCAGAAAGCCAAGGCTGATCGCCAGAGGTACGCCAATGATCCAGAGCCCCATGCCGGAGAGGATGCCGACAACGGCCATGTCGAGCGCCTGTCCGGCAACCCATGCCCAAAGCGTATCCGCCGCGACCAGCATGACTTCCTGTCCTCGTCCGCGCCAGTGACGTGGAACGAGCCGGAGCATGCCGTTGGCATAGAGAGAAGGAGAGGCGGCGAAATACAGACCGGCGATGACCACGACGGCGAGCGTGCCCAGCACACCGAACGCTGACCCGAGAAAGCCTGTCATCGAACCCGCAATCCGCGAGCCGAGGGACATCAGGCCGCCGCTGCCGGTCGCGCCGCCGCCATGCCCACCCAGTGAGGCGGGCAGATAATTCAGCAGAACCTGCCCCTGAGGCCAGGCGGCAAGCCGGTCACGAAGGGCGTAAACCTGCGTGGTCAGGGCGTCGCGCAGCTTGGCGGCCTGTGCGACGATATCAGAGCCGCTCGACCAGCCGATACCGACGGTCAGGGTCACCATCAGCACGCAGACAATGGCGAGTGCTGCCCCATAGGGCAGTTTTGTCCAGCGTTTCAGGATGCGGGCCACTCCATGCAGGATGACGGCAAAGAGCGCTGAAGCGAAGACCACCATGATCACGTCGCCGATCAGCCAGATCGACAGCATGACAGCAGCAATGGTCAGTGTAAGGCGAAGGATGCGCGCAATGCTGTCGAGCGGCGTTTCATCGGATGAAGGCGGCTGCTTGTCGTCGAAAGTCTGTTCGGAAGCCATGAGATTCTGGATCACCTGAAAGCTGTGGCCATGGTTATCGTGGCCTGACATGCGGCATAACGCTGCGGTCAGGCTTTCGCTCACAATGACGGCTACGATTTTTCAAAAAACAGGACGACAGGGAGTGTATGAAGGAAAAACGGCGTGTTGGTCACCCGACCACAGCAGCGTCCGACAGGACGAAACCTGCCGGACAGGGTCGCCCCGTGGGTCGGGAAAAATGAGGTGTTCCGCGCCGCCGGGCCTTAGCGGGGCGTGACCCAGCCGTTACCCGTGGCGTCACCCATGCTGCCCGAGCCATTCGGGCCGCTGTCCTGATAGGCGGACCCGAATTTGGACAGGTCCGCACCCGTGACGGAATCCCGCACCACATGCTGGGCATGGTCGGGGTCGGGGCCGTGCGTCATATCCATTGACGGCGCATCCTGGTATCCGGGCGGCAGCTTTCTGCGTCCTTTGACGTGCAGGTTTTCGTGGCGGCCCGTTGTCGCCGCGGCGCCGCCATCTTCGCGCGTCGGATCACCGGACATCATTTCAGCGCCCGACAGGGCGTCGCTTTGTTGCGCCATCGCCTGCCCGGAGAGCGAAATGCTGGTGGCCGTCAGAAGCAGCAGGAGTCCTGCTGCTGGGAAACGACCGGTGAGTCTGGAAAAAACACGCATGGATACAGGTCTCTCAGGGCTGGGATGCGGGCGCGTGGCCAGACAGCCCATCGTCAGTGTCATTTCGGTCAGTCTACAATCACCTCTTCCCATCTTACAACCGCAATAGATCAGGATCAGATGTGCTATCTCAGCAGTGGAGTGGATGAAGGCGACCACGCTGACGTGGCTCAACGACTGGCTTCGTGGCAGAGGAGGACGGCGTGTGACTGGCGATCTTTTCGACTTTCTCAACGTAACGGACCCTCGAGAGGGAAAGGACTGCGACGGGCATATTCAGCTTGATCCGGGTGCTTTCATCTTCCCCGGTATGGCGCTTTCCAGAGCGTCCGACCTGCTTGATGCGGCCCGCGACATCGTTCGGCAGGCGCCGTTCCGACATCTTGTCACGCCGGGAGGTCATCGCATGTCGGTCGGCATGACAGCCTGTGGCGAGTATGGCTGGACCTCGGATGCTTCCGGCTATCGCTACACAACAACCCAGCCGCGCAATGGCCTGCCATGGCCTGTCCTGCCGGAACTGTTCCGCTCGCTCGTGGAAGAAGCGACAGCCGCCGCCGGCTTTCTGTGTCCGCCGCTACAATCCGGCCTTCTGAATCTGTATCGACCGGGAACACGTCTTTCATTGCATCAGGACAAGGATGAAGAGGACGCCGAGACACCGATTGTCTCCGTCTCGCTCGGGGTGGCTGCGACATTTCTATGGGGAGGGCTCGACCGCGCCAGTCCGACGCGCCGGCTTCGTCTTTCGCACGGGGATGTTGTCGTGTGGGGAGGGCCTTCCCGGCTGACGTTCCACGGTGTTGCTCCGCTTGCCGTCTCATCACATCCCATGACGGGAGACTGCAGGCTCAATCTGACATTCCGTCAGATCACAAAACGTCCCTGAAATATCTTGGTGACGCGTCATGCGTCTTGGAGGACTGATTTCAGTCGTAGCTGAAATGTGGTTTTTTTCGTGTGTTGATAAAAATCTGCACAACGCCGGATGGATTGAAGCCGGGAGGAACCGCACCGGCTATGCCTGCCACGGTAATGGGGGCGGGCATGACGCGGGCGGGGAATCCGCAGCGACTCATTGTCGCCACCACGCTGGCGGCAACCTCCGGATCTTTATTGTAGATGTAATATTCTCCCACACCACGAGCGGAGAATATCTGTGAGCGCCGTACTTTCCTGTCGACCTCTTCCAGAACCGCCTGCGTCTGATCCGCCATGAAGCCCGCTTCCGCGTCTCCGGCCAGCGTGACGATTTCAAAGTCGTTCCGGGTGTTTACAAAATCATTCTGCAAACAGAGGCGCGCCTCGTCAGTGATGTCGCGCCACATCACATTCGCCTTGATCTGATCGGCTTTGGCGAGGGCTTCGACGGCCTGCTTCTGTGCTGTCAGGATGGCGATCCGGGCGTCCTTATCGTGCTGCGCCGCTGTGGATTGCGCCTGATCCATCCTGAAAAAGACGTATCCGGAACCAAGGCCGGAACATAGACCTGCTACAACGGCGATCAGCAGGCACCAGCCCGGATGCAGGTACAGACTCTGCTCTTTCGAAAAAGAAAATCTGTCTCTGGTGGTGGTCCGCATTGTGCGTCAGGATATCCTGCGTCATGAAAATAAAATTATGGTCGAACGGGGCAGGGTGTTCCCATCCGTTAACCGGGTTTTTCTAGAGAAGAATTTTTCGCTCTCATAGCGTTATTTTATCGAAAACTGGAAATTCCCATCTTCCCCAGCCGTCTCAGAGCGGCGAGATCGTGATAGTCTGTACAGGACTGATTCAACAGGAGTTTCCCATGAACGCCTACGACCGTCTGCATCGCCTTTTCGGACGTCTTTCCGCGCTGGAAGATGCGGGCGGACTTCTTTCATGGGATCGCGATACGATGATGCCGGAAGGGGCTTCCGGCCGTCGTGCGACGGTCATGGCGACCCTTGGCGGCCTGCAGCACGAGATGCTGACAGCCCCGGAAGTGGGAGACTGGCTGGGGGCGGCCAGCGCGGATGACGATTTCTGGAAACAGGCCAATCTCAATGAGATGAAGCGGATTCACGCCCGAGCCATGGCGGTGCCGGGTGATCTGGTTGAAGCGCTTTCGAAAGCCGGATCGGATGCGGAGATGGTCTGGCGCAAGGCGCGCGCCGAAAACGATTTCGCCAGTCTGTTGCCTTGTCTGCAGACTGTTCTTGATCTGACACGCGAGAGCGCCACGGCTATCGGCGATGCCCTGCATGTTTCGCCTTATGACGCTCTGCTGGATGGTTTCGATCCGGGCATGACGCAGGAAGCCATAACGCCAATTTTTGAGACGCTTGCCCGCGACCTGCCTCCGTTGCTGCAGGCCGTGCTTGAACGACAGGGGAGTGCTGGAGAAGGCCGCCCGGTCGGGACTGCGCCTTTCCCTGTTTCTGATCAGGAGAAACTTGGAATATCCATGATGCGGCAGGTCGGTTTCGACATGAGGCGCGGACGTCTGGATGTCAGCGCCCATCCGTTTTGTGGCGGCGCGACTGATGATGTGCGCATCACCACGCGCTATGAGACCGATGATTTTCTTCCGGCGTTTCTGGGTGTGATGCATGAAACCGGTCATGCGCTCTATGAACAGGGATTGCCGGCTGAATGGCAGGGGCAGCCGGTCGGGCGGGCGCGGGGAATGACCCTTCATGAAAGCCAGTCCCTGCTGATGGAAATGCAGGTTACACGATCACGCCCCTTCGCGACATTCGCTGCGCCTGTCATGGCTTCTGCATTTGGTGGACAGGGTTCGTGGGATGCGGACGATCTTTATCGGCGCATGACACGGGTCAGACCCGGTTTTATCCGTGTGGATGCGGATGAAGTCACCTATCCGGCGCATATCATCGTCCGGTATGAGCTTGAGGTCGCCATGATCGAAGGGCGACTGGCGCTGAAGGATCTCCCCGAAGCGTTCAACGCCCGTATCAAGGACATGCTGGGACTGGATGTCCCCGATGACCGACGCGGATGTTTGCAGGATATTCACTGGCCGTTGGGTTTGTGGGGCTATTTCCCCTGCTATGCTCTGGGAGCATTAACGGCGGCACAACTTTTCGCCACGGCGCGGATGGCGTCGCCGGATATCGGGAATGAAATCCGGCGTGGAGAATTCGGTCATCTTCTGGGATGGCTTCGGTCATCGGTCCATGAGCGTGGCAGCAATGCCTCAACACAGGACATCATCATCGCGGCCACGGGAAAACCACTGGGGGCCGAGGAGTATTTGCGCCATGTCCGGCATCGCTATCTCGATGGAGAAGGGTAGGTTTCTTATATGGACAGGGCGGTTTTGACTTGTCTGGTCGGGAGGCAGGCGGAGGCGAATGGGTTGAGGCGGTTGAAAGGGAGGCTCTGTATGAGCCGTTTCCCTCTCCGAGCATTGATCCCGGCTAACGGATTGCAATTTTCCCTGTGCAGGACGGGTCTTGTGTGAATTGCTTTCAGAAAGAACGTGTGTTGTGCAGGTTGTTCAGGCGAGTGGGGCGTTAGTTACATCTCCCTGTTAACCTGACTTCTGCGCGCAGCATGGAAAAGCACGCTGATTATGACGTCTCATGACCGGCGGATCGCCTTAACAGGCTGTCAGATTCACCATGCTTTGAAGGTTGATCAAACAGACTTGCCTCACGCCCGGTCGAGCCCCTGCCAACTGCGGGGAGAGCACCCATGCCAGCGGGTAAAGGCGCGCGTGAAGGCGCTTCCTTCGCTGTAGCCCAGAAGAAAAGCTGTTTGTGAAACGGAATGTTCTCCGTTTCGCAGGTATTTCAGCGCATGCTGGCGTCGTACGTCTTCCACCAGAAGCCGGTGCGTGAAGCCACTCGCGGCCAGACGACGCTGGAGAGTCCAGTAGGGGCACCCGAGCCGCTCGGCGACCTGTGTGATGGAGGGCTGGCCGTGTGGAAGAAGATCAAGAATGACACGCCGCACCTGCAAGAGAAAGTCCTGTTCCACGGACTGCTTGTGTGCCTGTATCTGGAGCAGTCCATCCTTGATTGCGCTGAACAGCAGCCCATCAGCGGCAGGCATCGGTGTGGTGAGATTGGTGGCCGGAAACAGGATCGAGTTTGTCTCCTGTCCGAAAAGAACCTTACAGCCGAACACTTTTTCATGCTCGTCCGTGCAGGACGGCGCCCTGTTGCGAAAATGAACGGTTGCAGGCGACCAGTTCTCTCCACAAGCGTCCCGAATGATGTTGCACAATACGGCAAGTGTCAGTTCCGCATCCTGACGATGGTCGTGAAGGAGCGGGTCGCCAACATCGTAATCCAGACGGGCAGTTTCACCCTGTCTGGAATGAGTGACGATGCTGTTGTCCTGATGGATCGGGAAGAAGGCTGCCAGATTATCGAGCGCGTCGCCGAGAACTGAAGAGGAAAGGGCGGCGTAACCCAGCATGCCCAGACGGCGGGGCTCGAACTGGTGCCCGAACCACAGGCCAAAATTTGCCGTTGCGGTTTTGCTTGCCGCGTAATCCAGCGTGCGACAGTAAGCGCCCAGCAAAACCGTCTCGGAAGGAGTGCTGCTGAGCCGTCCTTCAAGTCCGCACTGACTGAACACATCCACCGGCTGCGCCCCGAGACGTGCAATGAAGGCATCCAGCCCATAGACGACAGAGGCCAGAACCGTTGTGGATGAAGTCGGTGGACTGGAATGTCCCTGAGTGGGCAGACGTGTCATTCCGCCACTATCTCCCATGATGGCAGGTCGGACTTCTCCGTCCGATTATCGGATCGCGCAAGAAAGAACCGGCAGGGTGGTGGAGTGGCGGCCTGTCTGTCAATTCATTTCTTTTTCGCAACGCATTCGTTGTCGGATGTCATGAGATTGTGTCCTTCTGTCATTATCCGTTCTCCCTTGCATGCCTACGCTGTTTCCATGAGGCCACCATGCGGATGGTCACGTGTGAGAGTGTGGGAGAGACGTCATGGCCAATCCGTATCTGGCCGGTTTTGAGAGCAAGTCGGATATTCTCGCCGCTTCGGAAAAATTCTGGAATCCCGACAAGACCCGCTTCTGGCAGAGTGTGGATGTGCCTCTGGTGATCGGCAAGCGCGAAGGTTACGTGCTGACCGATGTGAACGGGCATGAACTGATCGACGTGCATCTTAACGGCGGCACCTACAATCTCGGCCATCGCAATCCCGATGTCATTGCGGCGCTGACCGACGCCCTGCAGTATTTCGATATCGGCAATCATCATTTCCCGTCTCCATCCCGGACGGCGCTGGCGGTGAAACTGCTCAAGCTCTCCGGAAAGCCGTTCGAGCGGGTGGCCTATGCCACCAGCGGCAGCGAGGCCATTGATCTGGCCATCAAGAGCGCCCGTTACGCCACGAAGCGTCGCCGCATCATCTCCATCCGCAAAGCCTATCACGGACATACCGGCCTCGCTGTTGCGACAGGCGACGAGCGGTTCAGCCAGCTTTTCCTTGCGGATCGTCCGGAAGAGTTCGTGCAGGCGCCGTTCAACGATCTGGACGCCATGCAGGCCGCGCTGAAAGCGGAGCCGACGGCGGCCGTCATCATGGAAACCATCCCGGCGACCTACGGCTTTCCGCTTCCGGCTTCCGGTTATCTCGCCGAGATCCGCCGTATGTGCGACGAGACCGGCACGCTCTACATCGCCGATGAAGTGCAGACCGGACTGATGCGTTCCGGCGCTCTGTGGGCTGTTTCCCGTCAGGATGTGCGTCCAGACATTCTCGTCACCTCCAAGGGACTGGGCGGCGGCATCTACCCCTTCGGTGCGCTCTTGCTGACGAAGCAGGCCAGTGGCTGGCTGGAGCAGGATGGTTTTGCGCACATGTCCACCTTCTCCGGTTCGGAAGTCGGGTGTTACGTGGCGAACGCCGTTCTCGATCTGACGACACGCCCGGAAACCGTCGCCAATGTGCAGGCGATCATCGCGCGGTTCGCGACGGGGCTGGCCGGTATCCACAGCCGTCATGCCGACTGGTTCGTGGGTATCCGTCAGGAGGGCCTGATCATCGGACTGGAATTCGCCACGGCGGAAGGCGCGAAGCCTGTCATGCGGGAGCTGTACAGGCGCGGCGTGTGGGCCATCTTCTCCACGCTCGATCCGCGTGTGCTTCAGTTCAAACCGGGTCTGCTGCTTCAGTCCGGGCAGGTGGATGATATCCTGCAAAGACTGGAAGACGCCATCACAGCCAGCTCACCTTTCTGATGGGAGACTGCACCATGACCGCACGCGCCTGGGAGCAGACTGCATGGAACTGGCAGGATAATGTCGAGCCTTTCCTGTCTCTCTATGGAATTGATCCGGAATCAAGCTGGTCACTGCTGAGTTTTTCAGAAAACTCTGTTTTCCGGATTGATACGCAGGAGGGGGATGTTTTCATCCTCAGACTCCATCGGCCCCATTATCGCAGCGTGGACGAAATTCTTTCGGAAATCACGTTCATCGAACAGTTGCGTGCCGATAACATCCTGCATACGCCAGCTATTATTCCAACCCTCGCAGGAAACGCACTGGCTCACACAGGGGAGGGTGAGCAGGAGCAGCATGCAGTGCTGTTTGCCTACCAGCCGGGTGAAATGCCTTCAGAAGCAGATCTGCCTGAAAAGTTTCAGGAACTGGGTCGTATCTCCGCACAACTGCACAGCTACACAATCAGTCATGACGTTCTGAAACGCCTGAATCGCCCCGTCTGGGATGTGGATGTGGCGATTGGTGAAAACGCCATGTGGGGCTGCTGGCGTCATACCCGCGCCATGACTCCGGAACAGACCTGTCTGCTGGATGCTGCCGACCGCATGGTGCGCGCCGAACTGGAGCGTTATGGCCGTCCGGGTAACCGCTGGGGGTTGCTGCATGGCGATATGCGGCTGACCAACATCCTGCATAGCGGGGGGCAGACCAGCATCATCGATTTCGATGATTGCGGTTTTGGCTGGCACATGTACGAATTTGCCTGCGCCTGCACGTTCATGGAATGCAGCAGGGACATCGCCGCCATCGCCGGTGCCTGGCTTAAAGGTTACAGGCAGATACGGCCACTCTCTGAAGAGGATGTCCAGATTATCCCGACCCTGCTGATGCTGCGCCGTCTGCTGATGGTCGGATGGTTCACCACGCATCAGCACTCCGCTGAGGCGCGCGCGCTGGAGTCTGGGTTTCTTGAAGAGTCTCTGACCATGGCGCGAGGGTATCTTGATGGCACGTTTCTGCCCGGTCTGACACGCGTCACGGAAGAAGCCTGAGGCTGTTTTCGCGGGTTTATATTGTTTCGATAAAGCAATGAAAAATATCATCGTTTCCTGTTTTCACAGAGGCTGACCGTGATGAAAAACACTTCAACATCCCCGCCGCCAGCGAATGCCGGCTCCAGCCTGCAAGGAAATCTCGGTGTTGCGTCCATTGTCATGATGGTGGTTGCAGCCGCAGCGCCCCTGACCGTCATGGCGGCTAACAGCCCGCTGATCATCGCCATGGGTAACGGGATTGCAGCCCCTCTGGATGCCGCCATCGCGACGTTCATCATGTATCTGTTCACCGCGGGCTTCATTTTCATGTCGCGTTACGTGGCGAACGCGGGAGCATTCTACGCCTATATCCAGAAGGGACTTGGAAGGCAGATCGGCCTTGCGTCCGCCACGATGGCGGCAGCGTCCTACAGCTTCATCGTGATCGCCCTGGAAGCCTATATCGGCTACACATTAAGCGAACTTCTGCATAATGCACTTGGATTTTCCGTTCCGTGGTGGCTCCTGTCCATAGCCGTCGTCGCGATCGCGGGTTTTCTGGGATACCGACATATCGAGATGAGTTCACGGTTTCTCGGTATTGCGCTGGTTCTGGAAGTGGGCGTCGTTCTGTTGGCCGATCTCGTTATCGTGGCGACAAAGGGTGTTTCGTCCCTGTCGGTCGAGCCTTTTACGGCTCATGCCGCGCTGTCCGGTTCACCCGGTCTTGGCATCATGTTCGCCATCTACTGCTTCATCGGTTTTGAATCGACCGTGATCTTTCGGGAGGAAGCCCGCAATCCCGATGTGACCATTCCCCGTGCCACTTACGCGGCGGTATTTGGCGTGGGTCTTTTCTACGTCATTTCAATGTGGTGCGAGGTCGCCGGTTTCGGACTGGATTCAGTCGTTCCCATGGCCAATGAGCATACCGGCGACATGTATCTGCTGCTGATCCGTTCCTATATGGGGCAGGTCAGCGAGGATATCGTCAATGTTCTGCTTATAACGAGCCTTTTTGCCTGCATTCTCGCCCTGCACAACGTCGTGGTGCGATACCAGTACATCATGTCCCGTTACGGCGTGCTGCCTGCCGGTATTTCCAATGTGCACGCAGATCATTCCTCTCCCCACGTTTCTTCCCTTGTGCAGTCCTGCACCTCTTTCGGCGGATTGCTCATCCTGCTGATTCTCGGTCTTGACCCGGTGACACAGATCTATGCGTGGGGCGCGACAGCCGGAACGCTGGGTTACATGGTCATCCTGTCCCTGACCTGCATATCGGTTCTTGTGTTCTTCAATGTCCGCAGCAAGGGGCTTGGAAATGTCTGGCATACATTGATTGCGCCCATCGGAGGACTTATTGGTCTTCTGGCATGCCTGTGGATTGCGGTTGCCAACCTTCCTGCCCTGATCGGTGGGGATAACGCCTCCATCGCTGCGTGGGGTATCGGTTTTCTGGTGATCGTAACCTTTATCGGCGGGTATGGTCTCGCCAGTCACATGAAGAGCAGATATCCCCGCCGGTTTGAGGCGCTGAGGGAACTGGCCTGACCGTCTGCCGCTGATTGGACAAGGCATCATCCTGATCATGGTGGGCTCTGGAACCATTGCTCACCATGATCAGGACTTCATGAAGACAATAATGACATATGTTTTCGCCACGCCATTCCCTGCATCAGAGCCGCTTCCGGACGTTGACAGAATTGTGAGCGGCAGTATCACATCCTGATTGCTTGTGGTCCGCCATGTCGCTTGTCTGCTGTGGTGGCTAAGAGGGAAACCGGTGTCAGGCCGGTGCTGTCCCCGCAACTGTATGCCGCGAGGCTGACGATTGTCTGAACACCACTGGATACTGTCGCGAGGCGGTCCGGGAAGGTTTTTCGTCAGATCGATGACCGGTAAGCTAGGAGACCTGCCACGGCAACGGAGTCACGGACAGGGCCGCTGAACGGGGGGTTTCAGGGGCGAGGCCAACGTAATGCTGGTCTCCGCTGTGGTGACGTTCTGTCGGAGCATCACCGTGCATCCCGTATCACGCCACATTGGTTTCATGGCCGTCAGCCTGACCTGTCTCTTCACCGCTCATGCCGCAACGGCGGAGCGGTCGGGAAAGATACAGTCCCCGCCTCATAAAGCTGTGCCCGCCGGACACGCTGAAAATATCAAAATCCAGGGCAGGCAGCCCCAGTTGCGGCAGACGACCGCTATCGGTGGCAAGCTTGGCCTTTCCATCCAGCACTCTCCCGCCACCATCAATGTGATCGAACATGATGTCATGATGCAGCGCGGTTATGCTCAGGCGGAAGATGCCGGTGATAGTGCTCCCGGCGTATCGTCGGGCGGCGGGCCGGGCAGTCCTGCCCAGTTCATGATGCGTGGTTTTACCGGTAATCAGGTGCAGATCCTGCGGGATGGAACCTATTTCGGTCCTACAACCATGGTGAACCGGCCGCAGAACGCGTTCAATCTGGAAAGTGTTCAGATCCTCAAAGGTCCATCATCCGTTCTGTATGGACAGGGAGCTGTTGGCGGAACAGTGGATATGCGGACACGTAATCCAACTTTTGACGCGCCTCATGCAAACGCACTTCTTTCCTATGGAAGTTTCAATACATGGAATGCCGGCGTCGGAGGGTCCCTGCCGATCACGAACACACTGGCCATCCGGGCGGATTTCAGCCGCACATCTTCGGATGGATTTGTGAAGGGCGCTGATCCTCATTCCAATGATTTCACGACAACCCTGCTGTGGAAGCCGACTTCAAAATTCACTGCCCGGCTGGGCATGGACTATCTCACGGATCGGCTTTCCACCTATTACGGCACGCCTCTGGTCGATATTGGACAGACCGGGGGACGTGTTGGTGGACTGGTAAATTCCACCAGGGGGCTCGGCATTACCCGTAAAGAAATGTGGAAGTATTATAATGTCCGCAACGCCGAGGCCGGGTCGGTCAATGCGACGCCCACCCTCCATCTTGACTGGCAGGCTACGCCGTCGATTTCACTGCATGGCAGCAGTTATTTCATCTATTCCAAAAGGCGCTGGAATAACGCCGAGAGTCTGAGTTATATGGTGGATGCAGGCAGGGTTGACGCCTCTGGGAACGCCATCGGACAAGGACGAATTGCACGCGACCGTTTCTACGTTTTCCAAAATCAGCATCAGGTGGGCAGCAGTCTTTACGCCAGTTTTGATTCTTCTGTTTCTGGCATGAAAAATCGATTTATTCTGGGAGGAGATGCTTACTATCTCCGCTTTATCCGCAATCGTGGTTTTCCTGACGCCACCTATGCTGACAGCGTTTCTCTGGCAGGCCCGGAGCAGACGGCGCTGGGATCGTTCGCAGGCGAATATCCGTTCAATAAATCACCCACGACAATGGTACAGGCCGGACTGTTTCTGGAAGATGTCCTGACAATTCGTGAGACGCTGAGGCTCGTTGGCGGTTTCCGGTATGACTGGTTGTCGCTCAATCGGCAGAACTACAGGCAGGATGGCAGTTTCAACGCCAGCACCAGTTTCCGCGGTCACTATAATCCGGATAATTTCAGGATTGGTCCCGTTTACGATATTACAAAAAACATCAGCGTTTATGGGGTTTACACGACAGGGGAAGACCCGCCGGGTTCCAATCTTTTCACGGCCAACCGTGGTCAGTTCTCGCGTCTCAGCCATGCGCGACAGGGTGAAATCGGTGTGAAAGCCTCCGCGCTGGACGGGCGCTTCACCACGACACTGGCTTTGTATGACATTCGCCGCACGCGTATTCTTGTCACGACCGGACCGGATACCGTCGCGACTGCCGGCGTGCAGAAGTCTCGCGGCGTGGAATGGCAGGGGGATCTCATTCTCAACCGGCATTTCAGCTTTAACGGGAATGTCGCCTACACATGGTCCCGCTACGGTTCTTTCCATCCGAGTGCGACAGTGGACGCTTCCGGCAATCAGGTTCCCAATGTACCGGCTGTGACCGCCAACCTCTGGGGGATCTGGTCGCGTGTCCGGGGGCTGCCGCTCGATCTTGGCGCTGGCATGCGGTATGTTTCAGCCCGAAAAGGAGACTACGCCAACACGCTGACCATGAAAGATTATGCTCTGGTCAATGTTTTCGCAGCGTGGCACGCCTACAAAGGCATCACCCTGTATGGTCGTATCGACAATATCGGTAACAAGCATTTCGTTCAGTGGGCCGATACGGGATATTCCGGACAGGTTCTGCTTGGGGCGCCGCGTTCCTTTTCCATCAGCATGCAGGCCGGCTTCTGAGCATCTGCCTGTGTTTACAGAAGATTGAGAGTTTCCCATCGGGTTGCTTTCATCGGGCAGCCCGTGGAACTCTCTTTTCGGAACAATGATGTTTACAAAAAAATATCTCATCCGAAAACTTTTTCTGATCCATCGGTGGATGGGAATCTGCCTCTGTCTCCTGATGGCGTCATGGTGTGCGTCGGGTATCGTTATGCTGTGGCGTCCCTGGCCTCAGCCATCAGCAACAGCTTTGGCTCATGTCCATCCATTGCTGAAATTCCCCGAAAATTTTTCCAGAATCAGAAATATTGTTGATGCTGGAAGACGTTTCAGTCACGCTCGATTGACGATGGTAGGAGAAATTCCTGTTCTCGTCCTTCAGGCGGAACAGGGAGGTGCTCAGGTCCTCAATCTTGCCAGCGGGAAAGAAGGGTTCCTCTCTGCCGAAATCACGGCTGCCAGTGCCCGGTCATATCTTCAGGCAAGGCATGTTTCCGATCATGTCATTTTCGACAAGCTGACAACCGACGATCAGTGGATTTTGAACAGCCGTGACAGGTCTGAAGGGTTTTACAGATTTCATGCCAATGATGCTGGCGGAAATCAGGTCTACGTCTCGCGTGTGACAGGCGACGTCGGGCAGGCGACCGATAAAACGACGCGGCGCTGGGCATGGTTCGGGGCGATCCCACACTGGATTTATCCGGCAATACTTCGTCGACATCCTGCGCTGTGGCACGATGTCGTTATCATATTGTCAGGATCAGGTGTTTTCCTCACCATAACCGGACTGTCTGTCGGTTTTCTGCGACTGAAGAAGGTATGGCCATTTTCCGTCTATCGGGGCTGGCACCTGTTTCATCATATCTGTGGAACCGTGTCTGGCCTGATGGCGCTTGCGTGGATCACCAGCGGATTTCTGACAATGAATCCCGCCGGTCTTTTTCAGGGGCAAAAACCGTCCTTATGGCAGGACCGCCTTTCCGGATATGTTACGGGCAGTGATATTGTCGGGATATTGCTGGACGTTGCGGCGAAACGGTCATGGGAGCAGAAACAGACTGACTGGCAGGAGGTCGATGTTGTTCCCTTGGGTGGCCATCCCTTTCTGGTGCTTCATCATGCGGATGGGCGGGTGGAACGGTTTGCCAGAGATGCAACGCCTGTCGTGCTGACGGCTGCCAGTCTTGAAGAAGCTCTGCAAAACCAGAATTTTTTTGATCCGGATGCCCGAATAGTTTCTCTGGATAAAGCCGATGACTATTATTTTGACCGCCCCCTGAAGAAACGCCGCTTTCCGGTTTTGCGCGCCGCTGCGCCAGAGGGAACGCTGCTCTATATCGATGCGCAATCCGGAGAGTTATCGGCTGTCCTCGATACAGCGGCCCGTCATTCCCGCTGGTTGGTCTACGGCGTGCATGATCTTGATTTCTTCGTCTGGCTAAGATCCGCCGCCGCCATGTGGATGCTTGTGCTTCCCGCGCTTTGCGGTGTGATGGCTCTCTATGTGTCCGCAATCGTACTGGCGGTTCGCAGGCTGCGTCGCACATTGCGATAACCGGCCTGATGGCTCCAGACAGGGCAGGACGTGGAAAACTGACCGTCCTGGTCATTGGTCTCCTTGTCTTGGCGGGAAGGTCGCCCAACCTATAGGGATGTGCTTTTTGCACTCCGAGCCAATCTCCGGCATAAAGTTCACCCCGCGCCTTGCGTGGTGATCCCTTCAACATCAGCTTTCTCTGAAACAGCCGGTCTCTGAAAGCCCGGCGCTTATCGACAGGAACCGACCATGAGTGTCACGCTCAGCCCTTCCGCATCGCCCCTGACAGCCGCCCCGACGACGGCTGCCAACTGGTCGCCGGATAGCTGGCGGTCGTTTCCTATCAAGCAGGTGCCGACCTATCCCGACGAAGCGGCTCTGAAAGCCGTTGAGGGACGGATGAAGAGCTACCCGCCGCTTGTGTTCGCGGGTGAGGCCCGTCGTCTGCGTGAACATCTTGCGGACGCCGCGGCTGGTCGCGCGTTCGTGCTGCAGGGTGGAAACTGCGCGGAAAGCTTCTCCGAATTCTCGGCGGATTTCATCCGTGACACATTCCGGGTGCTGTTGCAGATGGCGGTCGTGCTGACCTTCGGCGCGAAGGTGCCGGTGGTGAAGATCGGCCGTATGGCGGGACAGTACGCCAAGCCGCGCTCATCCGACACGGAAACAGTGGGCGATGTCTCGCTGCCGTCCTATCGCGGTGACATCATCAACGGGCCGGCCTTCACGTCTGAAGATCGTATTCCCGATCCGAAGCGGATGGAGACGGCTTACTTCCAGTCGGCCAGTGTCCTGAACCTGCTGCGCGCCTTCTCGCGCGGCGGTTACGCCAACCTGCACCGGGTCAACCGCTGGAACCTCGGCTTTGTCGAGCGGTCTCCGTTGGCCGAGCGTTATCGCGCTCTGGCGGAACGTATCGACGAGACGCTGGAGTTCATGGCGGCGTGTGGCATCAACTCGGCCTCTGCGCCACAGATCGACGAGACCGAGTTCTACACGTCTCATGAGGCGCTTCTGCTTCAGTATGAGCAGGCGTTCACCCGCGTCGATTCAACGTCCGGCGAATGGTATGACTGCTCGGCGCACTTCCTGTGGATCGGGGACCGCACCCGTCAGCCGGAAGGCGCGCATGTCGAGTTCCTGCGCGGTGTGCGTAACCCGATCGGCATAAAGGTCGGTCCGACGACGCAGATCGAGGCGCTTGAGCAACTGCTTGATATCCTCAATCCTGCGGATGAAGCCGGGCGTATCACCCTGATTTCCCGCATGGGCGCGACCAAGATTCAGGATCATCTTCCCGGACTGGTGCAGGCGGTCAAAGGAACGGGTCGCACCGTGACGTGGATGTCCGATCCAATGCACGGAAACACCATTTCCACGGCCAGCAACGTCAAGACACGCTCCTTCGAGTCCATTCTCACGGAAGTGCAGGGCTTTTTCGACATCCTGACTGCTGAGGGTGTGGTGCCGGGTGGCGTGCATATGGAAATGACCGGGCAGGACGTCACCGAGTGTGTTGGTGGCGCGCATCAGCTCACGGAGCATGATCTCGGAGCCCGTTATGAGACATTCTGCGATCCGCGCCTGAATGCGGAGCAGTCTCTCGAACTGGCGTTCCTGATTGCCGAGGAATTGAACTCCCGGGCCCGCACTCTGCGAAAAAGCGTTTAAGCGGAGCAAACCGCTGTTTATGGCGGGAGTTATTCTCCTGTCATAAGCAGCGGATCGTCACTTTCTGAGCTTTCTTGCGGGTGCTGACCTTGTGATTGGAGGTCGTCTATGTCCAGGATGATACCGAGCATCTGGTCGTGATGCCTAGGAAAGGGCAGGTCGTGGTCTTGAAATCGCCTTCCGTACATCCGCAGGAACCTCGTTCAGAAGTGTCTTCGGGTGTGAGTTCTTCGTTCTGCGTCGCCGCAATTGATGATGCGACGATCAAGGCGCGTACTGACAGTTATTTCAATCGCACCAGGGAAATCGTTTCCAGATTTGGCGACTGCGTTGTCACCTATGCGGTGTTCATCCGCAGGCCTGTGCTTTCCGCGACGGCGATTGTTGAAACGTGGTTGAAGAATATCTCGCGCGAGCGTGGCATTGAAATTCTGGTCGAGCCGGTTTTTACGGAAGGCGATTGGGTAGGGGCTGGTGAGCCGCTGCTCTATGTCACAGGCTTTTTTTCACATCTTGCGCAGCTTGAAACCCTGATGCTCCAGAAGCTGGGCGCGTGTTGCGTGGCCGCGCATCGTGCCTACCAGATGGCGCTGTCTCTTCCCAAGGCGCAGTTTCTTGCTATGGAAGCCCGTCATTGCGCCGGATACGAGATGCAGGAGCTGATGAGCTATGGCGCTTCCGTCGGCAGCCGTGCGGCGCAGAAGGAAGGTGCTGTCGGCTTTGTCGGGGGTGCAAACGACGCAACGGCGTCCTTTTTCGGAGGGACGCATGGTTTCGGCACGATGCCTCATGCCCTGATTGGCTATGCCGGTTCCACGCTTCGGGCTGCCGAAATGTTTCATGAGGTCTATCCGGATTCGGATCTGACTGTGCTTGTCGACTACTATGGACGTGAAATCACTGACGGCCTCGCTGTCTGCCGCCACTTCAGGGATCTTGCTCACGCGGGCCGGGTGGGCCTGCGTCTTGATACGCATGGCGGACGCTTTCTTGAGGGGCTGGACCCTCAGGAATCCTATGCCGTTCTGGACCGCTATGTTCCGGATGCGATCCGGCGCTACCGCTCTGAGGGGGAGTTACGCAATCTGATCGGAACCGGCGTCTCGGCGGCGGCAATCTGGCGGATGCGTGAGGTGCTTGACGATGCGGGATTCGAGAAGGTGAAGATTGTCGTGTCGTCCGGCTTCGGCGTGACGAAATGCGCCAGCATGGCCGACGCCAACGCTCCGATTGACGTGGTGGGGACAGGGTCTTTCATTCCCAAGCTGTGGAATGAGACGTACGCTACAGCGGACATCGTGACGTATGACGGCGTGGAAAGCGTGAAAACGGGGCGGGAATTTCTTTTACCGTCATTCAGGAAGGCAGAAGAGAGACAGCGCAAACTGTTGCATCGGGGCTGAAGTGCCGTTCTCAGAACCCGCTGGTATGATGAAGTTATGTGATATGCAGGAGTTGTTTGTTTATGACTGAGGCCGAAGAAAATGGTGAAGACGCGACGGTCGCGGCTCAGGAGACAGGACCGGTCGTGCGTCTTCTCGATCTTTCCGGAGGCGCTGAAGATAACATCATTGAAGAAATCAAGGGTTTTCTTGATGCGGAACACGCGAACGCGTTTGCCCGGGCTTATGTCCGCGACAGTATAGAAATCTGCCGTGTGCCGGGCGCCGCTGCGAGAGATACGCTTGAAGCATGGTTCTCGTTCGGTGAAAATGCGGAAGTGCTGGGCACAGACGACCCTTGGGTTTCTTCAGGCGAACTGAATGATTTCATGGATCGTCCGGCGACTGAAGAAGAGCGTGACTGGCGTCTGCTTGATCCTCGCCGCTATGACACGGATGACGGCGAGTGATCTCGGTAGAGGATTGAGAGAAATCGTCTCCGTTTAGTCATGAAAATTTTGGGCGTCGCCTTTTCCAAAAAACGACGTCCCCTGACGTTCTTCGAAAGAAATCCCGCCTCATTCATCCCGGTGCGGAAAGCGGGCTGGGATGTTCCAGAATATCCAGAATAGCAGCGCTGGTTTCTTCAATCGATCGTCTTGTGATGTCGATGATCGGCCAGCCGTGACGGGTGCAGAGGCGCTTCGCCCACAGCAGTTCATTTCTGACTTCTTCCGGGTCGATATAACTTGTGCGCGTCAATGATGTCCCGCCAGCGTGCTGCTTGGTGGGGACCATGCTGTTCAGGCGGGTACGACGGATTTCAAGCAGGGCGTCCGGAGCAATGGTCAGACCGATGACCGGCACGCCCAGTTCAAACAGTTCCGGAGGGAGTGGCGTGTCAGGAACGAGTGGAACATTGGCCGCCTTGATGCCCTTGTTGGCGAGGTAGAAACAGGTTGGCGTTTTGGAGGCGCGTGAGACGCCCACCAGCACGACATCGGCGTCCTTGAGTTCACGGGTCTGCTGGCCGTCATCATGCTCGATAACGTAGTGCATGGCGTCGATCCGACGGAAATAGTTCTCGTCCATGATGTACTGGCCACCTGGGCCGCCATCAATGGCCTGTGTGCCGGTTGCGCCCTCCAGAAAGGTCAGGGTGTTCTTCATGACGTCCAGCAATTGCACGCCAGTCCGTTTGCAGCCTTCGATCAGATCATTCTGGAGTTCTGCGTCGATGAGAGAAGAAAGAACAGGACCGGGCTCTTTGGCGATTCCGGCCATGACACGGCGCAACTGTGTCCGACTACGGACGAGATTCCAGTGCTGAATCTGAAATTCCACATCGGGAAAATGTGGTGTGCAGGCTTTGGCCTGTGTGTCGAGGGTTTGTCCGGTTCCGCCTGAAACCAGATGAAGGCAGATGCTGCGTTTGGTCATGTCGAAAACCTGTGTTTTCAGGAAAGGCTTGCCATTTTCATGGTGAGAAGAAGCAAAACCATTTCCGAAGTCCCGAAGCTCGGGTTCTGATTCTTGTGCAGGCAAACAAAAACGGGACGCCCTTTCTGGGAGCGCCCCGTCGATGCTGATCTCAGATCAAGCCGTCATCCAGCATCTCAGGATGAAGCTTTTTCCTTCTTCATCGCCAGAGCGGCCTGAGCCGCCGCCAGACGGGCTACCGGCACGCGGAACGGGGAGCAGGAGACGTAATCCAGTCCGACGCTCTCGAAGAACGCGATGGAGTCCGGATCGCCGCCATGCTCGCCGCACACACCCAGCTTCAGTGCAGGCTTGGTCTTACGACCGTTTTCTGCGCCCATACGTACCAGAGCGCCCACTCCTTCGCGGTCGATCGACACGAACGGGTCTTTCGGCAGGAGACCGTGATCGACGTAGTAAGGCAGGAACGAACCGGCGTCGTCACGGGAAAGACCAAGCGTGGTCTGGGTCAGATCGTTGGTGCCGAACGAAAAGAAGTCCGCCACTTCCGCAATCTGGTCCGCCGTGATCGCTGCACGGGGCAACTCGATCATGGTGCCGATAAGGTACTCAAGAGTGGTGCCCTGTTCCTTGAAGACAGCGGCAACTTCCGCTTCCGCCGCCTTGCGGGTCACTTCCAGTTCCGTCTTCACGCCCACGAGCGGGATCATGATTTCAGGAACAATGGCATGTCCGGTCTCTTTTGAGACGGCGATGGCGGCCTCGATGATGGCGCGAACCTGCATCGTGTAGATCTCGGGGTAGGTAATGCCGAGACGGCAGCCACGGTGACCGAGCATCGGGTTGGCTTCCGACAGCGCCGAGCGACGGGCACGGAGAGACTCTACGGACTGGCCAAGCGCCGTCGCCACTTCCTCAAGTTCGGTTTCGCCATGAGGCAGGAACTCGTGGAGCGGTGGATCAAGCAGGCGGATCGTCACGGGCAGACCGCTCATGATGCGGAAGATCTGCGAGAAGTCGTCACGCTGGAACGGCAGCAGGGCGTCGATGGCCTTTTTGCGCGTCGCCGGGTCGTCCGACATGATCATCTGACGGACGAAGCCGATACGGTCCGGTCCGAAGAACATGTGTTCCGTGCGGCTCAGGCCGATGCCTTCGGCGCCGAAGCGGCGGGCTGTCTCGGCGTCTTCCGGTGTTTCGGCATTGGCGCGGACACGCAGGCGACGGACTTCGTCAGCCCAGCCCATCAGCGTGCTGAAATCACCCGACAGGGTCGGAGGAATGGTCGCAACCTTACCGACATACACAGCGCCTGTGCCACCATCGAGGGTGATCCAGTCGCCGCCCTTCAGCGTGACGTTGCCGACCGTCATGGTCTGCGCCTTGTAGTCGACGGTAATACCGCCGGCGCCAGCCACGCAGACACGACCCATGCCGCGCGCCACGACGGCGGCGTGAGAGGTCATGCCGCCACGGGTCGTCAGGACACCACGGGCCGCGTGCATGCCATGAACGTCTTCCGGTGAAGTCTCGATACGGACAAGGATGACGTCCTCGCCCTTGGCCGCGCGGTCTTCGACTTCTTCAGCCGTGAAGACGATAGCGCCTGCTGCCGCACCCGGAGAGGCCGGCAGGCCACGAGAGAAGAGGTTTCTCTCGGCTTTCGGGTCAAGTGTCGGGTGAAGGAGCTGGTCGAGCGAGCCGGGCGGGACGCGCTGGATGGCTTCTTCCTGCGTGATCAGACCTTCCTGCGCCATGTCGATGGCGATTTTGAGGGCGGCCGCCGCTGTACGCTTGCCGGAACGGGTCTGGAGCATATAGAGCACGTTGCTCTGCACCGTGAACTCGATGTCCTGCATGTCGCGGTAGTGCCTCTCAAGGATGTCACGCACACGCATGAGTTCCTTGTAAGCTTCCGGCAGGACTTTCTCCATCGGAGACTGGTCGGAGGTCGCACGACCGGCGGACATGGGCTGCGGCGTGCGGATACCCGCCACCACGTCTTCGCCCTGTGCATTGACCAGATACTCGCCGTAGAAGATGTTTTCGCCTGTGGACGGGTCACGGGTGAAACACACGCCGGTCGCACAGTCTTCACCCATGTTGCCGAAGACCATCGCCTGCACGTTGACGGCGGTTCCCCAGTTTGCGGGAATGTCATGCAGCTTGCGGTAGGTGTTGGCGCGCGGGTTCATCCAGGAACCGAAGACGGCGCTGATCGCGCCCCAGAGCTGCTCCTGCGGCTCGTTGGGGAAGGGCTTGCCGGTTTCTTTCTGAACGACGTCCTTGTAATCCTTGACGATTTCGCGCCAGTCCGACGCCTTGATGGCGGTGTCGTCGGTGACGCCGAGACCGTGCTTGGCCTGCTCCAGCAGATCCTCGAAGCGATGATGGGGGACTCCCATCACGACGGAACCATACATCTGGATGAAGCGGCGATAGCTGTCCCACGCGAAGCGCTCGTCCTTGGAGGACGCAGCCAGACCTTCAACCGTCTCGTCATTCAGACCGAGGTTGAGGACGGTATCCATCATGCCCGGCATGGAGACGCGGGCGCCTGAGCGGACCGAGACCAGCAGCGGCGCACTGGCGTCGCCGAAAACCAGACCGACTGATTTCTCGACGCGATGAAGGGCTGAAGCGACCTGCTCCGCGAGTTCGGTCGGATAGGCATTCCCGTTATCGTAGTACGCCGAGCATACTTCCGTTGTAATGGTAAAACCAGGAGGCACTGGCAGTCCGATGGAAGCCATCTCCGCCAGGTTGGCGCCTTTGCCACCAAGCAGATTGCGCATTCCGGCACCGCCTTCGTTCAGGCCGCCACCGAAGCTGTAAACCCATTTCGTCATGACCAACGCTCTCCGAGCGCGGTGATTCTGGCCGTCTGTTCCTTCCCGGGAAAATCAGGCCTGAATACAGTCCGCGGGGAATTTATAGTTATTATTAAGTGCTCCGTTCCCGGGCCACAGCATCATGCCAGCTTGGATCGCTTTCGGCAATTCGCTTTGCAATGAATATTGCAGGCAGACAGGCTCTGTTACAGAAATAAGGCGGAGCTTTTTAAGCTTCCGGTAATCCGGCCAGTTCGCGCCATCCCGTTTCATCGACAGTGTCAATGCCGAGTTCCTGAGCTTTCCGGGCTTTTGAGCCGGCTTCAGCTCCCAGCACGACAAGATCGGTCTTTTTCGAGACACTGTCGGTCACTTTCGCTCCCAGACGCTCCGCTGTCGCTTTGGCTTCGGGACGTGTCATGGTGACCAGAGAGCCCGTGAAAACAATGACTTTTCCGGACAGGGCTCCATCAGCCTCAACGACTTCATCCTCCACGTTCACATAGGTCAGAAGATCATCCAGCGTCGTCTGGTTATGAGGCTCGGCAAAAAAACTGACGATTTCGTCGGCGATGGCGGTGCCGATCCCCGTGATTTCTCCCAGTTCCTGACGCTCCTCCGACCCGATGAGGCGCGCCGCCTGCATCCGCTCGCGAAGATGCGTGAAGGAACCGTAATGTCGCGCCAGAAGTTTGGCGTTGTTTTCTCCCACGCGCCGGATGCCCAGCGCATAGATGAAACGGGGCAGGGAGATGGTGCGTCGAGTCTCGATGGCCTGACACAGTTTTCGCGCCGAGGTCGCGCCCCAGCCTTCCCGTTTCGCAATCTCGGCTTCATGGGTGGCAAGGCGGAAAATATCGCCGGGAGCCTGCACCATGCCGATGTCATGGAACTCGGTGATGCTTTTTTCGCCCAGACCATCAATGTCAAAGGCCATGCGTGATACGAAGTGGATCAGGCGCTCGACGACCTGCGCCGGACAGGTGAGACCACCGGTGCAGCGGATGACAGCCTCGCCCGGAACACGTTCCACGCTCGCGCCACAGGCGGGGCAGTGATCCGGCATGATGAACGGAGCCTGCCGCTCATGAGTGTTTTCGGCGACGACGGCGACAATCTGGGGAATGACATCGCCTGCTCGCTGGATCTGCACCAGATCGCCGACGCGGACATCCTTGCGTTCGATCTCGTCCTGATTATGCAGCGTCGCACGGGAGACGATTACCCCACCGACATTGACGGGCTCAAGATGCGCCACCGGCGTCAGCGCACCAGTGCGACCGACCTGCACCTCAATGGCCAGAAGCCGCGTGACAGCCTGCTCGGCCGGGAATTTCCACGCCGTTGCCCAGCGCGGGGCGCGGCCGGCGAAACCGAGACGCTCCTGAAGCGCAAGGTCGTCGATCTTGTAAACCACGCCGTCGATATCATACGGCAGAGCACTCCGTTCCTGAGCAATCCTGTCGAAGAACGGCTCGGCTTCGGCGATGCCTTCCAGTTTTGTGGAGAGCGGATTGACCTTGAAGCCCCATGCCCGAAGCTGGTCGAGCCAGGCTGAATGCGTTGCCGCAACCGGATGGGATGAAAATCCCATGGCGTAGGCGAACAGGGAAAGCGGGCGACGGGCCGTCACCTTCGGATCAAGCTGTCGCAGTGAGCCTGCTGCGGCATTGCGAGGGTTGGCGAACAGCTTGTCTCCCGCAGCCTCCTGCGCGGCGTTGATGGCGAGAAACTCCGCCTTGCCCAGAAAGACTTCGCCACGGATTTCAATCAGATCGGGCGCTTCGCCTTTGAGACGGAGAGGAATGGTCTTCAGCGTCTTCAGATTGGCGGTGACATCTTCGCCTTCCGTGCCGTCGCCGCGTGTGGTGCCGCGTGCGAACCGCCCGTTTTCGTAGGTCAGACTGATGGAAACGCCATCGATCTTCGGTTCGCCGACAAAGGCGAGAGCGGCCGCCTGCGCCTCATCAAGTCCCAGAAATCGCACGGCGCGTTTTACGAAGTCCTCGAAATCAGTCCGGTCGAATACGTTGTCCAGTGACAGCATCGGTGCGAGGTGCCGATGTTTTTTGAAGGCGCTGCTTGGGGCGGCGCCCACCTGAAAACGGGGGCTGTCCATGCGCATCAGTGTGGGGAAGCGCAGCTCGATCGCCTCGTTTCGTCGACGCAGGGCATCGAATTCCGCGTCTGAGACTTCCGGCGCGTCCTTGGCGTGATAGGCGTGATTCAGGTGAGCGATAAGCGCTGACAGACGCGCCAGTTCCTGTTCAGCCTGTGTGGCGTCGAGTTGCTCGACAGCAATATGCGCCGTGTCCATCACCGCTTCTCCAGTAGGCTTTCCGCAGCGGCGCGTGCGGCGTCAGTTATGACATCACCCGCCAGCATCCGGGCGATTTCCTCGCGTCTTTCCTCATCGGGAAGAGGGGCGGCGCTGGTCTGGGTCTGTCCGTTCCGCACCAGCTTGCCGATCCGCAGGTGATGATCTGCCGCCGCAGCAACCTGTGGAGAGTGCGTGACGGTCAGGATCTGCATGTCCCGCGCCAGCCGGTGCAGCCGCTCGCCAATGGCCGCCGCCGTCGCGCCGCCCACGCCCGAATCGATTTCGTCAAACACCAGTGTGCCGATGGACGACCGTCCTGCCAGCACCAGACGAATGGCCAGCATCAGCCGGGACAGTTCGCCGCCCGATGCGACCTTGCCCAGTGGTCCGGGTGGTTGCCCTGGATTGGCGGCCAGCAGGAAGGTCGCCTGTTCAAGGCCATGCGCGCTCCACTGTTCCTCGGGCAGCGATGTGAGTTCCGCGACAAAGCGCGCGCGTTCAAGCTTCAGGGGCTTGAGTTCGGCCATGACGGCGGTCTCGATCTTGCGGGCCGCCTTGGCGCGGTGGGCTGACAGGTCTTCAGCGGTAGAAATAAAGGCTGCTTTTGCGGCGGCGGTCGCGGCTTCCAGTTCAGCAAGACGGGCCGTGCCTGTCTCAAGGGCATTCAGCCGTTCCGTCAGCCGTTTCAACAGGTCCGGCAGGTCGGAAACGGACGTTTCAAACTTACGGGCCGCCGCGCGCAGGGCGAACAGGCGCTCCTCCACCTGCTCCAGTAAACGCGGATCGGCATCCTGATCGGCAGCCAGCCGGGCCAGCATGCTTTCCGCTTCGGAGAGCGCGACTTCGGCGGCATCAAGCGCCTTGAGGGCGTCCTGCGCGCCTGTCTGGTGCTGTTCGAATTCCGCATCCGGTTCATCGGTTTCCCGCCCCGGTGCGGGCAGGAGCCTGTGCAGGGCGCGGCTGGCAGCGCGCAGGGCCGCAGCCGGTCCCGAATTGCGTCGATCCCGTGGGGTCAGTTCCGAGAGCGCCGCCGCGACGGCTTCACTGCGACGTTCATTTCGTTGCAGGGCCTGCCGCTGGGAGGCCAGCTCATTCTCTTCATCAGGCTGAGGAGCGAGGGTGGCCAGTTCGTCAATCGTATGTCGCAGCCATTCTTCTTCCCGTGCAGCGGTCGCGATTTCCCTGTGAGCCGCCTCAAGCGTTTCCCGTGCTTCACGCCATGCCTTGTGGCAGGCGGCGACCTTGCGGCAGGTGGCCGCGGGAACGCCGAACGCATCGAGCAGATCACGGTGTGTCGTGGGATCGGCCAATCCCATCTGTTCATGCTGTCCCTGAATTTCCACCAGCATCCCGGCCACGCGGCGCAGCAGGCCGATACCGACAGGCTGGTCGTTGACCCATGCGCGGGACCGTCCGTCTGTCGTCAGGATTCGACGCAGAATCAGTGATTCGTCACTCTCGGCAGGAACACCCTGTTCAGAGAGAATATTGCGCACGGGGTGGTCGGCAGGGACTTCGAAACTGGCCGTGACGCGCGCTTCACTTGCGCCTGCCCGGATGAGCCGTGCATGGGCACGCTCACCGAGGGCAAGACCCAGACTGTCGAGAAGAATGGATTTTCCTGCTCCGGTCTCGCCCGTGAGCGCTGTCAGACCCGGATGGAAAGACAGATCCAGCGCTTCGATGAGGACGACGTCGCGTATGGATAGAAAATTCAGCATGGCGAAAATCCGCTCTGACCTGTCTCCGCAGGGAAGCTGGTAATATCGCGGAGTGTGAGGGAATCAATATGTGAGTGCCTGATCGCCCGCCAGCCGGTGAGGGCCTGCATTTCAGGTGCAGGCAGTTTCACTTCAATCGTTCCCCATGCGGGGCTCAGTGTGTTGAGCCGCGTGCTCCTCGTTCGGAGGCGGGAGTGCCTGGGCGGGCAAGATTGCTCGTCAGTTCTGACCCGTTGCCGCCGTCATTAAGCTGGCTTGCAGAGACGGGTGAGACGGGGGCTCTGGACAGGGAAGGGGGCGCATCGGCGCGCGCATCGCCACGGCCTGCAGACTGTGCGGGACTCTGGGTCGAAGACGCAGGTGCCGTAATCAGTTTTCCGGGCACCGGTGTCTTGCTGGACAGGAGGTGATAGCTTTTCAGATTGCTGTAAGCGTAACGATACCATTTACTGTCAGGATAATTATATGCCAGCACGCCGCCGGTCCGACGCGCTTCGTCCGTCAGGCCGAGATCCAGATAGAGTTCGACAAGCCGCTCCAGAGCTTCGGGCACATGGTTCGTTGTCTGGAAATCCTGCACGACGCGCTGGTACCGCCCGAGCGCAGCCTGATAGGCACGCTGTTGCTGATAATATCGCCCGACAAGCATCTCCTTGCCTGCAAGATGATCGCGGCAGAGATCGATCTTCAACTGGGCGTCGCGGGCGTATTTCGTTTGTGGGAAACGGGCGATGACATCCTGCAGACGTGACATCGCCTCCGCTGTCATCTGCTGATCGCGGGCGACGTCGCCAATCTGCTCATAATAGCAGAGAGCCAGAAGATAGAAGGCATAGGCGGCATCGGAACTGGTGGGATGCAGTTCGATAAAGCGGTCGAGCTGCTGTGCCGCGTCAGGATATTTGTTCTGGAGATAATAGGCATAGCCCGCCATCAGCTGCGAATTGGCGGTATAGCCGGAATAGGGATAATTCTGCTGCAGTGTTTCGAACTGCTTTGTTGCAGACAGATAACGCTCGGTGCGCAGGGCGTCGATGCCGTTGTTATAGAGCTCATCTGCGGAAGAGACTGTGGGGGCGGGCTTTTCGGCAGACGAGGTCTTGAACATCGAACAGCCTGCCAGAAGCATGAAGCTTCCATAGGCAGCCGCTGAAACCAGGCGCGACGTCACTCTGGGGGGGATGCGCGAGGTTGGCTGCGGCACGTATCAACTCACTGTCTGTCGTGTACAATTACTGGCCGGTTATAGCACGGAATACAGCGACGGAAAGGTGTCCAGTCCGTTCTGCGCACGACATTGTTTATTCTGCGTTTATTCTGCGGTCTGCCTGCACGCCCCGGCAGTCTGTCAGGCCGCCTGCAGGGGCGCTGATGTCAGCTTTGTGGCTGGATTGACCTCGCGCCATGCGGATCTGTCGGCAAACAGGGTGCGCAATAACTGATTATTGAGGTGATGGCCTGATTTGTAGCCCGTGAAGCTGCCCCGGATGTACGCGCCGGCAAGAAAAAGATCACCCACGGCATCCAGCATCTTATGCCGCACAAATTCGTCCTTCGCCCGCAGACCGGTCGGGTTCAGGATTTTTTCTTCATCCACAACCACGGCGTTGTCCAGTGATCCGCCAAGCGCCAGCCCGGCGGCCTGAAGCGCCGCGATTTCACGATGATTGGTAAAGGTCCGCGAGAACGCCAGCTCCCTGCGAAACGATGCTTCGGTGAATGTCAGGGCCAGCGTCTGTCTACCAATGGCGGACGCTGGAAAATCGATGGTCATCGAGAGGGGCATATCCACCGCGTCGGAAGGCTTCAGTTCGGTAAAAGCGCCCGCTTCCTCAACCCGAACGGTTTTCAGCACTTCTATCTCGCGTCGTGGCGCATCAAGCCGCACCCGCCCGGCGCAATCAATGAGAAAAAGGAAGTCAGCGGAAGAGCCGTCCAGCACAGGCACTTCGGGACCATCCAGATAGACATGCGCGTTATGGATGCCATTGCCGCAGAGGGCCGACATCAGGTGTTCAATGGTGGCGACGCGGTTCCGCTTATCCGCACGCTCGCCGATGACAGTGCTCAGTCTTGTATCGACAACATGATCATAGACAGCGGGAATGGCCGCTGCGCCCGGAATATCTGTCCGATGGAAGATAATACCCGTGTCGGCTCTGGCCGGCTCCATCCGCAGAGTAATCTTACGTCCTGTATGCAGACCGGTACCGACGCATTTTATGGGGGAGCGAAGGGTATTCTGACGCACTGGCACGACCGCTTTTGATAGTTTTCGGTGGATGCTGAATGTCTGTGTAGTCGATGAAAAGACCTCATCATCCCTTTCGACCAGTGCGGTGGGATCAGGACTGAAGCTTTCCATTGATATATCTCTCGGTCTGACTGGGGTTCTTGGAACCTGTATTTTGATGCTTACAATACGCTGGACGCGTAATGGTTCCAGTCAATGTTTATTGCGTCGTATTACCGGCGGAAAAAAGATCTTCATCAGGGGGCGGTAGGGCAGTCCCCGCGTAAAAAAGATGTTTTGCGACAAAAGAAAACCGGGGTCTTCAGGGACCCCGGTTTTCTGCGCTGTGATGGTCAAAGATGGACCGATCAGGAAGGACGACGCATGAACGCCGGAATGTCCAGGCCGCCGTCGTCGCTCTGTGCGGGGCGCACGGTCGGGCCTTCCTGCTGCTCGCTACGCTGCTGGGCCGGCGTAACCTGCGGCGCATGTTCCTGTCTTGTCTCACGAGGCTCCGCGGCAGGCCGGCGCAGCACGCCGGTCATGAGACCGAACAGACTGTTACGTGCCGGAGCGGGTTCAGGAGCACGGGGAGCAGGCGCAGGTGAGCGCGTGTTAGTGGTGAACAGCCCGTCTCTTGGAGAAGCAGCGCGAGGCGCGGCATGAGCCTGCGTCGGCTGACCCGGTGCAGGCTGCTGGTTGAAGTTCGGTGTCTGGCGCGGAGGCTGTCCAGCCGGAACGCCGTTCGGATGGCCGGCTGGCTGTGCATTACGTGCAGCCTGCATGCCGCCACCAAACATCGGAGGCTGGCCGACTGCGTGCTGGGTGTTCTGGGTAGCAGCAGCCGCCTGTCCTTCTTCCTGCTGCTGTGCCGCCGCCTGCTCTTCGGCTTCCTGCTGGGCCTTGGAAGAGGGCATGTCGATACCGGTGGCCACAACGGAGACGCGGATCTTGCCGTCCAGATCCGGATCGATCGCGGAACCGAAGATGATGTTGGCGTCTTCGGCCACTTCTTCGCGGATACGGTTGGCGGCCTGATCGACCTCGAACAGCGTCAGGTCATCACCACCGGTGATGTTGATCAGCAGTCCGCGTGCGCCAGCCATGGAAGTGTCTTCGAGCAGCGGGTTCGAAATCGCGGCTTCTGCGGCGAGACGGGCGCGATCTTCGCCTTCGGCTTCACCCGTTCCCATCATGGCTTTGCCCATTTCCGCCATGACGGTGCGGATATCGGCAAAGTCGAGATTCACGAGGCCCGGAGCCACCATCAGATCGGTCACGCCACGCACGCCCATGTAGAGGACATTGTCGGCCATCTTGAACGCATCCTTGTAGGTGGTGCGTTCATTCGCCATGCGGAAAAGATTCTGGTTGGGAATGACGATCAGCGTGTCGACATACTGCTGAAGCTCGGCGATGCCCTCCTCCGCAGCCTTGGCGCGACGCGGTCCTTCGAAACTGAACGGCTTTGTCACCACACCGACAGTCAGAATGCCACGCTCACGCGCCATGCGCGCCACGATCGGCGCGGCGCCAGTGCCTGTGCCACCACCCATGCCCGCCGTCACGAAGACCATGTGCGAGCCTTCAAGGTGACGGGAAAGTTCGTCTGCCGCCTCTTCCGCCGCCGCCCGTCCGATTTCCGGTTTTGCACCCGCGCCCAGACCCTGCGTCAGATGCGGACCAAGCTGAATACGACGATCAGCCCGACTGCTGGAGAGCTGCTGGGCATCCGTGTTGGCAACCACGAATTCCACACCTTTCAGATCGGCGAGAATCATGTTGTCCACGGCGTTCGTACCACCACCCCCCACACCGATAACCGTGATCTTCGGTGAGAAATCTGCATGGTGCTGCGGGGGAACGGTGAGGTTCAGAGTCATTTACACTTCCTTGGACGGGACCGGCGCTGGTGAGCCGCCATACTACATCGCGCGACTCGATGGGTGAATCGAAATTTATCGAACACTATAAACATATCGATAACAGCATGTCAGACGCGATCCCTGATGAAAGAGACCAGACGGTTCAGAAATCCTGTCGGACGCTCTTCGCTGAACTCGATGTCGCCAAAAGGACGCTCCGCCGAAGCCGCCCAGGTCAGCAGACCGAGGGTGGTGGAAAAGCTGGCCGTCGAGCAGGCGTCAGGCAGACCGATGACGTTATGCGGGCGGCCAAGCCGGACATGACGGTTCAGAACCCGGGCCGCAACGGACCCTACCCCATCCAGCAGAGAACCGCCGCCGGACAGGATCACGCGTCCGTCCGCAAGATGCCCCAGGCCGGCATTGTCGAGACGGTCCCGCACCAGTTCAAAGGTTTCCTCGATTCTCGGGCGGATGATATCGCCGAGCATCGCACGGGGAATGGCGTCGAAAGTCGGCATGTCCGCATTCTGACGCTCGATACGGATGGTGACGCCATCATTGTCGGCTGAAAGATCGGCATGACCGTGCATTGTCTTGAGGCGTTCGGCGTTGTCAGTCGATGTTCCCAGACCGCGGGCGATGTCACGGGTGACATGTTCACCGCCGATTCCGATCTGGGCGGTATGCAGAAGCTGACCTTCCGCAAAAACCGCAAGAGACGTGGTGCCCCCGCCCATCTCGATCACGGTGGTCCCCACCATCCGCTGGTCCGCATTGGTGACAGCCAGACCGGCGGCCAGGGGAGCTGACACCAGGGCGTCAAGCTTCAGCTCCGCCCGCCCCAGCAGCGCGTCCAGAGTCCGCAGCGCCGTCGAGGAGGCGTCGATCACATGCAGCCGGGCACGAAGCTGCTCGCACAGATGCCCGCGAGGATCGGTCACGCCATCCGTCTCATCGACCGCAAAATCAAGAGGCAGTGTGTGGATGACCGCACGCCCCTCCGACTGCGCTTTCATCCGGCCTTCCGTGACGATCCTGCGAATATCGGCATCCGTGATTTCGCGTCCACCGATCGGCCAGTGCACATTGAACAGGAGGCTTTCCGGATGACCGCAGGACAGGTTGACGACAACCTTGTCCAGCGACCGTTCGGCTTCACGCTCCGCATTCCCGACGACGTGCCGGATGATGGCTTCGGCTGCCTTCAGATCGACAATCGCACCGTTTTTGACGCCGTTGGAACGCAGCCAGCCATGGCCCAGTACCCGCAGTTTGCCGTTGGGTTCGCCCTTGCCGATCAGGCAGGTGATCTTGGTCGAGCCAATGTCCAGAACACCCACCAGCCCGCTGCGCCATACCCGTTGCTCGGGTTTGCCTTCAGCGAGATTCAGCAGACTGCCGGACGAATCCTGTGCGTCAGAGCGATTCTGCCCGTGAGAGCGTGCTGCCTTGCCGGGAACCAGGGCTCTGGAGGACTGTCCGGAAACGATCAGATCGCTCATGCTGGAAGAGCTCCCCCGTTATTGTGGGCATGTTCGTTGTCATCGTGGGAGGATGAAGGGCGGCTGTCACCCTCTTCCAGATATTTTGCTTTCTTCGCAGGAACCACCGTCGGGGCGGGTGGGTCCTCGTGGGTCGCCGGAGCCTGTGGCTGTCCACCGGATTTCTCTGTATGATCCTGAGTCTCAGGCGCAACAGTGTCGGAAGCGGCCGGAGCAGGGGCTGGACGCTCACGAATAGTCAGGCGATCCGGCAGTCGCAGGTCGATGATTTCCACCGGACGGTCCAGCAGGTCAAATCGTTTCTGAAGCTCTTCCAGACGGGTCAGCGCCTGAGGCTCCGCCGCTTCCGGCAGGTACACCGAGGCTCCGTTCTTCAGCATCAGTGTCCAGCGTCGAAGATTGACCAGCGTGGCCGCCGTCACATGCGTCTTCACGTCCGGTGCTTTTGCCAGGGCGTCCAGAAGTTCCGCCGCGGCCTGATCAGCGCCTTCTCCGACAACGAGAGGAAGCGCCATGAACGCTTTCGCGTCCCTGCTGGTCATACCCTTGTCCGGAACCGGATTTCCGTTCCGGTCAATGGGTACGAACTGACCCTTGTGCTGCCAGATGGCGAAAGGGGGACGCTCCGTGAGATGCACCACGATCAGCCCGGAAAAGCGGCGTCCTACCGTCGCGTTTTCGACAAAGGGAAGATCGTTCAGCCGGTCACGGGCGGCCTTGACGTCGAAGCCCAGCATAGGATCTCCAACCGAAATGCCCAGCGCCTCGCGGATGGCTGTCGGGCTGGAGAGATTCTCTCCCTCGATCCGGATTTCCTTCACCTTGAGCGGGATCTGCGCCTCGATCTTCGTCTTCAGCGGGCCAAGCAGGCTCTGGGCGCCATGCATGGACAGAAACGCCCATGCGCCGGTGCCGAGCATGCCCGCTACAATGAGAAATTTCAGCTTTCCCTTGTGACGCCGGAGAAACATGGCGATCGCCGACGGACGATCCGCCCGGTTCGTATGGCGGAAACGATCGCCGCTCCCTGCTTCGCGACGTTCCGGAGAAGGCGAAGACGGTCGCTTCATCGGCGCGCGACGTCCGCCCGACGGAGGGCGTCCTGCACCAGACGGTCGCAGAGTTCGGAATAGGAAATGCCGCAATAGGCCGCCTGCTCCGGCAGAAGCGATGTCGGCGTCATGCCGGGCTGGGTGTTGACTTCCAGCAGGATGATCTGCCCGCGCCCGTCGCCGGACGTGTCGTCATAACGGAAGTCAGAGCGTGACGCCCCGGAGCAGCCGAGCGCCTTGTGCGCCGCGACGGCGAGTTCACAGGCACGGGCGAAATCATCGGCATGGATGTCCGCAGGCAGCACGTGACGACTGCCGCCCACGCCGTATTTCGCGGCGTAGTCGTAAAAGTCGTGGCCTGATTCGGCATTGGGAGTGATGTCGGTCACGGTCAGGGCGCGCGGGCCGTCCGGGTCGCCGTCAAGGACGCCGACTGTGATCTCGCGACCGGGAACATACCGCTCCACGAGCGCCACGGGACCGTAACGCCATTCCTCGACAACATGCGCACGCTGATTGGTGTTGCGAACGATGGACACACCGACCGATGACCCTTCGTCGAGCGGTTTCACCACGTAGGGCAGCGGCAGGGGATCATGCTCCGCCAGTTCGCTGATGGAAACGGCACGTCCTTCGGCCACAGGCAGCCCTGCCGTGATGAAAATCTGCCGGGACGCTTCCTTGTCCATGGCGTTGGCCGAGGCACGGAGACCAGAATGTGTATAGGGCAGGCCAAGCCACTCCAGCACGCCCTGAATGGCCCCGTCCTCACCGAAGCGGCCGTGCAGCGCATTGAACACGGCAGCAGGTTTCTGTTCCGTCAGACCGGCAACAACGGCCGCCAGATCACGGGTGACATCGAGCGCCAGCGCGTCATAACCGGCCTCTTTCAGGGCGGCGACAACACCGTTACCGGATGACAGGCTGACCTCGCGTTCCGCTGAAGCCCCGCCCATCAGAACCGTGATCCGGCCCTTGCTCCGCCCTTGATCTTTCTGTGGCGCGCTCATGCCGCCTCTCCCTTTGTCTCGGGGGCTTTCAGCCCGATGCGCTTGATTTCCCACTGAAGGTTTACACCGGATTTCTCAAGCACGCGTTTGCGGACTTCTTCGCCCAGAACTTCAAGATCAGCGGCTGTCGCATTGCCGGTGTTGAGCATGAAGTTGCAGTGCTTCTCGCTGATCTGCGCGCCGCCGATGGTCAGTCCACGACAGCCCGCCGCATCCACAAGCTGCCACGCCTTCATGTCGCTTATGTCCGGAGAAGGATTGCGGAACGTGGAGCCGCCGGTCCGCGCCCGCACCGGTTGCGAACCTTCACGGGCAGTGCGGATTTCCGCGATGCGGCCAGAGACGACGCCCTGTTCTGTCGGTACGCCACGCAGGCGCGCCCTGACCACGACAGCACCGTCCGGCAGGGCGGAACGGCGATAGCCGAACCGGAGCGCGGAGGCTTCAAGATGCAGCAGGGTGCCGTCGCGGGAGACAATCTCGGCCCAGTCCAGAACCGCCGCCATGTCGGACCCGTAAGCGCCCGCGTTCATGCGGACCGCGCCGCCAATGGAGCCGGGAATACCTGCGAGAAACTCAAGTCCGCCCAGACCTTTGGCGGCAGAAGTCTCGGCCACTGTTGCATCGAGTGCGGCGCCACCCACGATCAGGCCGTTGCCGTCAACTTCGATACCCGCAAAAGCGCCGCCCAGCCGGATCACCAGACCGGGGATGCCACCGTCACGGATGATGACGTTGGAACAGGCTCCCAGCGTCGTCACCGGGATTTCCGGCGAAAGACGCTGCATGGCTGCGACAAGGTCATCGGTGTCAGCAGGCTGGAACAGACACTCCGCCGGACCGCCGACGCGGAACCAGCTTCGTGCGCCGAGCGGCTGGTTGACGGACACGCGTCCCCGCACATCGCCAAGCGACGCGGCGATGGTCCCGCCTGCTGTCAGGTGCGAAGAGACGGGGATGTTGTCGGTCATGCCGCGCCTTTCTGCTTGGCCTGAAGCGCGAGAAGTTCGCCCGGCAGCGCATGCGCCCAGTTGGTGATGGTGCCCGCGCCGAGGCAGACGACGTAATCGCCCGGCTTGGCCATGGCGTTGACCATCTCCGCGAGATGCGCCGGATCGGTCAGCGGCACGACCGAGCGGTGGCCACGCTCACGGAGACCCTCGACCAGCCTGTCACGGTTGAAGCCCTCGATCGGCTCTTCGCCAGCGGCGTAGACATCGGACACGATGACGGTGTCGGCGTCGTTCATGCAGGTGCAGAACTCGTTGAACAGCATCTGCAGGCGGGAATAACGGTGCGGCTGCATGACGGCGATGACCTGACGCGCTCCAGCCTGTCGTGCTGCTTTCAGCACCGCAGCGATCTCGACCGGATGATGGCCGTAATCGTCGATGACAGTGATACCGTTCGCCTCGCCGCAACGGGTGAAGCGACGCTTGACGCCCCGGAAAGAAGCCAGTCCCGAACGGATGGTGGCGTCGTCGATGTCCATCTCTGTCGCGACAGCGATCGCGGCCAGCGCGTTCTGCACATTGTGGTTGCCCAGCATCGGCAGGCGGAAGGGACCGGCCTTGCGGGTACGGCGACGGGTGCGATCTGTGATCTGCACTTCAAAGGTCGCGCCAAGCTTGTCGGTGATGACCTTCTCGGCCCGCACGTCGGCCTGCGGCGAGAAACCGTAGGTGACGACGCGATGATCCGAAAGGCGTGGGATCATCTGCTGGACGGCCGGATGGTCGATGCAGAGAACGGCAAACCCATAGAACGGCACGTTGGAGACGAACTGGTCGTAACCCGCTTCCATTGCTTCCGCCGTGCCCCAGTGATCGAGATGCTCCGGGTCCATGTTGGTCACGACGGAGATCACGGAAGGCAGGCGCAGGAAGGAGCCGTCGCTCTCGTCGGCTTCCACCACCATCCACTCGCCTTTACCCATGCGGGTGTTGGTGCCGTACGCTTCGATAATGCCGCCATTGATGACGGTCGGGTCGAGCTTGGAGGCTTCCAGAACGGCGGCGATCAGGCTGGTCGTGGTCGTCTTGCCGTGCGTGCCACCGACAGCGACGGACCAGCGCAGGCGCATCAGTTCAGCGAGCATTTCTGCGCGACGCACGACCGGAATCAGGTGCGAACGGGCGGCTACGACTTCCGGATTGTCGCGCTTGACGGCTGTGGAAATAACCACGACCTGCGCCTGTCCGAGATTGGCGGCGTCATGACCGATGGTGACGGAAATGCCGAGAGCCCGGAGGCGCTGGACGTTCGCGCCGTCGTTCATGTCCGAGCCCTGAACGACATAGCCGAGCATGTGGAGCACTTCGGCGATACCCGACATGCCGATGCCGCCGATACCGACGAAATGAATGGTACCGATTGTCAGCGGCAGGGCTCTCATGATCTGGACTCCACAGTCGTGGCGGCGTGTCCCGAAAAAGGCTCGGAAGACGCAGGGGAAGGGGGAAACGGGGAGGAATAGCGTCCACCGGACCCGTGATGCAAGGTCGTCTCGACGAGATCGGCCAGACGTTCCGCCGCGTCAGGGCGGCCCAGTTTTGCGGCTGCGGACGCGGCGGCGGTGAGGATGCCCGTGTCAGTCAGCATCATGGCCAGCAGGGGCGTCAGCACCTCCACGGTGAAAGCAGGCTGCCGGAAAACCCACGCCGCTCCCACATTTTCAAGAGCCTGAGCGTTGGCGGTCTGTTCGTCACTCGCGGCGACTGGCAGCGGCACGAGGATGGAGGGACGTCCAGCTACTTCCAGTTCCGCAACCGATGAGCCGCCAGCGCGTCCGATCACCAGATGGGCCTGCCGCATGAGTTCGGCCACATTCGGGAAGAAGGGCGCAAGCGTGGCGGCGATGCCAAAGGATTCATAAGCGGTGCGAACGCGCTCAAGATCCTCCGCACGGACCTGCTGCGTGACCTGCAACCGTTCACGGATCGCCAGTGGGAGAGCCGCCAGAGCATCGGGGACAATGTCGGAGAAGACCCGTGCGCCGAGTGAGCCGCCCCAGATCAGGAGACGGATGAGGTCATGGGGCGGTTCGTAGTTCTCTCCAGCAAGAGCTGCGATGGCGGGACGCACCGGCATGCCGGTCAGAGCGACATGAGCGCCCGAAGGCAGACCTTTGACTTCCCCGAAAGAGGTGCCGATCCCATCCGCAAAGCGGGCGAGAAAGGCGTTTGCCTTGCCCAGAACGGCATTGCCTTCATGCAGGATGATCTTCGGGCGTGAGGAGCCCGGCAGCAGACGTGCGCCGAGCAGGGGCGGGACGGAGGGGTAGCCGCCGAACCCGACCACGGCGGCGGGGCGCAGCTTCGCCATGATGCTCCGGGCTTCATTCGCGCCGCGCAGGAGAGCCAGCCCGCCCCTGAGCGCCCGGATCGGTCCACGTCCTGCGACGCCCGCGCCCGGCAGGATGAACTGCTCCGCCGTGGCGAAGACGCCGGAGGTGCGTTTTCCGGCGCGCGCGTCGGTCATCAGGGCGACGCGGCAGCCGCGTCCGACCAGCACATCGGCGAGCGCCTCGGCAGGGAAGAAATGGCCGCCGGTGCCGCCCGCTGCAATGACGATGGGACCGGTCGGGGAAAGATTTGCCTGCGTCGTCATGTCGCTGTTTTCCATGTGCCCCGGGTGGTTTCCGTCAGTGAGCGGCCGAGTCTGCTCTGCCCCACGCGCTGTCGCGTCAACGCCAGCACCATGCCGATGGCCAGCGAGATCGAGAGCGCCGAAGAACCGCCATAGGAAATGAACGGCAGTGTCATGCCCTTGGTCGGAATGAGATGCAGCGTGGAGGCCATGTTGACGAACGCCTGTAGTCCGAAGCCGGTGACAAGTCCGGCTGTCGCCATGATGAGAAACGGATCGTCATCCCGCAGCAGTTTCAGAAGCGCACGGATGACGATGGTGGCGAACACGGCGATGATGAACAGGCAGATCAGCAGGCCATATTCCTCGCCCGCCACGGCGAACACGAAGTCGGCGTGAGCGTCAGGCAGCAGATCCTTGACGCGGCCTTCACCCGGTCCGCGCCCGAGCAGGCCGCCATTGCCGAAAGCGCGCAGGGCGGTGTCGATCTGGTAGTGATCTCCCACGTCCGGATGCAGGAAGCGTTCCACGCGGGAATGCACGTGCGGGAACAGGAAGAAGGCCGCGATACCAGCCGCGATCATGATGCCGACGCCGCCCGCGACCAGAATAAGGTTAAGCCCATCCACGAAAAGCTGGGCCAGAAACACGGTGGACACGACGGTGAGCATCCCGATATCCGGCTGGGATTTCAGCAGGATCAGAATGACCGCGTAACAGGCCAGAGCCAGCAGCATGCCGGGAAAATGGCGCACTTCATGCCGTTTGGCCAGCAGCCACGCCGTCATCACGGCGAAGCATGGCTTGAGAAATTCGGATGGCTGCACGGACATCATCGGCAGGGCGATCCAGCGACGCGCGCCCTTGATCTCGATGCCATGCACCAGCGTCATCGCCGTCGCCGCGATGGCGATAACGCCCCCGATAAAGCCGAGCCGGATCACGCCCTTGCGCGAGAGCATCGACACGGCGATGGTCAGGCATCCGGCAAGCGTCAGGAAGAACACCTGTTTGAAGATGAACATGTTGCGGGAAGCGCCGATACGCACCGCAACCGCAGGACTGGCGGCGAGCATCAGGATATAGCCGAAGCCGATCAGGATCCCCACGCAGGCCAGCGTGACATGATCGACGCTGCGCCACCAGCGCCCGAGAGCCGAATTGTCGATGCGGGAAAACCGGGCCATCAGGCGTGATCCTTCAGCGCATGCACCAGTGCGGCGAAGCGCAGGCCGCGCGCCTCGAACCCTGGGAACTGATCGAAACTGGCGCAGGCCGGGGAGAGCAGCACCACTTCGGCGTCCTGCGTTTCGGCGGCGTGTCGGGCGGCGGGAACGGCATGTTCCAGATCACCCACAATTTCGTAGGGCACGTTATGCGCGGCCAGTGTTTCCGCCAGCATCGGGGCATCCTTGCCGATCAGGAAGGCTCTGGCGATCCGGGAGAAATACGGAACGAGATCGGAAATTCCGCCTGCCTTGGCCAGCCCACCCGCAATCCAGACGATCCTGCCGTAGCAGCCGAGCGCCCGGGCAGCCGCGTCGGCATTGGTCGCCTTGCTGTCATCCACATAGGACACGCCATTGATGTCGGCGACATGCTTCTGCCGATGCGCCAGCCCGGCGAACCCTCCGATCCCGCTGGCCAGATTGTCGGAGGCGACACCGAGGCGCAGCGCCATGGCGAGCGCCGCGCAGGCGTTCTCGGCATTATGCGCGCCGGGCAACGTCGCGCCGGGGCGCGCAATGACCATGCCGTGGCTGACGACAGCGCCTTCATGCAGGTGAAAATCAGCCGTCCCATCGTCCAGACCGGAAACGGTCTCGACGGAGATGTCCCGCTCTTTCAGGCTGGCGGCGATGTCGCGGCACCATGCGTCGCCATTGCCGATGACGGCCAGATCGGAGCCGGTCATCCTGTCGAAGATATGCGTCTTGGCTGCGGCATAGCCCGCCATGTCGCCATGCCGGTCGAGATGGTCCGGTGTGAGATTGAGCAGGCAGGCCGTGTCGAAATGCAGGGTCGCCAGCCGTTCCAGCATGTAGGACGACATTTCCAGCACATACACGCCATTGTCCGGCAAAAGCGGCAGGGACAGTGAGGCGGGACCAAGATTGCCGCCCTCAGCAACCGGCAGTCCGGCATGACGCAGCAGATGGGCCAGCAGGGCGGTGGTCGTGGACTTGCCGTTCGTGCCGGTGACGCCCGCAAACAGCGCCTTCGATCCGCTCTTGCGAACCGCCTGAAACAGCAGGTCGGCGTCCGAGAGAATCGGTATGCCGGCGGCTTTGGCCATGGCCGCGACCGGATGCACGGTCGGCAGGAAATGCGGGATGCCTGGCGACATGACCAGCGCATCAAATCCATCCAGATTCTCGAACGGCGCGACGGTCAGTGTGCCGGAAGAGATCTGCCATCCTGCAAGCGCCGCCCGTCCGGCCTCGCCATCATCCCACGCCTGCACGGCAGCGCCCATGTTCACCAGAGCCTTTGCAGCGGGCGCGCCGTTGCGGCCCAGCCCGAGCACCGCAAAACGGTGGCCAGCGAACAGATCGGCAGGGAATGAGGATTGGGCGGGCAACGGAGCGGACAAGGCGGGGTCTCCTAGCGCAGTTTCAGCGTGGCGAGGCCGAACAGCCCCAGCACGACGGAGACGATCCAGAACCGGACGACGATCTTCGGCTCCTGCCAGCCTTTCTTTTCAAAGTGATGATGCAGCGGGGCCATCAGGAACACACGGCGCTTGGTGCGCTTGTACCAGAAGACCTGAATCACCACGGACAGCGTCTCGACCACAAACAGGCCACCAACGATGCACAGCACCAGTTCATGCTTGGTGGCGACCGCTACGGCGCCCAGCGCACCGCCGAGAGACAGCGAGCCGGTATCACCCATGAACACGGAGGCGGGCGGGGCATTGAACCAGAGAAAACCCAGTCCCGCGCCGACCAGCGCCGCACAGAAAATGGCGAGTTCACCCGTTCCCGGAACCGCGTGAAGCTGGAGATAGTCGGCAAAGACGTGATTGCCGACCAGATAGGCGATCAGGGCGAATACCAGCGAGGCGATCACAACGGGGACCGTCGCCAGCCCGTCCAGTCCGTCCGTGAAATTCACGGCGTTGCCGAAACCGGCGATTGTCACCATCGCGAAGATCGGGAAGGCGATGCCGAGTGGCAGCAGGAAATCTTTTACGAACGGAAAGGCAAGATGGTTGGCCAGTTCAGACGGCATCATCTGCTGCATCCACCAGCCTGCGATCAGAGACGCGCCAAATTCGCAGGTGAGACGGGCCTTCTTGGACACACCATCCGTGTTGCGGCGGGAAAGCTTGAGGTAGTCATCCGCGAAGCCGATCGCGCCGAATGCGGCCGTGACGAACAGCACCGCCCAGACGAACCCGTTCTGAAGATCGGCCCAGAGCAGCGTCGAAACAAACAGCGCAATCAGGATCAGGATGCCGCCCATCGTCGGCGTTCCGGCTTTCTCCAGAATGTGGCGTTCCGGACCGAGCGCGCGGATGGGCTGCCCTTCACGCTGGATACGCTTGAGTTCCCGGATCACCGGATTGCCGAGCAGCAGGGCGATGGCGAGAGCAGTCAGGCAGGCCCCGCCAGCGCGGAAGGTGAGATAGCGGAACAGGTTGAGGAACGTCGTGTGACCGTGCGCGTGATGGGCGACCAGCAGATACAGCATCTCAGACGTTCTCCGCTTTCAGCGCATCCACCACAGTTTTCATCCGGCTGCCAAAGCTGCCCTTGACCAGCACGGCGTCACCGGGTTGCAGGGTCGCCCGCACGAGCGGCGCAAGCGCCGTGGAGGTCTCCTCCCAGCTTCCCCGACGGGAAGAGGGCAGGGCGTCAAACAGGTCTTTCATGTGCGGTCCACAACAGAATACAAGATCGGCCGCGGCGCTGACCGCAGGCTCAAGGGAGAGATGTTCCTCGTGCGCGAAGTCACCCAGTTCGCGGATGTCTCCCAACACGGCAACGCGGCGTTTTGCCGGCAGAAGGGCGAGCACGCCAAGGGCGGCTCTGATCGACAGGACGGAAGCGTTGTAGCTCTCATCCAGCAGGAGAGCCTCACCGTCGAGGATGGGAGACGCCGCGCCACGTCCCGTGCCGGGGGTGAAACCTGCGAGAGCCACAGCCGCCCGGCTGAGCTCCGGGCCGCCGCCATGCAGGGCCGCGACGACCGCCAGAGTGGACAGCGCATTGCGGGCGAGATGTTCGCCGGGCGCGCGGATGTCGACGGGCACGGCTGTCCCCGCCACATGGGCGACAAACCGGCTGCCGTCACCGGAAAGCTCAAGGTCAGTGATGCGCGCTGTGCTGGTCCCGGTAAAACCGGACTGCCAGAGAATGACGCCAGAAGCCTGCGCGACGTCAGTAAAGATCGGCTGACCTTCCGCATCATCAGGCACGATGGCGATGCCGCCGCGTGGGAGAGCCGTGATGATCGACGCCTTTTCCTGTGCGATGGCTTCCAGACTGCCCATATGCCCAAGATGCGCCGAGCCGATCGTGGAAATGACAGCCACATCGGGCCGTACCAGTTCCGCCAGTGGAGCGATCTCGCCGGGATGGTTCATGCCGATTTCACTGACGCAGAACACGGCGTCGCGCGGCAGGCGGGCCAGTGTGAGAGGCACGCCCCAGTGATTGTTGTAGGACGCGGCGGACGCATGGGTCTTGCCCAGTGCGCCGAGCGCCACCCGCAGCATTTCCTTGGTCGTGGTTTTCCCGACGCTTCCCGTCACGGCGACGACATCGCCTGTGAAGCGGGCGCGCGCCGCGCGGGCCAGATCCCACAGCCCGACCATGGTGTCGCCGACAATCAGCAGACGCGGGTCAGCGGGATCGACACCTTCCAGCTCGTCCGTGCGATGCACAAGAACCGCCGCCGCACCCTTGTCCAGCGCCAGCGCGACGTGAGTATGGCCGTCCGAATTCTCTCCCAGCAGGGCGATGAACAGGTCGCCCGTCTCAAGGGTGCGGGTGTCGATCGACACACCGGAAGCCGTGATGGCGCGACCATCTCCAGAGCCGAAGCGTCCCCCAGTGAAGCGCCCTTGGGTTGCGGCAGCCAGTTCCTCGCCTGTCCAGAGAATGCTCACAGTCCTGCCGCCAGATCTTTCACGACGCTCACATCGTCGAACGGTTGCACGACATTGCCGATGATCTGGCCCTGCTCGTGACCCTTGCCTGCGACCAGCAGCACGTCACCCGGCTGAAGCTGATGCAGCGCCTCGCCAATGGCTTTTCTGCGATCCGGGATTTCGATGACTTCCTTGGGGGCTCCGGCCAGAATATCGCGCCGGATGTCGGCTGCGTCCTCGCTGCGTGGATTGTCGTCCGTGACGAACACCACATCCGCCCGCTGTGTGGCTTCCTGCGCCATCAGCGGCCTCTTGCCCTTGTCACGATCGCCTCCTGCTCCGAACAGGATCAGCAGGCGACCTTTGACGTGAGGGCGCAGGCTGTCCAGCGCCCGCGCCAGCGCATCGGGGGTGTGGGCGTAATCGACATACACGGATGCCCCGTTGGACAGCATGACGGCCTGTTCCATGCGTCCCCGCACGCCGCGCAGTGTTGGCAGCAGGGTCAGGGCTTCTTCCATATCGGCTCTGTCCGGTCCCGCCAGAGCGACGGCGAGCAGGGCGTTATCCACCTGAAAGCGTCCCGGCAGAGGTAAGGTTACGTCCCTTTCCTTCCTACCGATCTCAAGTCGCAGAAGCTGATGCCCGTTCGGTAACGCCTTGTGCGCCACAAGACGGATCGTGTTGCCCTTGCGTCCCACCAGTCGCAGATCAAGGTCACGACGGCGCTGGATATCGCGCAGGGCGTCGAGCGTGTCTTCATCCATGTCGGCATTGGCCGCCGCAAGACCGCCGCCGGGGAGAAGTGTGTCGAACAGGCGCAGCTTGGCCGTGCGATAGGCTTCCAGAGAGCCGTGATAATCAAGATGATCGCGGGTGAGATTGGTGAAGCCGGCAGCGGCGATCTTCACCCCGTCCAGACGGCGCTGGTCCAGACCGTGGGAGGACGCTTCCATCGCCACATCCGTCACGCCGCGTTCGCGAAGTGCGGCCAGCGCCCTGGCCAGCGTCACAGGGTCCGGCGTGGTGAGGGAGGGGATAGGGAAAGGCAGCTCAACCGGAGAGATCAGCCCCAGCGTCCCGAAGCTCGCGGAACTGCGGCCCATGCCCTGCCAGATCTGACGCAGGAAATCGACGGTGCTGGTTTTCCCGTTCGTGCCGGTGACGGCGACGATATGCTCCGGCTGCGGACCGGCGAGGGTCGCGGCCAGAATGGCGAGTGACCGGCGCGGCGTCTTCGTGACAGCCGTGGGCACCTGACCGTCTACAGCCTGCCCACTGTCCGGCACGAGAATGGCGGAGGCGCCAGCAGCCAGCGCGTCGGGAATATAGATGCTGCCGTCTTCCTGCGTACCCGGAAGCGCCACAAACAGGGAACCGGGCTGAACCTGCCGGCTGTCTGCTGTAATGGACGTAATCTCGGGGTCACTGGCTGCGGGTTGAGCAGAAGCCAGACCGGACTGGGAGAGAAGAGAAGAAAGTTTCATGATCTATCCCTGTCCGCCTTCCTGCTGAGGACTGTTCTGTCTGTTCGCCGCGTGTTTCATGGTGTTCGCATCGTCGGCTTTCAGCGACTTCTTTTTCCCGGCTTCGTCAGCCTGTTTTTCATCGGCGGCACGTCTTGGATCACCGGGATCATTGCCGGGGCCGAGCGGTCTTACACCTCTTGGCGGAGAAGGTCGCATGGGAATGGAGAGCGCCGCGTCAATCTCGGGTTCGTGAGCCGTGTCAGGGAAGACCTCCAGCATCGGACCAATGCGGGAGATGATCCTGGCAACCGTAGGGGCCGCGTTCCATGCGGCTGTCGTCCAGCCATGCGTCGCGGTTGTGCCTTTGGGACTGTCCAGCATGACATAGACGGCATAATGCGGTGCGTTCATGGGAAAAATGCTGGTGAAAGCTGCAATGTTCACATGCTTGAGGTAGCCGCCATGCGGACCGATCTTCTCGGCGGTGCCGGTTTTACCGCCGACAAAATAGCCCGGCACTTCCGCGGTCTTGCCTGTGCCGAACTTGACGTCCAGACGCAGGATTTTGCGAAGCGTCGCGGAAATTTCGGGAGAAAAGACCCGCTGTCCTTCCGGGACAACCGGTTTGTCGACGGTCTCGGTCTCGGTTCCGTCCACGGACGCCTCTGAAAGCGCATTCCGGGTATCCGGTCCGCCTGAAATGGACGGGCCGGACGCCATGTCAGGCGTGCTCTGGGCGTTGGCGTCCTCGTCACGCGCCAGAAGGGTCGGCTTGATCAGAATGCCGCCATTCACCGTCGCCGCCGTGCCGCGCACGATGGCGAGCGGCGGTTCAGCCACGCCATGGCCGAACCCGACGGTCATCACGGTTGAAATGCCCCAGTTCCGGCGCGCGGGGATGATCGGGTGACCGGCTTCCGGCAGTTCGACCGGAACCGGCGCGAAGAAGCCCATCCCCCTGAGCCAGTCCTGCTGTCTCTGCGCCCCGACATCCAGCGCGATATGGGCGGCGGCGGGGTTGGACGAGAACGCCATGACTTCCGGCAGGGAGAGCCAGGGAGCGAAATGATCGGTCTTCATGTCGGCGATGGTGAACCGGCCGATATGAATGGGGATGGAGGAGAAGCGGTCCCAGATGTGGGCGACGCCCAACTGGAGCGCCATGGCGGCAGTCTGGAGCTTGAAGGTGGAGCCGGGCTCGTACATGCCCGTCACGGCGCGGTTGAAACGGGCGTCGCCGGGCGCGTGGGCGAAATCGTTGGCGTCGTAATCTGGCAGGCTGACCATGGCGATGATTTCGCCGCTGTTGACGTCCATGACGATGGCGCAGGCTCCGATGGCCTCGAACGTCTGCATGGCGGCGGCGAGTTCCTCACGCGCCACGCCCTGAACGCGCACGTCGAGCGAGGTCTTCAGGGGAGTCTTGTCGCTGATCAGACGTTTGTCGAAATAACGCTCGACGCCGGCAATCCCGTGATCGTCAATATCCACGCTGCCGAGGATCTGGGCGGCTACCTGTCCCTGCGGGTAATGGCGGCGCTCACCGGCTTCGAAGTAAATACCGGGAATGCCGAAATTGTTGATCGCCAGTTCCTGCTGCAACGTGATGTTGCGCGCCAGATAAACGAACTGTTTCGCCATCGAGAGACGTCTGACCGTCTCCTCCTCATCCATCTGCGGCAGAACGGATTTGAGTTTCTTCGCGACGTCCTGCGGGTCGATCAGTTCACGGGGATTGGCGTAAAGCTGGGCGACCGGCAGCGAGACGGCCAGCACCTGGTTGTTGCGGTCAACAATCATGGCGCGTCTGACCTGCGGCATGCTCAGCGTGCTGGTCAGAGTGCTTTTGGGGTCGATCTTGGGAATGTCCGGCACCTGTGGACGCAACTGCCGCGCTTCCGGCGCCATGGGAGAGATGATTGTGGCGAAGGTGGCTTTGAGCGCCACCGTGCCGAACAGCAGACAGAATCCTGCTGCGACTCCGAGTAGCCGGACATGCATCCGCTCCAGATGCGCCCGTTCACGCAGATCTGCGCTCGTGACCCGGACATCCTGTGGAGGATGTTCGTGATCTGATGCGGAAGAATCAGGTGGTGGCGACTGGCGAGGCATGAGGGGCGGCGTATCCTCGAGGGCCCGGAAACATGTGAAAAAACGTGTGCCGGAATGAAGAGCTGAAAAAGAGTCTGTGCCGGTCAGGCCGGCACGAGACATTTAGAACAATAAACTGTGGCCTTAGTTTGAAACAGGCATCGGCGGGGGCAGTCCCCCTCCGATCGCCGATCGTCCAAGCAATGACCCGCTATAGGTTGCGCGGGCCTCCACATAGCGCGGAGCCGCTGCCGGACGCCATGCCGCAACAGTAGTTACAGGCGAGGAAAATGCCGGAGAGTGGCGCTGTGCGTCACCGAGAGCCACACGTGTCGTCGCGGCATGATGTGTTGCGTGCGTTGTGTCGGTCAGGTCTGTCGCCTCATGCGTGGCGACATGGCGTGTCACACCGCTGTCGGCGACAACTGTATGGGCTGCGGCGTGGTGAACCGTCGCTGTCTCGGATTTTTCACCCAGCGCCAGAGCCAGCGCATCGGTCGATGTCGAGGCAGTGGAGGCTGCATGATGCTGGCTTTTGTGCGCACCAGCCTGTGGGGCGTCAGACAGGGCCAGCGTCTGGGGTTTCGGGCTCTCACCCGTCAGCCTGCGCAGTTCGGTCGTCGTGTGGGCGTCCGTCATGCGCGCGTCATGCGCGTGGGTTGGAAGAGCAGGTGTGTCGGCCTTGGCCAGAACAACAGGTGCTTTCCTGACGGAAGTTTCCGCAACGACCGACGGCGCCGGTTTCACGACGGTATCCCGAACGTGGTCATGTTCCGGAGCACTGTTGGCTGCCATGGCGACCGGCGCGACGCTACGGGATTCTGATGGCGCGGTCGGTGCAACAGGCGCATCGGCGCGGGCTACGACCGCATCATGAACGCTCTCGACGGATGGCAGATGCTGCCTGAGGTCGCTCATGCGGACGAACTGCTTCGGCTCCATCGGTTTCAGACTGGAGTCAAAACGGGCGGCGAGGTGGTTCAGGCGGTCAGGCTGGTTGAGGAGCGCCCACTGCGTCTGCAGCACGGCCGTCTGCTGACGGATATGCTGCGTATCGCCAACAATTCTTGAAATCTGCTGATCCAGAACGGTCGTCTGATGTTTCTTGGTGTAGAGGTACATTCCCGACGAACCGGCCAGCAGCGCGCAGAAGAAAGTAAAGGGCCTGAACATCAGACTGTTCCTCTGTCGGAAGATTTCACGGAGCCAGCGCCGACATTCGCCATAGGCTTCGCATGCAAGGTTTCTGAACCGGCGCCATCATCTGACGATCCCAGCCGGATAAGGGCGCGGAGCCTGGCGCTTCGTGCCCGTGGGTTGCGCCGACATTCCTCGTCTGAAGGCTTCATCGCCTTGCGGAACATGAGGTTGAACGACACGGCTTTCTGTCCGCGACTCATGGAGCGCGGGTCATGGCGCGACAGGCCGGGTTCCTGACCCGCCGCCGCCGCCATGACACGTTTCACAATACGGTCTTCCAGAGAGTGGAAAGAGACCACGACCAGTCGGCCACCCGGAGAGAGAAGGGCGAGCGCCTGTTCCAGTCCGCGTTCGATTTCCCCGAGCTCGTCATTGACCGCGATCCGCAGCCCCTGAAAACTGCGTGTCGCGGCGTCGATGCCGGATTTGTCAGACGGCACGACGGAGCGGATGACTTCAGCCAACTGAAGGGTTGTGGTCAGTTCAGCGCTTTTACGGGCTTCCACGACAGTGCGCGCCACGCGGCGCGCATGTCGCTCCTCTCCATAATAATGGAAGATGTCGGCCAGTTCGGCTTCGGACGCCTTGTTCACGATATCCGCTGCTGAACGACCGGCTTTTCCCATCCGCATGTCCAGAGGACCATCGTGCCGGAAGGAGAAGCCGCGCTCGGCCTCGTCGATCTGAAAGGAAGAGACGCCAAGATCAAGCATGACGCCATCGACATGATCTGCCCCGGCCGCACGCAGCATATCCTGCATTGTGCCGAAACCACCGTGCAGCATCCGCAGGCGCGGCGCGCCATCCGGGTTTTCTCCCCACACGCGGGCAAGCGCTTCGCCGCGCGTAATGGCGTCGGGATCGCGGTCGATGCCCCAGACCACACAGTTTGCGGCTGACAGAACGGCATTTGTGTATCCGCCACCGCCAAAGGTGCCGTCCACATAGACCTCGCCCTCTCGGGGAGCGAGAATCTCAACGACCTCGGTCCGCATGACCGGGACATGGCCGGGATCGTAATCCGGAGGGGCGGTAACGGGGGAGTTCATCGCGTTCATGCCACCCCTCCCGTCTCGCCGTTGCGATTGCCCGGCAGGGTGACGCGGCGGGAACGGAGCCGCGCTTCAGCCCGGCGCTGTTCCGCGGCCTGAGGCTCCCATATCTGGAAGATGCGCCCGAGTCCCATGAAAGCCACGCTGTCGGAAAGACCGGCATGTTCTCTCAGGAAATCGGGAATGATGATCCGGCCTTCACGATCAGAATCCATCGGATAGGCGTCGGCGTATAGCGCCGCTGCGAGGTCGTCATGTTCGTCTGAAAACATGTCGAGTCTGTCGAGCGGCTGCGCCAGAGAAGCAAAAGCGGCAGATGGCCACGCTTCAATGCAGGGCTGGGTATGGGAGGGGCGCAGAACCATCAGAGCCTCTCCTTCCACCGTCTGATTGCGCAGGACCGTGCGAAACCCGGCTGGAATCGAAACGCGCCCCTTGGCGTCGATTCGATTCTGGTGTGTGCCGAGAAACACGCTCACCGGGTGAGAAATCCTTCATGCGCAGGGTTACGGCCCGAGCTCATTGGGACCGTTTGGTTGATTCTGGGATACCATGGGATTTTATGGGACGTCAAATGAATCTGTAATAAAAATTGGCAGAAAACTGCGAAAAAAGACAAATAGGTCTTACTTCGTTCCTAAAAGGTTTCCAGAATGCAGGTATCCGTTAACAAGGATGGATGTTCTCGTTATGTTCTTTTAGGAATTTCTTATCGCTATATTAAAAATTCCGACCCGTTTGAGATCTGCCGGAGGGCTGATCCTTCGAAAGAAGAATCTCGTTTCTTTTGTGGGTCACAGGGAGTGGGGAGTGTGCCAGACGGTCTGTAAGCCGGGTTCTGTCCGTTCTCCGAAGAGACCGTGACGATCATTCCTCTGGGACGTGTCTTGCAACACGCCTCGCGCGACCAACCCGGACGGAAGGCGGGAGAACCTTTGGCAGTCAGGCTGCCTACCGTCCCTATTCGGTCTTGCTCCCGGTGGGGTTTGCCCTGCCGCCGCCGTTACCGGAAGCGCGGTGCGCTCTTACCGCACCGTTTCACCCTTGCCTCCAGCCTGCGAGCAGGCCCGGGAGGTGGTTTGTTTTCTGTGGCACTTTCCCTGAGGTCACCCTCGCCGGCCGTTAGCCGGCACCGTTCTCCCGTGGAGCCCGGACTTTCCTCCATCACCTGAAAGGCAACAGCGATCGCCCGACCGTCTGGCAGGCGCGGACCCTGCGCGCGCAGGACTGTTCCGTCAAGATACGGACTGGACATATTCTGATGTAAGCCACAGCCTGTTGAGGTCATGCTGAAGATTGAAATGCTCAAGAAACGTCTTTCTGTCAGAAGTTCTGCCGGTTATTCCGTCAGGGACAGACCGGACCTGACATCACGTCTTCTGCTGCGGGGACTTGATGCCGCCAGTCAGAAACGTCGCAAACACCGGCAGACTCTCAAGGCTTCGCAGGCAGCCCCGGTCATTCCTCATACGGTATCAGCTGCGTCGCTTGCCTATATAAGGCGTCTCACAAATCGCCCGTCATTTCCCATGCGTCTGTCCGCGCTTCCCTTGAAACGGGTCATTGATCTGCGTGTGCCGGGCGCTGCGGAACTGAGACCGGCGCGATTCTATCTTCCTTACGGAAAGGTAAGGGGCGTTGTTCTGTTCCTCCATGGTGGCGGCTTTGTGCATTGCGGGCTCAACTCCCATCACGGGATCTGTTGCCGTCTGGCGCGTGCGTCCGGCGCTGCTGTTCTGTCTTTCGATTACAGTCTTGCGCCCGAGCGTAAATTTCCAGCGGCGGTCGAAGATGTTTGGGCAGCTTTCAACTGGCTGGCGGCGGAAGCCTGGCGATGGGGTGGTTCGGTTGCAGTCGCGGGAGATAGTGCGGGCGGAACATTGGCGGCCGTTCTGTGCCAGAAAGTAAGACAGGTCCATCGGAATGGCGCAAACCCGTCACTTCCGGCTCCCGTCATGCAGGCGCTCTATTATCCGGCCACGCTTGGACGCGAGGAAACGCCGTCTCGTGAGAAATTCGCTCAGGGCTATTTCCTCACGAAAGCCATGATGGAATGGTACGGGAGTCAGTATGCCGCGTCGGAGGATGATCTGCTCAATCCTGACTTTGCTCCGGCATTACAGAAAGACCTGTCCGGGCTACCTCCCGCATGGATCGTGACAGCAGAGTGTGATCCGCTCAGGGATGAGGGGGCGCTTTATGCCCGGCGCCTCACGCAGGCGGGGAATATGGTCAGCTATACCTGCGCGCGCGGCGCGCTGCATGGTTTCCTGCTGTTTTATCCCATGATGAGAAAGGCGCGTCGTGTTCTGCGCCAGAGCGGACATGCGTTGCGGACGGCGTTCAGGGCATAGGCATGAGCGATCATCTGGTCTGTTAAACCGGGTGCGATTTCGTGTCCGCTGCTCATAGAGAGGTGCGCATGTGATTCCGCAATTCGTTGCACCGCTTGGCGTAGGTGGAGGCTTTTGAGGCGGTGAAGAAATTGATCAGAAATGCGCCTGCGAGCGAGAGGAATGAGAGCATGGTGAGGATTTCGCCCAGAAGTGGCATCTCGGCGTCATAATGCACGGCTGAATACCACAGCAGCCCAAGCCCGAGGATCGCGCCAAAAATTCCGAAAACACCGGTCGATTTCATCAGGGAATCTTCAATGGCCTCAAAGGCGGATGTTTCCCGCCACAGATCGAACAGCATGCGGTCAACTTCGCCCACGGCGTCGGCATGACTGGACTTCTCTTCCGCCGTCCGTTTATGGGGATTCTTGCGGTGGATATCGAGTTCCTGACGCGCCTTGGCGAAAACGCGACGACGCTCCTTGATGGCGGGAAGGCTGATATCGACAAAGCTCAGTATGGCGACATTGAGACCGGCTGAAAGCTGAATGACAGCCTGAAAATCGCCCCATGTAGCGCTCATTGAAGCTCCTGATTTTCTGTTTCCGCAGTCTTTAGCGCCACAGGGAATGCGGAGATAGATGGTGGAAAGCGTAACTGCTATCCCGAAATCAACGGACTGAAATTGGAAAATTTTATAAATAAAAATTTTTGTTTATTGTGATTTTTTATCGAAAATTTCTATGTTATGTAAATATAACTATTTATAAATAAAATAATTTATTGTAAATTGTTGTAAGTTAACAAATATGATATTCCATTATATTTTATTTGAGTATTTCTGATGTGATTTTCCCCATGATCCAATTCATTCTTGGGAAGCGTATCTCTCTCAGGATCATCGGATAATGTCTGTCGAATTTATTGGTTATGTCAGCGCTCAGGAGCAGACGGAGGTCGTTGGTCCAAATGGGCCTGTTGTAGATCCCGAGTATATTGCCAGCAGCGCCCTTATACAGGAACGGGGTGGTTTTGATCGTGCCCTGATCGCGTTCCATTCGACCTCTCCCGACAGTCTGCTGGTCGCACAGCATGCGGCATCGGCAACGGAACGTCTGGGATTGCTGATAGCCCATCGTCCCGGTTTCGCGGCGCCTACTCTTGCCGCCCGTCAGTTTGCAACGCTGGACCAATTGACCGGCGGGCGTATCGCCATGCACGTCATTACGGGTGGAAATGACAGGGAATTGCAGGCGGACGGCGATCATCTGACGAAAGCGGAGCGATACAGTCGCGCTGCTGAATATATCCGGATCGTTCGTCAGGAATGGCAGGAGAGCGCACCTTTTGACCATCATGGCGAGTATTATCAGGTCAGAGGCGCGCATTCGGATGTAAGGCCGGTCAGAACTGCCGGCATCCCGATCTATTTTGGTGGGGCATCTGAAGAAGCCATTGCTGTCACGGGCAAATATGCTGACGGCTATGCCTTGTGGGGTGAACCTCTCAAGGAGGCAGGTGAACTGGTCGGGCGGGTAAAGGATGCGGCTGCCCGACATGGCAGGCAGATCAGGTTTTCCGTTTCTTTCCGTCCAATCATAGAAAAAACGGAAGAACTGGCGTGGGAGCGGGCTGCGTCCATTCAGGCGCTTCTTGAAAAGCGGCAGGAAGAAGAGAAAGGACCGACAGGGATCGGTCTTGACCGTGCAGGTCGGAAGCCTACGTCTGAAAATCTGCCGACGAATGAAGGATCAAGACGTCTTCAGAAAATTGCAGCCAGAAGCAACCGCCATGATGAACGGCTATGGACGGGTGTCGCTCAGGCGACTGGTGGTCGGTGGAACTCCACATCGCTGGTAGGGACTGCGGATCAGGTCGCGGAAAGCCTGCTCCGTTATTACAGGATCGGCATCGAGACTTTTCTGATCCGTGGCTTTGATCCGCTTTCAGACGCCCTGACCTATGGCAGCGAGCTTATTCCCCGCGTAAGGGCGCTCGTTGAGCGTGAAGAACGATGTGGCAGATAATATAAAGTAATATTCAAAAACACATCCTGCCAGTCATCGTTTTTCGGAGATAGTTTTTATGGCCCACATTGGGTTGCGTTCCTTTCTGATCGCCTCGCTATCCGGTATTTCTGCAGCGCATGCCGCAACACCACATGCTTCAGTGGGTCATGCGCCGCGTAAGCTCCACCCGCAGGCAGCAGCACCTGAGGCTGTTGAAAAACATACCATAACTCCAAAGCATGTTACGGGAGGATCGGAAGCCATTACGGTAAGAACAGTCCGGAATGCTCCCCGTCTTGCCCGGCATGTCCCTCTGGGTGCGCTTGGAAACAGATCTGAATTTGACACGCCTTTTTCGGTCAGTTCCATTTCAGCCGCCAAGATTGAAGCAATGCAGGCATCCGACATCAATGATGTCATGCGCTATGAACCCGGTGTTCAGGCCAATTCCAACGGAACCTCCACGGCGTCAGGCTCAAGTGTCCGCGTGCGCGGGCTCAATCTCGACTGGACCAACGGTTACAAAATCGACGGGATGGCGATCCCTTACTGGTATATCGACCTGCCTGTTGCGAATTTTGACACCATTCAGGTTTTCAAGGGAGCATCCGCTTTCATGTATGGTTTCGGATCGCCGGGTGGCGTTCTGGATTACCGTCTGAAAGCCCCGGTGGAAAACAGGAAAGTCACGCTGGAAGCGGGCTACCGTTCAGATGCGGTTTTCCGGCAGATGCTGGATGTCGGCGGTTCTCTTGATTCTGCCCATCGTATCCAGACACGCCTTTCTTTCGCAAGTGAGGTCGGGAACCAGTACAACGCCAGTTTTGTGAGAAATCTTTCAACCTCTTTCACTACAGACGTGCGTATTACTGATAAACTGCATTGGCACTTCAACAGTTTTTACCTGAATACTCTCCAGAAAGGAATGGTCAACACGATCGCGTCTGCAAATGGTGTGGACGCCATCAAGACCATCAGCGGACGCTCTGTCTTCGGTGCGAAAGATTCCTGGAAGACGAATGACATGAAGCGGTTCAGTACGGGATTCGACTGGGAGTTTGCAAAAAACTGGTCTGCGGCGCTGACCTATGGCTACACACATCTCGATGAGCAGTTTCCGTCCAACCAGGTGACTTTTACAAACCCGAACGGGAATTATTACAGCCGGGCTTTCGAGATGATGCGCGTCCTGACCTATCATCAGGTCGATGCCATCACACAGGGACATTTCACGACCGGACCGATACATCATGATGTCATCGCCGGGATCACCTGGTTAAGGCAGATGTTCGATGCGGATGCCAACTCTGGCGCCAATGGTCCCCTCGAATACGGCAATATCCATGATGGGAGACCAATCATCACCAGCGCAACGCATTTCAGTCCCCGCATATATCGCTACATTGATTACCAGCAGGTCTCGCCATTCTGGAGTGATACGTTCAGTTATGGAAAATGGTCGTTGATGGCCGGAGCCCGTTACACGGATTATCTTGAGAACGATTATTCGACAACAGGGAGCAGGACAGCAGCTCATCGTAACAATCCGGTTACGCCCATCGTCTCCCTGAGCTACAAGATTACGCCGGAAATCAATGCCTATTTCAGTTGGGTGCAGGCCATGCAGGCTGGAGGGCAGGCGGGGTCAAGCAATGTGAACTACATGCAGGTGTTCGGCCCGATACGAAGCGATCAGTACGAAGCCGGTATCAAGGTGCAGCGTAAAACCTTCAGTGGCACGCTCGCCGTGTTCCGTATGGATACAGGCGCCGCCTATACGAATGCCCAGAATTATTATGTTCAGGACGGCAAGTCCCGTTATCAGGGTGTGGAAGCATCGGCCTCGTGGCTCCTGACGCGGGATCTGAACGTCAATGGCAGCCTTGCTTATCTGGACGCCCGATATGTGAAGGCCGCTGTCGGCTATACAGGCCACAAACTGGAAGCGGTTGCGCCTTTTCAGGCTGCTTTCAATGCCGATTACCGGATACGCCCGGTCAAGGGGCTCAGCGTGAACGCCGGTTTCAATTTTGTCTCACGGAACTGGCTTGACGCCGCCAACACAATCCGCCTTCCATCCTACATCGTGGGGAATGTGGGGGCCTCGTATGCTGTGAATGTCGGGGGGCATCCGATGGTGTTTCGGGCGGCGGTCGAGAATATTGGCAATGTTCGTTACTGGCTGAGCAGGGGGAGCCGGAATCTGTTTCCCGGCGCGCCCCGCACTGTGACGCTGAGCGCGCGTTTCGATCTGTAGAAAACAGGCTGCCGGGAGGGAGGAGCGTAAGAGGCGGACGTCCTTTACGCTCCTTTAATTACAAGCATTTCTGGAGCCAAGGACGCCAGTTCTGGACCGTTTTTATAAAACGTGGCCTGATAGAGCACCTCAAAACGGCAGAAAACCCGGATAGAACGGCTCAGGCCATTCCGTCGCCAGCCGAAATGTTCTAGGACGCTCAAAAGACCATAAGGGGAATAGCCGTTCTGTCAGGGCGCGAGAGCGCTTCATGACGTTCCGATGCTCCCCAATGGTCGCGGTGATGAGGCTCGTAGCAGCCGGATTTTGAGCAGAAAGAGGAAACGCGCCCATGGTGCCTCGCTACACACGACCCGCAATGCTGGCTATCTGGGCCCCCGAAAACCGCTACCGGATCTGGTTCGAAATCGAGGCGCTGGCGTGCGAGGCTATGGCTGAACTGGGCGAGATCCCCAAGGAATCCGCCCGCACTATCCGCGAGAAGGGCGACGCCGCGATGGCCGCGTTCTCGCAGGCCGACCTTGACCGCATCGACGCCATCGAGGCCGAGACCCGTCACGATGTGATCGCCTTCCTGACATGGCTCGCGGAAAAGATCGGTCCGGACAGTCGTTTCGTGCATCTCGGCATGACGTCTTCCGACGTGCTCGATACCTGCCTTTCGGTCCAGCTGACGCAGGCGACCGACCTTCTGCTCACCGACCTCGATACGGTTCTGGCAGCGCTGAAGAAGCAGGCTTTCGAGCACAAATACACGCTGACCATTGGCCGCAGCCATGGCATCCACGCCGAACCGACCTCGTTCGGTCTCAAGATGGCAGGCCATTACGCCGAATTCGAGCGCAACAGGACGCGTCTGGAAACGGCTCGTGCCGAGATCGCCACCTGCGCCATATCGGGCGCTGTCGGCACGTTCGCGCATCTTGATCCACGTGTCGAAGCCTATGTCGCAGAGAAGCTTGGTCTGAAGGCGGAGCCGGTTTCCACACAGGTCATTCCCCGCGACCGTCATGCTGCCTATTTCTGTGCACTGGGCGTCATCGCCAGCGGTATCGAGCGTCTGGCGACGGAAGTGCGTCATCTCCAGCGTTCGGAAGTGCGGGAGGCGGAAGAGTTCTTCCACAAGGGTCAGAAGGGCTCTTCCGCGATGCCGCACAAGCGGAATCCGGTCCTGTCCGAAAATCTCACGGGTCTGGCCCGTCTGGTGCGTGCCGCTGTCATTCCGGCACTTGAGAATGTGGCGTTGTGGCACGAGCGCGACATCAGCCACTCCTCGGTCGAGCGTAACATCTGCCCGGATGCGACAATCGGCCTCGATTTCGCGCTGGCCCGTCTGGCGGGCATGATGGACAAGCTGCTGGTTTATCCGGACCAGATGGCCGCCAACATCGAAAGCCTCGGCGGTGTCGTGCATTCCGGCGAAGTGCTGCTGGCTCTGGCCCGCGCCGGTGTGCTGCGTGAGGACGCCTACCGCATCGTACAGCGTTGCGCGATGGAGACATGGACCAAGCTCGGCAAGCCGGGATTCAGGACTTTCCGCGAGAATCTGGATGCTGATCCGGAAATCGCCGGCCGGATTGCCCCGGAAGTGCTGGACACCGCCATGGACAGCCGCTCGCACCTGAAAGCCGTCGATGAACGCTACAAGCTGATCTTCGGTGAGGCCGGTCCGCAGGCCTGACTGGTCCTGAAACCGTCTTTCCGGAAAGACGGTTTCAATTTTTTATAAAGCGTAATGTGGACGGTCGCAGATGGATCTGATCGCGCAGCGTCGGCACATGCTGACGGGTTTCTGTTACAACGATCTGACGCCCGAACTGGTTGAAGCCCGGGCGCGGGCCGTCCATCTCTCTGACCGTTACGACGACAGTTTCGGTCGTCCGCAGGCGGAGCGTGAGCAGCTCCTGCGGACCCTTCTGCATCACGTGGGCAATGGAGCCCATTTCGAACCCCGTTTCCGGTGCGAGTTTGGCTTCAATATTTCCGTCGGTGAAAAATTCTACGCCAACTTCGACTGCATCATTCTTGATGCCGCGACGGTAGCCATCGGCGACAGCGTGCTGTTTGGCCCTCGGGTCGGTATTTATACGGCCAATCATGCCATTGATCCCGATGAACGCGTCGCCGGGGCCTGTTGCGCCCGACCTGTGAAGATTGGAAACCGCGCCTGGATCGGGGCCGGAGTTCATATCAATCCCGGCGTCACGATCGGCGATAACAGCATTATCGGATCAGGAAGTGTTGTGACGAAGGATATTCCTTCCAACGTCATCGCGGCGGGTGTGCCATGCAGGGTCATACGATCCATCACTCTGGACGATCGAACCGGTTTTTCGGCTTTTTGAGCGGATTAAGCGCTTTTTTGCCGGTTTTTTGCAGAAAATAACATGTATCTAATATGTATGTTTAATGCCGAAGCGTTCTTTCAGCGCGGCGTTACCCACGTGCGTTTCTCCAACCCGGCAGTATCATCTCGCTTCGAAGGCTGCTAAGAGGCAGCCGCAGGAGGCCTGTGTTGGGCCGGAAAACTGCGGGTTGGTCTGTTTTAATCTTCCCGCTAGCCGAGAGTGAGCAAGAACGACCATGGCCCGCCGCCGCCAGTTGTATGAAGGTAAAGCCAAGATCCTGTTTGAAGGGCCGGAACCCGGAACCCTCGTGCAGTATTTCAAGGACGACGCCACGGCAGGAAATGGCGCGAAACATGGTATCATCACCGGCAAGGGTGTCCTGAACAATCGTATCAGCGAATACATCATGCTGCGGTTGCAGGAGATCGGTATCCCCACACACTTCATCCGCCGGATCAACATGCGGGAGCAGCTGATCCGTGAGGTGGAGATCATTCCGCTGGAGATCGTGATCCGGAACATCGCCGCAGGCAGTATCGCCAAGCGTCTTGGTATTCCGGAAGGCACGCGTCTGCCGCGTTCGATCGTCGAGTATTATTACAAAAACGATGCTCTCGGTGACCCGATGGTGGCTGAGGAGCATATCACGGCGTTCGGCTGGGCCAACCCGCATGATCTGGATGACATGGTCGCCATGTCGCTGCGTGTGAATGATTTCCTGATGGGGCTGTTCGCCGGCGTCGGGATTTCACTGGTCGATTTCAAGCTGGAGTTCGGGCGTCTCTGGGAAGGCGAGGAGATGCGCATCATCCTTGCGGATGAGATTTCTCCCGATAACTGTCGTCTGTGGGACTCCAAGACAAACGAGAAGCTCGACAAGGACCGTTTCCGTCGGGATATGGGGCAGGTCGAAGAAGCCTATCAGGAAGTCGCCCGTCGTCTCGGCATTCTGCCCGAGGCCGGAAATGGCGATCTCAAAGGTTCTGAAACAATGCAGTGAACACGCCGTTCAGGGTGTGTTTGAAAGAGTAAGGCCGGAAGGCCGGAGGGCGATATGAAGGTTCGCGTGACTGTTTCTCTGAAAGAGGGTGTGCTTGACCCGCAGGGGAAGGCCATTGGCCACGCCCTTCATGTTCTGGAATTTCCGGAAGTGAAGGAAGTCCGGGTCGGCAAGGTGATCGAACTGGATGTCGATGGTTCCGATGCGGCGGCAGTTGAAGCGCGCGCCACCGAGATGGCGAAGCAGCTTCTCGCCAATGAAGTCATCGAGGATTTTGCTGTAGAGGTGGTGAAATGAGCCGCTTTTCCGTTTTTTCGTCCGCTCTGCTGCTCACGTCTGGACTGTTTGCAGCGGATTCTGCCATGGCGCAGCGCATCTCCCCAATGACGGCAGGAAACTTCGGTCGCATCTGCACCCGTCCTGCCGGTGCGTCCGTGTGTGACGCCTACATCTCCGGTCTGGCGGATGCTGGCGCTCTTTCAAAAATCAATGACCGCAATGAGGGCGACCCGAACGCTCCTGCCGGTTTCTGTGTTCCAGCCGATGAAACAAGCGCCGCCATGCGGGGCAAGGTCATCACGTGGCTGAAAGCGCATAAGGATGTTCTGCAGAAACCTGTTGGTGAAGGCGTCTTCGCCGCGCTGCATGATTCCTACCCCTGCGCTACCCCCTCCAAGCCTGCGGAACAGAAGAAATGAAAGCCGGTATCGTCGTTTTTCCGGGGACCAACCGGGAGCGCGACATGGCCATCGCCCTGAAGGCGGTGACCGGTCAGGCTCCGAAAATCCTCTGGCACCGGGACACCGAGCTTCCCGAGCTTGATCTCGTCGTTCTGCCTGGCGGATTCAGCTATGGCGATTACCTTCGCTGTGGTGCGATGGCCGCTCATTCACCGATCATGCGGGAAATCCGTGCGTTCGCTGAAAAAGGTGGCCACATCCTAGGCGTCTGCAATGGCTTCCAGATCCTGACGGAAACCGGTCTGCTGCCGGGGGCGTTGCTGAAGAATGCTGGCCTGCGCTTCCTGTCGCAGGACTGCCATCTCCGCGTCGAGAACGCCGGGACGCCGTTCACGCGCCGCTGGAAGAAGGGCGATGTGTTCCGTACGCCGCTCGCTCATGGTGACGGTAACTATGTCGCGGACCCCGAGACGCTGAAGGCGCTTCAGGGCGAGGACCGCGTGGCGTTCCGCTACTCCGCGCCGAACGGTACGGTGGACGCGGCTGACCGCGAGAGCAATCCGAACGGCAGCCTCGACGCCATCGCCGGTATCCTGAGCGCGAATTCCCGTATCTGCGGCATGATGCCGCATCCGGAAGATCTGGTTGATCCGCTGATGGGTGGAGAAGACGGCAAGCCCCTGTTCGACAGTCTGGTGGAGGCGCTGGTCCGATGAGCAGCAAGCAGAAAGCGGTCAACGCCGATCTGGCCCGCGAATTCGGCCTGTCGGCTGAGGAATATGATCGCGTCCTCGCCATCATGGGCCGTACGCCGAGTTTCACGGAACTGGGTGTGTTCTCGGTCATGTGGTCCGAGCATTGCTCCTATAAATCCTCCCGCAAGTGGCTGCGGACCCTGCCGACCACGGCGCCGTGGGTCATCCACGGTCCGGGCGAGAACGCCGGTGTGGTCGATATCGGGCAGGGACTGGCCGCCATCTTCAAGATGGAGAGCCACAACCATCCGTCCTTCATCGAGCCCTATCAGGGCGCGGCGACGGGCGTCGGCGGCATCCTGCGTGACGTGTTCACGATGGGCGCGCGTCCGGTCGCCAACCTGAACGCCCTGCGTTTCGGTTCGCCGGAAACACCCCGCACACGTCAGATCGTGGACGGTGTCGTGCGTGGTATCGGCGGCTACGGCAACTGCGTCGGCGTGCCGACAGTCGGCGGCGAGGTGAACTTCCACCCGGCCTATGACGGCAACCCGCTGGTCAACGCCATGACGGTCGGCGTCGCCCGTCAGGACAGGATTTTCCTGTCGGCTGCGGCGGGTGTTGGCAATCCGGTGGTGTATGTCGGCTCCAAGACCGGCCGCGACGGCATCCACGGTGCGACCATGTCCTCCGCCGAATTCGACGAGAACGCGCTGGCCAAGCGTCCGACCGTGCAGGTTGGCGACCCGTTCGTCGAGAAGCTGCTGATCGAGGCATGCCTTGAACTGATGGCGACCGACGCGATCGTGGCCATTCAGGACATGGGCGCTGCCGGCCTGACGTCCTCGTCCGTCGAAATGGCGGGCAAGGGCGGTGTCGGCATCGACCTTGACCTCGACGCCGTTCCGCAGCGCGAGCCGAACATGACGGCCTATGAGATGATGCTCTCCGAGAGTCAGGAGCGCATGCTCATCGTCATCAAGCCGGAACGCACCGAAGTCGCCCGTGCGATCTTCGAGAAGTGGGAACTGGATTTCGCGGTCATCGGTCATCTGACCGACACCGGCAACATCGTCGTGCGCCACAAAGGGCAGGTCGAAGCCGAGATTCCGCTGGACCCGCTGGCGGAGCAGGCGCCGATCTATGATCGTCCGACCGCGCCTCTGCCTGCGCCGGAGCCGGTTGGTGACATCCATGATCCGCTCGGTCTGGAGCAGACGCTCATCCGTCTGGTCGGCTGTCCGGACGTCGCCTCGCGTGCATGGATCTGGAACCAGTATGACAGCACGGTCGGCGGTCAGACCGTGCGTCGCCCGGGTGGTGCGGATGCGGCCATCGTCAAGATCGAGGATACGTCCATCGGTCTGGCGCTGACCACGGACTGCACGCCGCGCTACTGCCGCGCCAACCCGAAGAAGGGTGGCGCCCAGGCGGTGGCCGAGGCATGGCGCAACATCACGGCGACCGGCGCGCGTCCGCTGGCCGTGACGGACAACCTGAACTTCGGCAATCCCGAGAAGCCCGAGATCATGGCGCAGTTTGTCGGCGCTATCGAAGGCATCGGTGAAGCCTGCCGTGCGCTCGACTTCCCGATCGTGAGTGGCAACGTCTCGCTTTACAACGAGACCCGCAATCCGGACGGCACCACGTCAGCCATTCTGCCGACCCCGGCGCTCGGCGGTCTGGGTGTGCTGGATGATGTCACGAAGAACGTCGGTCTCGGTATGCCCGAGAACGGCACGCTGATCCTCGTGGGTGAAACGAAGGGGCATCTCGGCCAGTCGCTCTGGCTGCGGGAAATCCTTGGCCGCGAAACGGGCGATGCGCCTGATGTCGATCTGGCCGCCGAGCGTCGCAATGGCGATTTCGTGCGTGAGCAGATTGCATCGGGCGTGGTGAAAGCCTGTCACGACGTCTCGGATGGCGGTATTCTGATCGCCGCCGCCGAGATGGTCATGGCGACCGGCAATGGCTGCACGCTTGAGCCGCCGCAGTCCGGCATGCGTCCGGAAGCATTCTGGTTCGGTGAGGATCAGGCCCGCTATCTGGTTGCTGTTGAGGGCGACGGCAAGGCGTTCCTTGCTGCCGCGGAAAACGCTGGTGTTTCGGTCAGCGTGGCGGCTTCCATCGGTGGCGACTCTCTGGTTCTTCCCAGTGGGGCGAGGGTGTCCGCGGCGCGTATGAATGTGGCTCATGCCGCATTCTTCCCGGCCCTGATGGATCGCTGAAGATGATGTTTCGGGCCGGGTAGTTTCCCGGCCTTAAAAGGAGTAACGGCCATGGCCATGAGTGCGGCGGATATCGAAGCCTACATCCACAAGGCGTTCCCTGACGCAAAAGTGAGCATCGACGATCTGGCGGGCGACGGCGATCATTACGCCTGTACTGTCGTCAGTGAAGCCTTTCGCGGATTGCCTCGCGTGAAACAGCACAAGCTGGTCTATAATGCGCTGGAAGGACATATGGGCGGGACGCTGCACGCGCTTGCACTCAAGACGTCAGCCCCCTGACTGTCCCCGATTTCTGAATGAAGCCGGGTGGTCTTCGCAATCGCTGTGGGACCTGCCGGAAACTGGAGTAAGCAGATATGTCGACACCTGTCGGTCAGCGCATTCAGGCGCTCGTTGAAGAAAACCCCGTCATGCTGTTCATGAAGGGTACACCGGATTTCCCGCAGTGCGGTTTTTCCGCCCGCGTCGTGCAGGTGCTGAACCACCTTGGCGTGCCGTTCAGGGCCGAGAATGTTCTGGCTGATCCTGAAATGCGCGAAGGCATCAAGATTTTCTCTGACTGGCCCACCATTCCGCAGCTTTATGTCAAGGGCGAGTTCATCGGCGGCTGCGATATCATCATGGAAATGGCCCAGTCCGGCGAGTTGCAGACGCTGCTCAGGGAAAACGGAATCGCCTCCGCCACGGCGTGAGGTTTTCCGGCCTGCAATATCGTTTCGCCACGATGTTGCAGGTTTTTGTTTTCTGTTTGTTCTTTTTGAAGAGTATATTTCGTGAACGATAGAAATGAAATAGTAATTTACTCGAATTAGAGAGATTCAGCGGGTTGTGGGTATGGCGTAATGACGTATACTCGCATGGAGAAACGAAATCCGGGGATGACAATGATCAGGACGATACTGCGGAAGCTGACGATTATCACGGCAGGTATTTCTGCAGTTGTTATGGTCGCCAATGTCAAATCTGCTCACGCCGAGCGTATCATCTCCGATTATGAAGCCAGCAAGTTGACCCTCGAGTCTCTCACGGCTGTGCCTGTTTATCATCCCATCGTGCATCATGTTTCCGCACGTCATGCCGCGGTCGCCTCACGCAGTCGCACAGTTCTGGCATCCCGTGCGCAGTCGGCTCACCCGATGGTTCATCTCGTGTCTTTTCACGTGGTGAAGAAGGCGTCGCACGCTGCACACATGCGTAATCGCACCTGATATTTTTCTTCCGGAGTGTGAGGCTGTAAGCCACCTGACAGTGTCGGGTGGCTTTTTCTATGTCTGAATCTCTTCCATCTGCCTTCAATTCTGCCAGAAGGCGTTACGAATTCTTCTGGGAATGCCGGTTTCATCCACCAGAATGACATCAAACACGATGGTGTCGTATGCCCATTCGGGATGGATGGCGAGGAGGAACTCCGCAGCCTTCATAATCCGGCCGCGCTGCCGGGCGCTGAGACATTCCGCCGCGTGTGCGTAGGTTGCCCTCTTCTTGACCTCGATAAAACTCAGTTGTCCTTCCTTGAGGGCGACAAGATCAATCTCTCCCAGAGGTGTCCGTGCCCGCCGTAGAAGAATCTGCCAGCCGTGCGTTGTGAGAGCCTGTTCGGCAATGCTCTCCGCCTGAACACCGTTTCGCCAGGCAGTCCGGCCACGTTCCGGTTGTCGCGTCATGTAGGCCTCTCTTTGGCGCTGTCCGCAGTCCCGTCCAGTAAGCTAAAGAACGTCCTGAACGGATAGGGAAGGGGGCGAAGATCCTGCCGACGGCTTCAACGCTTCTGCTGGATGGGTTTCTGGTCAGTCATTGTGCTGTCGTCATGGTGGCGGCCGGCCATATTCTCCTGACAAAACGGGATACTTCCGCAGCGATCGGATGGATCGGAACGGTCTGCGTCATGCCGTTTGTCGGGGTTTGCCTCTACCTTTTCTTCGGCATCAATCGCGTTCACCGTCTGGCGCGAAAACTGGTGAAAGCCCGCAATCCACAGGAAGGCGACTCAGATTCGGCGGTTCGCTGGAGCCGGAGCGGAGAAGGAACATTCAAGCCTCTTTCCCGAATGGTCGGTCGGATAACCGGACGTCCGCTGCTCGGAGGGAATCGCCTCGATATCCTGATTGACGGAGACAATGCCTACCCGGCGATGCTGGAGGCGATCAGGCAGGCCGAACGCAGCATCATGCTGTCATCCTATATTTTCAGGCATGATCAGACTGGAAAAATATTTGTCGCAGCCTTGACCGATGCTCATCGACGCGGTGTCGCCGTTCGTGTCCTGCTCGATGGTATTGGCGCAGGGTATTTCATGTGTCGGGCTGCGAAGGCGTTGAATGAGGCCGGCGTGCCCTGCAGGCGGTTCCTGCATTCGGTTCTGCCGTGGCGTATGCCGTTCATAAATCTCCGGAATCATCGCAAAATTCTGGTGGCGGACGGTATGACGGGCTTTATCGGCGGCCTGAATATCGGTGACGAAAACTGCGCTGCGACCGACATTGCAAACCGTGTCGGCGATATGCATTTCCGTGTGCGCGGGCCGGTGGTCAGGCAACTGGCCGAAGCTTTTGCCTGGGACTGGTCCTTTACCTGTGGCGAGGAACTGGCCGGAAGAACCTGGTTTCCACCGCTTGCGGAAGAAGGGACCGACCTGCTCCGCGTGGTGACAGCCGGGCCGGATACGGATCTTGAAAAGATCGAATACACGGTTTTGCAGGCCATCACACTGGCGCGGCGGAGTGTCCGGCTGATGACACCCTATTTCCTTCCCGGCACACGGATTCAGGCCGAACTGGCGCTGGCCGCGCTGCGTGGCGTGCAGGTTGAGGTCGTCATTCCCGGTCGCAGCAATCATCGTGTCATCGACTGGGCGTGTCGGGCAGACATTCACCCGCTGCTTGACGCCGGCTGCCGTGTGTGGCTGAGCGGTCCTCCCTTCAATCATGCCAAGCTGATGGTGGTGGATCGGGAGTGGGCGTTTGTCGGAAGCTCGAATTTTGACACCAGAAGCCTGCGGCTCAATTTTGAAATCAACGTGGAAAGTTACAGGACTGGCTTTGCGGAGCAGATTGACGACTTCATATCCAGCCATCGGCGCGGGCGACTCACGCACCACGATCTTGATGAACGCACTCTCCCTGTCAAATTGCGGGATGCCGCGATGCGCCTGTTGTCCCCCTATCTCTGACTGCTCCCGCTATTGGGCGATCCATTGAATTGGGACTCCAGACGGCGTAGGGAAAATGCCGGAAACAGTCGATGGTGACCTGGCCGGAAAACGGTTGAGTGGCACGATGGGCAACAACTGAAGTGTGGTGCGGTGATGACTTACACTCCCTTGCGTGTCGGGATTGCGGGCCTTTCAGGACGGATGGGGCAGGGGCTGTTAAAAAGTACTCTTGAAGCTGGCTGTGTGGTTGTTGGCGGCACCTGCCGCGACCCGGAAGCGGCTGCCTTGAGTCTGGCTGATCTCACCAGAGAGGGTTCGATCACGCTCTGCACGGATATGACACAGCTTGCGGAAATTTCTGACGTCGTAATCGATTTCACTCACGTCTCATCCGTGGCCGATCATGCCAGAGCGTTGAAGGGCGCTGGTGTTGCATGGATACTGGGAACGACCGGACTGTCGGAGTCTGAGCAGCGGGCGGTGGATGACGCCGCGCAGACCATTGCTGTGGTGCAGGCGGCGAATTTCTCGGCAGGTGTGACGCTGATGCTCAGGCTGGCCCGCGAGATGGGGATGGCGCTGTCGGCGGAACGGTTCGACGCGGAAATTGTCGAGATGCATCACCGCCAGAAGGTCGATGCGCCATCCGGTACGGCTCTGGCGATTGGGGAGGCCGTGGCGCAGGGCCGGGACGTCAAGCTGTCCGATGTGCGTGCGCCTGTGCGGGAAGGTCAGTGCGGCGCTCGCAAGACGGGTGAAATCGGCTTTGCTGCATTGCGTGGGGGACAGATCGTCGGTGAGCACGAACTGCTGTTCACGTCCGCCACCGAGCAGATCACCCTTGGCCATCGCGCTTTCGACCGTCGTGTTTTTGCGGATGGCGCGGTGCAGGCCGCTGAATGGGTTAGAGGCAAAATAGCAGGTCTTTACAGTATGGAAGACGTACTCGGTCTTTCCTGAGCCAGCAAGATACGAGTTCTGCTGATAGCGGATATCAGGTCTTGCAACTTGACCCCGCCGCCGTCATCCGCCAAACGACAGAACTCTCAATACCGAGATCTTCGCAAAACGCGAAACTTTCACCCTATAGCGAGGCAGTCGGCACAATCATGCTCAAGCAAGGCGATTTCCTGTTTACCTCGGAATCGGTGTCCGAAGGCCATCCCGACAAAGTGGCGGACCGGATCAGCGATACGGTTCTGGATGCTTACCTGACAGCAGACCCGGAAGCGCGCGTCGCCTGCGAGACGCTGGTGACAACCAACCGCGTCGTTCTTGCCGGTGAAGTCCGTGGTCCGTCGTCCATCACGTCGGAAGGCCTGATCGAAGCGGCTCGTGAAGCCATCCGTGACATTGGTTACGATCAGGCTGGCTTTTCCTGGAAGAATGCTGAAATCAGCAACTACCTGCATGCGCAGTCCGCCGACATCGCTGTCGGCGTCGATAGCGCGGGCGAGAAGGACGAGGGCGCCGGCGATCAGGGCATCATGTTCGGCTTCGCGACCAACGAGACCGAGACGCTGATGCCAGCGCCGCTGTATTACTCCCACAAGATCCTCAAGACGATGCGCGATCTGCGTCGCGCTGGCGATCCGCGTGCCGCTGGCCTCCAGCCGGACGCCAAGAGCCAGGTAACCCTGCGCTACGTGAACGGCAAGCCCGTCGAAGCCACGTCTGTTGTCATCTCGACACAGCATGACGACGGCATGGACCAGAATATCATCCGCAACGAGCTGCGCGCCATCGTCAAGGACGTGCTGCCGGAAGGCTGGATGCCGGCTGACAAGGAATTCTACGTCAACCCGACCGGTATCTTCGTGATCGGTGGTCCGGACGGCGACGCCGGTCTGACAGGCCGCAAGATCATCGTCGACACGTACGGCGGCGCGGCCCCTCATGGCGGCGGCGCGTTCTCCGGCAAGGACCCCACAAAGGTTGACCGGTCCGCAGCGTACGCAGCCCGCTATCTGGCGAAGAACGTCGTGGCCGCCGGTCTTGCCGACCGCTGCACGCTTCAGCTGTCCTACGCCATCGGCGTGTCACACCCGCTTTCGGTCTATGTCGACTTCGACGGCACAGGCAATGACGTGGACGAGGCCAAGCTGGTGAAGGTCCTGCGCGAGGTGATGAACCTCTCCCCGCGCGGTATCCGTCAGCATCTGCGTCTGAACCGCCCGATCTACACCGAGACGTCTGCATACGGTCACTTCGGTCGGACGCCTGACGAAGCCCGTGACACGTTCCCCTGGGAGCGCACGGACCTCGTTGACGCGCTGCGTAACGCTTTCAACCGCTGAAAGCAGGACGATGAGTGTGGTGGGTGAAGAGAGTGGCGCGGTTGCTCCGCATGAGAGTGACGAGAAAGCCGCTGTCACTCTGAAGCCGCCGGCTCAACGTCTTTATGGTCGCCAGCGGGGTCACCCTCTGCGCGACCGGCAGCAACGTCTGATGGATGAGGCGCTGCCCCGGATAAGGTTTCCGGAAGATAAAGCCTCCGATCCGAAAGCAGCCTTCGATACCCGGCCTGAGCAGGTCTGGCTGGAGGTCGGTTTCGGTGGGGGAGAGCATGTTCTCTCCCAGATCGCGATGCATCCTTCCGTTGGTTACATTGCCTCGGAAGTGTTCGAGAACGGTCTCTGCTCGCTTCTTGCGCCACTGTTTCCGTCACGGGAGGAAGCAACCTCGCCGGTGCCGCCGTTTCTGCGTCTGTGGAATGATGATGCGCGCCTGCTGTTGCAACATCTGCCGGAAGCCTCGCTTGACCGGATGTTTCTGATGTTCCCCGACCCCTGGCCGAAAAAGCGTCATGCCAAGCGTCGCTTCGTCCATCCCGGTAATCTGCCGTTTGTCGCGCGTGCGCTGAAGCCGGGTGCGATCTGGCGTGTGGCGAGTGATGATCCGACCTATCAGGCCTGGGTTGAAGAAGTCATGGGCAAGCAGGATTTCTTCGAGACAGCGCCACCGGCGCTTGAGCGTCCGGAAGGCTGGCCACCGACGCGTTATGAGGCGAAGGCGATCCGGGCAGGCCGCCAGCCGATGTACTGGACGTTTGTGCGCAGGTAGTGTCCCGGAAAGTTTTTGCGAGATTGCTTCCGCGTTATTTGGAAGAGTAAAAGCTCAAGCTGCCGTCCTTCTCATGAGGCGGCATTCCATGAAGCTTTCTGGAAAAAGCTTCACCAAAAACTTCTTTGTACTTTCAGATTTTTTTGCTGAGTAGTGCAATCTTCTTGCTCTCAATAAGGCGCTGTTGAGGATTACAGATTAAAAAGATCGGCAGAGGTCTGTATCTGCCTTGTCTTTTGTAGAAGTGCGTCCATGCTGCTCGACAGTCTTCCTCACCTCGATCCTGTCATCCGTAAAGAAATCGACCTGAAGCTGTCCGGGATCGAGAGGGAGCATGCTGTCCGTATCCTCTTCGCTGTCGAGAGCGGTAGTCGGGCCTGGGGCTTTCCCTCTCCCGACAGCGATTATGATGTGCGGTTCGTCTATGTGCATGAGGAAGGCTGGTATCTTTCCCTCACACCGGGGCGGGATGTCATAGAACAGCCTGTCACCGAGATATGGGATATCAATGGCTGGGATATCCGCAAGGCGCTGAACCTGCTTCTCAAGCCTAACCCGGTGCTTGTCGAATGGCTTTCCAGTCCTGTTCATTACCGATGGAGCGATGCGGCTGACCAACTCGTGAAGTTAGGGCGGAGGACGGGTGATTCGACAGCCTATCTGCATCATTATCTGCGTCTGGGAAGCCAGCAGAAACATCTTGCGGAGATAGCCTACGCGAAGACGGGCGTTACTCATTATAAAAGACTGTTTTATGCCCTGCGACCTGCAATGGCGATCCGGTGGATACGGACGCGACCGGGAATTGTCCCACCCATGAATTTTCAGAAACTCTGTGCCGGAGGCGGACTGACTGTTGGAGAAAAGCGGGAGATCGTACGCCTGCTGGCCCTCAAGATGAAGGCGGAGGAAAATGCTTTGGGACCATCTGTTCTGATTCTCGACTCACTGATTGAAGCAGAATTCGAGTGGGCCAGAAAGCAGGCTTCTGTCCTGCCAGCAGCAGATTTGCAGGCAGAGGCGGAGATGCTGTTCCGCGCCATTGTCCGTGGTGCAGTGTCATGAAGAATGACACTGACAGAGTGTGCGGATGTTTCTTTCGCGCCATGTCCGTCAGAAAGAAGGACGGCCTGTAGTCGGATCGAGATTACAGGCTGTTCTGAATGCCTGCTTTGATAGTGTGCCGCCCATTCCCTGTGGGCAGGAGCAGGGCGTTTTGGTCGTCAGTGTGTCTCTGCGGACTTGATCACGTCATAGCCTGCTGAACCCGGAGGTGGCCCTGCGGGCGGCAGATCATCGGCAGTGACCGAAATCAGTTGCTGCGCATCAGGTCCGATCTGATGTGCATTCAGGGCTGTTCCATAAACGCCCGTAGCGCCCGGTCCTGCTGCATACAGCGTGGCGCCCGGCGCCAGCCAGGCCGAAATCTTTGAAGCGTCGCGGATCGGTACGCGGACGACCGTGTGATCCTTCAGAATGGCTCCGATCAGCACGCCCTGAATGCTATAGAGCGGGCAGGCGACCTCGCCATGCACCACGATGTCTGGTCCGGTGATCATTTCAGGCGAATGCTGAGGCAGGGTGATGCCGACATCTTCTGAACGGCTGCCACGGGGGCCGTTAAGCGAGAAGGCGTGGATGATGGGAAGCGTTTTCCCTTTCAGTCCAGTGCCGGTAATTTTTTCACCCTGTTTGACGATCTTGGGGAGGTCCCAGGACAGATCCTGTGAAACAAGCACCTGTGTGCCGTCAGAGAGAAGCAGACCGGTTACTCCGCCCCCAGCCGAGGGGATATACTGCGCCACCGTTCCACTGAAGGCGGGGAGCACTGACAGGTCATAGACGGAAACTGGTCCGCTGCCGGCTGATGATGAGGCTGCGAGAACGGGAGAAGCGCTGAGCGCCGCGGCAGAAACGGCAGCGATGACAGCAAGGCGAAACAGGTGGCGCATGACTGGTCCAATCGTTCACTGGCCGTTAGCCAAGGAGCGAACAGGCCGGAAGAGCGCAAAACATAAGGCAGTCCGGATATCGCCACGAGTGACGGATCCGGACAAGCCTTTTCGTGTGCGGATCAGTGCCTGAAATGACGCATACCGGTCAGCACCATGGCGATGCCGGCCTTGTCGGCGGCGGCGATGACTTCGTCATCACGGATGGAGCCACCCGGCTGGATCACGGCGGTGGCGCCGGCGGCCACAATGGTCTCCAGCCCGTCTGCGAACGGGAAGAAGGCGTCCGACGCCGCCACGCTGCCACGGGTCAGTGGCTCGGACTGGCCAAGAGCTTTTGCGGCTTCAAGGCTCTTGCTGACAGCGATACGGGCGGAATCCACCCGGCTCATCTGGCCCGCACCAACACCGACGGTCGCGCCGTCCTTGGCGTAGACAATGGCGTTTGACTTGACGTGCTTGGCGACGCGGAAGGCGAAAATGAGGTCACGCATTTCCTCGGCGGTCGGCGCACGCTTCGTCACAACCTTCAGGGCGCTTTCTTCGATCCGGCCGTTGTCGCGCGTCTGGGCGAGGAAGCCGCCTGCCACGGAACGGACGATCACGCCGCCTTCAGTGGGGGTGGGCAGAGCGCCGGTCAGCAGCAGACGAAGGTTCTTCTTGCTGGCGAGGACTGCCTGCGCCGCTTCGGTTGCGTCAGGAGCAACAATGACTTCGGTAAAGATGGTGGCAATCTTTTTTGCCGTCTCTTCGTCAAGTGTGCCGTTCAGGGCCACGATACCGCCAAAGGCCGAAACCGGGTCGCAGCGCAGGGCGCTGTCCCATGCGGCGCTGAAGCTGTCTGCCGTCGCAACGCCGCATGGGTTGGCGTGCTTGACGATGACGACAGCCGGTTCCCTGAACTCGGCGACGGCTTCGAAGGCAGCGTCCGTGTCGTTGAGATTGTTGTAGGACAGGGACTTGCCCTGCACCTGACGTGCCGTGGCGACGCCTGGGCGGTTGGTGCCGTCGGTATAGAAAGCGGCCTGCTGATGTGGATTCTCGCCGTAACGCAGGACTTCCTGACGCATGCCCGACAGGGTGAAACGCTCAGGGAAGGTCTCGTTGCGCTCTCTGGCGAACCATGTGGCAATGGCAGAGTCGTAAGCCGAGGTGCGGGCATAGGCAGCGCCAGCCAGTGCGCGGCGGGCTTCCAGCGTTGTGCCGCCAGCCTGAAGCGCCGCAATGATGGCGGCATACTGGTCCGGGCTGGTCAGCACGGCGACATGACCGTGATTCTTGGCGGCGGCACGGATCAGGGCAGGACCACCGATGTCGATGTTCTCGATGCAGTCGTCGCCGGACGCGCCGGACGCGACGGTTGCCTCAAAAGGGTAAAGATTGACGGCGACCAGATCGATCGGCGCGATCTTGTATTCTGCCATCTGGGCGACATGAGCAGGTAGGTCACGTCGTCCGAGGATGCCACCGTGAATCTGCGGAACCAGTGTCTTGACGCGACCGTCGAGGATTTCCGGAAAGCCGGTGTGATCGGAGACTTCGACGACGGGAAGGCCGGCATCACGCAGGGCTTTCGCGGAACCGCCGGTGGACAGGATCTCTGCTCCCTGAGCGACAAGGGCGCGACCCAGTTCGATCAATCCGGTCTTGTCGGAGACGGAGAGAAGGGCGCGCTTTACAGGCAACAGGCTGGTCTGGCTCATCGAAGTCGAGTCTTTCGCGAAGGAGTCCATCAAAACGGCGATCTGGCAAAATGGCGGTCAGGCGTCGTTGGCGGCGTGCTTAGTCAAATGATTGCGATGAAGCAACCGGAACGGCAAAAAGTCCGGGAATGACCCGGACGGAGAAGCGGTTGGATTTTCCTGATTCTGCCAGTCAGGACAAAGGCGCAGCGGAGTGTCCCGGCTGCGCCTTTGCAGGTCATTTTTTGCGGGCTGTGAAATTTTCCAGCCAGTGGATCGTGTAGTCGCCCTTCTGGAATTCCGGATCCGCGAGGATACGGCGGTGCAGGGGAACAACAGTGCTCACGCCCTCAACCACCAGTTCGTCCAGCGCCCGGCTCATGCGGGCGATGGCGGCGGCGCGGGTCGGCGCATGGACGATCAGCTTGGCGATCATGCTGTCGTAGTAAGGTGGCACGCGGTAGCCAGCGTAAACGGCGCTGTCGATACGCACGCCGAGTCCGCCCGGCGGGTGATAGACCGTCACCGTGCCGGGGCTGGGGATGAACGTGTCCGGGTCTTCCGCGTTGATGCGGCATTCGATGGCATGGCCGGAGAAGGTGATGTCCTGCTGGCTGTAACCAAGCGGTTCACCTGCAGCAATGCGGATCTGCTCGCGGACGAGATCCACATCACACACCATCTCCGTCACCGGATGTTCGACCTGTAGACGGGTGTTCATCTCGATAAAGCAGAACTGTCCATCCTGATACAGGAATTCCAGTGTGCCCGCGTTACGGTAGCCCATCTTGCAGAGAGCAGCCGTCGCCGTCGCACCAATGGCGTCGCGTTCTTCCGCCGTAAGCGCAGGGGAGCCCGCCTCTTCCAGCAGTTTCTGGTGACGGCGCTGAAGCGAGCAGTCACGCTCACCGAAATGCACGACATTGCCGTGTGTGTCGCCCAGAATCTGCAGCTCGATATGGCGAGGCTTGTCGAGATATTTCTCAAGATAGACCGCGTCATTACCGAAGGCCGCGAGGGCTTCCGTCCGGGCGACGCTCCAGGCTTCGGGAAGTTCTTCCCGGGTCTGTGCGACCTTCATGCCGCGACCACCACCACCGGCGGCGGCTTTGATCAGCACGGGGTAGCCGACGCGCTCGGCGACTTCGTAGGCTTCATCGATGCTGAACAGCTCACCATCAGAGCCTGGAACCAGAGGAACGCCAAGGGCTTCCATCGTGGTCTTGGCGCTGATCTTGTCGCCCATGGTGCGGATGTGTTCGGCGGTCGGACCGATGAAGGCAAGGCCGTGCGCTTCGACCGTCTCGGCGAAATCGGCGTTTTCCGAAAGGAAGCCGTAACCGGGATGGATGGCTTCGGCGCCGGTGATCGTGGCTGCGGACAGGATGGCTGCCACGTTCAGGTAGGATTCGCGTGCCAAAGGCGGTCCGATGCAGACGGCTTCGTCAGCGAGGCGCACATGCATGGCGTCCGCGTCGGCGGTTGAATGAACCGCAACCGTGCGGATACCCATTTCCCGGCAGGCCCGCAGGACGCGCAGTGCGATTTCGCCGCGATTGGCGATGAGGATTTTAGAGAACATCATTCAATAATGACGAGAGGCTGGCCGAATTCGACGGGATCGTTGGATGTGACGAGAATCTGTTTCACTGTGCCGGATCTGGGTGTCTTGATCTGGTTGAAGGTCTTCATCGCTTCGATCAGCATCAGCGTCTGGCCGGCTGTCACCGTCTGGCCTTCCGTGATGAACGGCGGCGAGGACGGATCAGGGTTCAGATAGGCAATGCCGACCATCGGACTGTTGACGGCGCCGGGATGTCTGGACAGATCGGCCGGTGCTGGCGCGCCCGGCGACGTTGCCGCTGCAGATGCCGGGGTAATGGCGGCAGGCACCTGAATCGGAGCTGCGGTGACCGTGGCGGCAGCGCGTACGACGCGGATACGGCTGTCCTTTTCGGCAACTTCGATTTCGGTCAGCCCGGTGTCCGTCAGGATATCGGCCAGTGCCCGTATGGCATCTGCGTCTACGAGCAGTCGGCTCATTGCGTTTCCTCGTTCAAAAGAATGTCTGTCATCGCCTGCAGGGCGAGGGCGTAGCCCTGTACGCCCAGACCACAGATGACGCCCACCGCAGCGCGCGACACATAAGAATGGTGCCGGAATGGCTCGCGACGATGGATATTGGAGATATGGACTTCAATAACCGGCAGATCGACCGCGAGCAGCGCGTCGAGCAGGGCGATTGAAGTATGTGTGTACCCAGCCGGGTTGATGATGATGCCCTGTGCCCGCCCCCGGCATTCCTGTACCCAGGAAATCAGCTCGCCTTCGCCGTTGGTCTGCCGGAAATCGATCCCGACATCCAGTCTTTCCGCGTTCTGCGCGCAGAGCTGCTCGACATCGTCAAGCGTTGTCCTGCCATAGACTTCTGGTTGGCGGAGGCCAAGCATATTCAGGTTGGGACCGTTGAGAACGGAGATGAGAGGGCGTTCCATAATTGCGCGCCGTTAGCACGACCATTCATCGACTCCAAGAGTTTATTGGTTATTTTCTGCGGGATCTGTTTCGCAATGTAATCCCTTTGTGGAAAATGTATGGCGGAAGGTTATAGTGTAGAATCATCGTTCTGTTGTTTGTTTGAAAATTTATGGAAGTAATTTGCGCTATTTACCTTGATGCGGCGTAAGTAAAAATTTTTGTAATGAGGTGAGGCGTTAACCTGTGATTGTATGTGCGAATGCTCTCGTCTGCAGGTTTGGGTTGAATTTCTCTGGAAAGTCGGCTTAATGAACAGGGTATCAACAGCAATCGGGTGAACGCGTGCTTTCTCGGCGTGGAAAAAAAGGTTTCGGATTTCTTGCAATGCTGGCTGTGTCCTGGACAGTCGGCGCGGCAGAAGCCAGAGCTGCCACGCAGGCGCATGACCCTGCTTCCTCCCCTCATACAAGCTGGGCAGCATCGGTAAGGGAAGCGCTCGCGAAACGTGCTTCCAGTGCAACGGCTCTGGCTCATCACATTCAGCATGGCATGGCGAGCTGGTATGGCGGCCGCTTCGCGCATCGGGGCACAGTTACGGGCGAGCGGTTTGATCCCTCAAAACTGACAGCCGCTCACCCTTCTGCTCCGCTGGGCAGCAAGCTGCTGGTGCGGTCTGAAGACACAGGGCGGCAGATTGTCGTGACAGTAAATGATCGTGGCCCATTCACGCGCGGTCGCGTGATTGATCTGTCCCACGAAGCGGCGGCGCAGCTTGGTATGTTGAGCAGGGGCGTCGCGCATGTGGCGATCAGACCTCTCACTGAAGAAGAAGCTGTCGAGGTCGCTCAAGCTCCTGAGTAACAGTTTCGGCGAGAGCTGAGCTTTGCAGCTAATAAGCCGGATATGCCCAGTGCGTATCCGGTTTTTTGTTTGTGGCTACCGGTAAACCGGCTGCCAGTTCAGACCCGCATGATCTCCCGTTTGGTTGATTTGGCCCGTGCTTCCAGTTCAGCATTGAATTCGGCTCCCAGAAGAACGACCCAGGCGCTGACAAAAAACCACATCATGATTGCAATGACAGCGCCCAAGGGTCCGTAGGTCGAGCCATAGCTGGCGATGTTGGCGACATAATAGGAAAAACCGGCAGCCGCGAGAATCCAGATGAATGTCGCGGCGACAGCGCCGGGGATGACCCATCGCCATTTCGCATGATGACCACAGGGGCCGACGCGGTAGAGCAGCATGTAGGCGAGGATGATCAGGATCGCCATGATCCCGAGGCCGGCCAGCCGGACACCCAGTTCGATGGAGCCGGGAGGAGGATCAATCCGCAGGATAACTGGCAGTAGCTGAAACAGGATGGGAACGGCGACCATGATCGCCACACCAAGGCATATCTCCAGAATCGCCGACAGCGTCAGTCCGAGCGCCAATGCCTGAAACGCAAGGAAGCTGCGTGTTTCGGTCGTTCCATAGGCAATGTTGAGGGCAGAAAGAATGGATTTGATGCCTGCTGAAGCTGACCACAATGCGATGGATGTCGAGATGACCAGATTCATGGTCAGGGAGCTGTGCGGAACCGAGACAAGTTCATTGACCCTGTTTTCGATGATCGAAAAAGCGGAGGGCGGGAGAAGTTGCCGTATGGAGGCCAGTTGCGTGGCGACGCTCTGCACGTCAAAGGCAAGCCCGTAAATGGAAATCAGGGTGCTGATGGCAGGGAACAAGGCCAGTGTGCCGTAGAATGCGCAGCCTGCGGCAATCAGTGTCGTTGGTCCGGCGATGATGGACGCGACGGTCGATTTGCAGACAGCTTTCCAGTCGTCCCTGGTCAGCGCGAAAGGGGAAGTCAGAAGATCAGGTGCGTCTTTTTCACCGGCTTCGCCCGAAGGCGCCGTTGCTGCAAGCGTGGGTTCGAGTGGAATATTGGACAGGGAAGAGCTCATCAGGTGTCGTCAACCTCGAACTGTATGCGGGAAATCCTGCGTCGTTTGCCGGGTCGCAGGGCGCGCCTTGAGTTGAGGAGGCGCTCGGAAGGGGCGGATCGGCTTGCCTGAATCCGTAGATTCTACTGTGAAGGTTTCTGTTTCGTGAAAGACAGTTATCGAATGTCTTAAAGGAAGAGAGAAGAGGTTTTCCAGTTTTTTCGGTGTAATAAAAAAATCTGTTGCATTCGGGGATGAAACGCCCCATATGCCCCTCACGCAGCAACGCACGTGCCACTGGCCCACTGAGGTTACGCAACGACGTCAAGCGTTCTGGCAACTGGGATCCTTCGGGATTCAGTCTTGGTCGCTGGTCCGTTAGACCGTTTCGCAACACAGCCTGCCATGGCTCCTTATCTGGCAGGCCAGCAAGGGATAGGTGCGATGACACCCAAAATCTCTCAGTTTCTTGCGGAAAAAAAGCCCGCAACCCCGTGCCTCGTCGTCGATGTCGATGAGGTTGAAAACCGTTATCGCGCTCTGCAGCGCGCTCTTCCGCTGGCCCGCATCTATTACGCCGTGAAAGCCAATCCGGCCGATGCGATCCTCAGCCGTCTGGTATCGCTGGGGTCCAGCTTCGACGCCGCTTCGTGGGAAGAGATCGAGATGTGCCTGAACGCAGGCGCGGACGCGGATGATATCTCCTTTGGTAATACCGTGAAAAAAGTCAGCGCCATCAAGGCGGCCTATGCCGCTGGCGTTCGTCTTTTCGTCTTTGACTGTGAGGAAGAGCTGAACAAGCTTGCCCAGCACGCACCGGGTTCGAAAGTATATTGCCGTCTTCTGGTGGACAATTACGGCGCGGAATGGCCGCTGTCCCGCAAGTTCGGCACGACGGTCGAAAGCGCCCGCGAACTGATGCTGAAGGCGCGTGACCTCGGTCTCGATCCTTACGGCCTGTCTTTCCATGTGGGAAGCCAGCAGGTTGAGACCGGCAGCTATGAGATGGCGATCAGCCGTGTCGCGGCTCTGGTATCCGACCTGTCCGAGGCTGGTCTCGATCTGCGGATGGTCAATCTCGGCGGCGGCTTCCCGATCCGTTACCGCGAAGATGTGCCGCACATCGACGATTTCGGCGAGGCGATCTCGACGGCTATGAAAAAGCACTTCGGTAACGCTCTGCCTGAAATGCTGATCGAGCCGGGTCGGTTCATCGTCGGTGCTGCTGGTGTGGTTTCCGCTGAAGTGGTGCTGGTCAGCCAGCGCGGACGGGAGGGCGGTCCTCGCTGGGTTTATCTTGACATCGGCCGTTTCGGTGGTCTTGCCGAGACGGAAGGCGAGGCGATCCGTTACGCGATTCGCACGCCGCGTGATGGCGGTCAGACAGGGGCGGTGGCTCTGGCTGGTCCGACCTGTGATGGTGCGGACATCATGTACGAGAAGACGCACTATGAACTGCCGCTTGCCCTCGAGTCCGGCGATCGTGTCGAGCTTCTTGGAACAGGCGCCTACGTTTCGACCTACTGCGCGACCCGTTTCAACGGCTTCGCACCACTGGCGGAACATTACATCTGATCCGGTACGGCAGGGTGGTTGTTGACGCCCTGCCGTTCTCTGAAGATATGCTGTGCGCATGACGCGCATTGATACAACAAAACCCTTTCTGTCTGTCCGGATTGCCGTGATGACGGTCTCCGATACACGCACTCTGGAAACGGACAAGTCTGGCCAGATTCTTGTCGATCGCCTTCAGGCTGCCGGGCATGTGCTGGCGGCCCGATCGATTGAACCTGACGATGCCGACAGAATTGTCGCACGTCTAGAAGAATGGATCGCCGATCCCCAGATTGACGTCGTGATTACAAGCGGTGGCACCGGCGTCACCGGTCGTGACGTCACGCCCGAAGCCTTCGAGCGTGTCATGGAAAAACGCATCGAAGGCTTTGGTGAACTGTTCCGGATGCTGTCCTATCAGAAGATAGGTACTTCCACGATCCAGTCACGCGCACTGGCTGGGGTGGCGCGCGGCACATATCTGTTTGCTCTTCCAGGATCGACGGGGGCGGCAAAAGACGGGTGGGATGACATCCTGGTGTTCCAGCTCGACAGCCGCCACATGCCCTGCAATTTTGTAGAGCTTATGCCCCGCCTTCAGGAACGATAAAGGAAACGATGATATGGCCGATGATATCAAACTTCTGATGCTTGCTGGTGATTATGTCGAAGATTACGAAATCATGGTGCCGTACCAGGCTATGACCATGGTGGGTTATACCGTCGATGTCGTGTCACCGGGGAAGAAGCAAGGTGACAAGATCATTACGGCCATTCATGATTTTGAAGGGGCGCAGACCTACAGCGAAAAGCCCGGTCATCATTTTGAACTGACGGCGGACTTCGACAAGATTGTTCTGGATGATTATGTCGGTCTGATCGTGCCGGGTGGCCGGATGCCGGAATATCTGCGTCTCGATCAGAGGGTTCTTGATATCGTCAAGGAGTTTTCAGACCGGCCTATTGCCTGTATCTGTCATGGCATCCAGATTCTGACAGCGGCCGGGATTGTGAAAGGTCGCAAGGTCTCGGCTTATCCAGCCTGTCGCCCGGAAGTCGAAATGGCCGGTGGCACCTATGTCGATATTCCGGTGACGGAAGCCATCACGGATGGGGAACTGGTGACAGCTCCGGCGTGGCCAGCACATCCGGCATGGCTTGCACAGTTTCTGAAAGTGCTCGGAGCGAATGTTTCTCCCTGACTTCAGATTGTCGAAGAACAGACTGAAAGGCGGCTCTTCAGGAGGAGTCGCCTTTTCTTTATGATGAATAAGAAATTTTCTTTTTCTTATCGATCTGTATGATTTTTTTACTTTCAGGGTTGCGATGAGTGGAGAAGCCTCCTGAAGAGAGATTTCTTTTTTAAATGTCGCAACAATCATATTTCTGATTTTTTCTTCTGCGTCGTGAAGTTTTTTATCTTTTCCAAATGCGCAATTACTTTGGCCTCCAAAATTTTATCCGTGGGTTCTATGACAAAGGATATTTTCAGTCTGTTGGAGGTGTGATTCAAAGCTGATCTTTGCGGAGACCTATGGATGCGGGCGACGTGACGGACGAAGAATGGGCGATTACTGGCAATCTGCTGCCGCCTGAACGCGGCCACTGGTCCCGACCTGCTCAGGATAATCGTCTGTTTCTCAATGGAATGCCTTATGTCCTGCGCGTTGGTTGCCCGTGGCGGGACATGCGTGAGCGCTACGGAAAATGGAACTCGGTGTATGTACGGTTCCGTCGATGGGCAGGGCAAGGCGTCTGGGACGCTCTACTGGAAACGCTGGTTGCGCCCGGCCTGACCGATGACTGGCAGCACATGATCGACAGCACGTTCGGGGTCATAGCCAGGCGGCTGGCGCAAAAGGGGGCCTCATCAGGAAGGCTTTCCGAGATAGCCATGCTGAAGGCCGTGTCGGGCGCAAGTTCCTGCGCGGCCTTGGGAGTTGATGGTTGATAAATTGCCGATAACGCTCCAGCGCGCGCGAAGAGCATGAACCCTGATCTTGTCCGCTTAATGAGATGGCGTGAAGTCAGCAGCATGTCCGACGTGAAGCGAACAATACGATACTTTCTACGATGGTGTTAATTTAAAAACTATGTAAATACGGATATATAAAAAATATTTATACAATAAACACTAAAATATACATAGTAAATAACGATATCAGGAAATTTTATTTCTGTAAATCCAGGCATAAAGTGACGGCAGAACGAGCAATGTCAGCATCGTGCAGGACACAAGTCCGCCGATCACTACGGTTGCCAGCGGTTTTTCAACCTCCGCGCCTTCACTCATGGAGAACGCCATGGGGAAGAAGCCCAGACAGGCGACGCTCGCCGTGGCCATGACGGGGCGAAAGCGTTCACGAACAGCCTCGACAGCGGCCTCAAAAGGAAGAAAGCCCTCTTTTCTCAGATCGTGAATGTAGGAGACCAGCACGAGGCCATTCATGGTGGCGACGCCAAACAGAGCGATAAAGCCGATGCCCGCCGAAATGCTGAAGGGCATGCCACGAACATAGAGAGCGAGAATACCGCCCGTTGCGGCGAACGGCAGATTGACGAACACAAGGACAGCGAGCCCCAGTTGCCCGAGCGCCATCATGAGCAGCAGGAAGATCAGCCCCAGCATGATCGGCACCACGATTTCAAGACGCGCCACGGCTGTCTGAAGATTTCTGAACTGACCGTTCCATTCCATGCGATAACCCGGGGCGAGCTTGATGTTCTTCTTCACAGCATCCTGAGCCGCCTTGACGAAAGAACTCAGATCCCGCCCGCGAACGTTGGTCTGCACCATGGTGCGCCGAAGCCCCTGATCGCGACGGATCGTGGGTGGCCCATCGGTCAGCACAATATGGGCGACCTGAGAGAGATCAACGGTGCGATCATCCCGTGTGATGACGGGCAGGGCGCGGATATCATCGATATTTTCCCGGGCGTCTTCCGTAAAACGCACCTCGGTGGGGATCAGCGCGTCATCTACGGAAACGGGAGGACCAAAGTGACCACCCAGCGCTTCCACCACATCCATGACCGAGGACGTTTCCGTGTTGAGACGTCCGGTCATGGTGCGATCAACGTCAATATGCAGATAGGGAATGGTGCCGACATCCTGCGGCGCAACGTCTGCGGCTCCGGGGACTTTGGAGACCACGTCCGCCACCTGTACCGCCAGTCGCGACAGGACATTCATGTCGGGACCATAAATACCGATCGCAATCTGTGACCGCACACCTGAAAGCAGATCGTCCATGCGCATCTGGATCGGCTGGCTCCAGTTGAACAGGGAGCCTGGATTGTTTTTCTGCAAAGCCGCGTTGAAGGCTTTGACCAACCCTTCCTGCGTGCTGGCGGTTTTCCATTCGGAATGGGGTTTGAGCAGGACATAGGTGTCGCTCTGCTCTCCACCCTGCGGATCGGTCGGGATGGCTGATGTGCCGGTATTACTGATAACCGTGCGCACATCAGGGAAGGAACGAAGCGTTCTCTCGATGGCCTGTGCGGCTTTCAGCGATGCGTCAAGGGAAATGCCCGGCAGGCGGGTGGAGGTGACGATCAGGTCGCCTTCCTGAAGCTGTGGAATGAACTCGCCACCCAGACGACTGCCGACAAAAACGGAGACAGTCAGGAAAACGGCTGCAACCGCCATGACCTGTTTTGTGTGCGTCATGCAGTAGCGGGAGGCGGGCCGGAAAAGACGCCACATGAACGCGATAAAGCGGGTGTGATGGTCTTCCTGCCTGTCCTGTGCGTGTTCGTCAGGCTTTTTGCCGCGTCCCAGAAAAACCGAGAGGGCCGGGATGCAGACCAGTGAGTAAACCAGGGAAGCGATCAGCGCCAGAATGACCGTTTCCGCCATCGGGGTGAACATTCTCCCTTCCACGCCCTGAAGTGTCAGAACCGGAAGATACACCATGGCGATGATGAGAACGGCGAAGGTGACCGGGCGAATGACGGAGCGCACAGTGGCCAGAATAGTGGTCTGGAGTGGCGTGTCATAGCGGCGGCGGTGCAGCACGTTCTCGACAATCACCAGAGAACTGTCGACGACCATTCCGAAATCGATCGCGCCGAGTGAAAGCAGATTGGCCGAGATTCCCAGATGGCGCATGCCGACCATGGCGGCGACAAGCGAGAAGGGGATCACAGAGATGATGACGAGAGAGGCCCGCCAGTCGCCGATCACCAGCAGCAGGACGATCAGAACCAGAATGGCGCCCAGCGACAGGTTTTCCCTGACCGTATCGACCGTTTTCTCGGTCAGGTTCTCACGCCCGTAATAGGGCTCCAGCGTGACGCCGATGGGCAGGGAGGACTGGATTTCCGGCAGTTCGGTCTTCAGGGCGCTCAGGGTGGCTCGGGCGCTAGCGCCTTCCTGGAGCAGCACGACGGCGCTGACAATCTCTCCCTGACCGTCACGCGTGACGCCGCCCATACGCGGGCGGCTGCCTTTCCGCACGATGCCGATGTCTCGCAGATGAACGACTTCACCGTTCGGGCCGCTGCGAACCTGCACTTCGCCCAGCTCCGCGAGATCGTCAATCAGGGAGCGACCGACAATGACGTGCTGTTCGTCATTATGCACGATCCAGGCGCCGCCAGCCGCTTCATTGCCGGTATCAATGGCATCGAAAGCGTCCGAGACAGAAACGCCATAGCGTCGCATGGCCATGGGATTGAGAGCGACTTCATAGGTTTCGGAAGCCCCGCCGTTGATGTTGACATCCACCACACCGGGAACGAGGCGCAGGCGCGGCGCGACGTTCCAGACCATCAGGCGATTCAGGTCTTCGAGTGACTGGTCCCTGCCGCGAATTTCCAGATGAAGGATCTCGCCCATGCCGGTGGACATAGGCCCCATGTCGATGGACAGCCCATGGACGGAAACGCTGTCCCGGGCGGCAGGCAGGCGCTGCGAGACCAGTTCACGGGCGCGATAGATATCAGTGGAGTCGTCGAACTGAAGATAAAAAACAGCCACCCCCGTGCGTGACACGGAGCGCATCCCGGTGAGTCCCACAACGCCGGACAGCGCTTTCTCCACTGGAGACGTGACGAGTTTTTCAACTTCCTCCGTCGGCAGGCCGGGCGCCTGCACGGACACCAGAACCTGACGCGGCGAGATATCCGGAACCGGTTCCACCGGCAGGCTTCTGATGTCCGCCAGTCCGGCCCCCATCAGAAGGGCGACGATACAGAAAAGAAAGAGACGCTTTTCGATCAGCCAGTGGAGAAGCTTCATATAGTCAGCCGTTAGCCTCGGCTGAAGGAGCAAGAATGGCCTGTGATTTCAGGGTGAAGCTGCCTTGCGTCACCACGGTTTCACCGCTCTTCAGCCCGTCCGTGATGACGGTCTGCCCTTCAAGGGAAGGGCCTGTCCTGACGATGCGCAAAGTGTAGCGATGGGGAGCTGTCAGCACAAAAACGCAGGGTGTGCCGGAAAATGTCTGGAGCGCTGTGCTGGGAATCAGAATGCCTTCCACCTTTTCGGAGGAGAACAGACGCGTTTTTACCAGCATGCCGGGGCGCAGTTGCTGTTGTGGATTTTCCACAAGGCTGCGGGCGAGAATATGCTGGGTTTTCGGATCGACATGACCTTCGATGACATCGATACGCGACGAGAGGGGGGCTTCGCCGGGTGCGAGCCACGTCAACTGGCGATCACCAGGACGGATACGGCCAGCGGCGTCTTCGTCGACCTGCGAGACGATCCATACGTGGGACAGATTCTCGATTTCCACTGGCGCTAGGCTGCTTGCAGTCATTTCCTGCCCGGTTGCGACATTGACGCTTGTGACAATGCCGCTGATCGGCGACACGACGACTGATTGCCCGGCATTCGGATGTTCCATGCTGGACTGATAGCGCCGGATATGTTCTGCCATGGTCTGGAGAGCGGCTTCGCGACCGTGCACGAGCGCATCGGCTTCACGGAGCGCCGCTCCTCTCCGTTCCAGTTCCCCCACCGAGATTGCGCCGCCCTTGAGGGTGCGGGCGCGGTCGTAAAGCTGACGGGCGTTTTCACGTCTGGCGCGGGCTTCCTGAAGCGCGGCTTCAGCGGACAGGCGCTGCTGTGTGTCGTCATTGAGCGTGAAGTTTTCATAAGTGAGCAGGGGCTGGCCCTTGGTCACCATCTGTCCGGCGACAACCGAGACTTCCAGAACACGTCCTCTGCCGACAGGATGAATATGCGCCACCTTCCGGGCGTCGACGGCGATATAGGCCGGCACATCCATGTGGTGCGGCAGCGCCCCGGCGTGGGCGATCGCCGTGTGAATGTCTTCTGCGATCAGGGCGTCGTCAGAAATGGTGACGGTCGGCAGTGACGGAAGCGCGTGGGCTGGCGACAGGAACGCCGACCCGACGAGCAGGGTGCTGAGCAGAACTGACGCAAAAGACGGGGGGAAAACCCTATTCGTTTCGATCATGGAATGTTTCCGCTCATAAGAATCATCCGGGCGATAGTGGCTCGCATGACAATGTCAGCCTGGGCATAGCGTTCAGCGGCTGTCAGGGCAGTCCGTCTGGCACGCAGATACTCGATCACCGGAATTTCGCCGACCTGCCAGGCTTCGGCGAGATCTGCGGCGCGACGGTCCGAGTGAACGCGTAACTGACGGGCATGTTGGAGAATCTGGGTGGAGGTCGTCAACTGATTATGGAGCTGGCGATATTCGGCCCTGATTTGGCGATGGGCCTGCGTGACGTCGCGTTCTGCCCGACCGACCGCCTGAACCTCCTTCATGACCATGGGAACATTTCTGGCTTCGCTTGGCAGCGGCACCTGAAATTCGACGCCAATCTGTGTGTCCCACGGGCTGTCATACTGTTCCTGACGGCTGAGAATGACGCCAAGCTGCGGGTTGGGCATGTAGGAGTGTCTGGCGACGGAGTAGGAAGCCTGCGCCTGTTTCAGGACGGTGTCCGCCAGTTGAACGCGTGGATCGCGCTCCGGATCGAGCTGCGAGCCGACCGGCCCCAGTCCCCGTCCGTCAATTCCGGACAGATCCGGCAATGTGTCGGTGCCGGTCAGCGCTTCCAGTTCGGCCTTTACGTTTTCAAGTCGCTGTCGTGACTCCGCCAGTGTGCCGTCCACGTCTTCCTTTTCGGTCACTGTCGCTTCGTAGTCGGTGCTGGAGACTTCTCCCGCGTGGAGGGCGCGTTCAACGTCCGTCATGGTCCTGCCGAGCACGCCGCTGACGATTTCCTGATTACTGATACGGGCGCTGAGCACCGATCCTTCGCTGGCGAGATCCAGGACATGCACGGCGACAGCCAGTCTCTGCACCCGTTGCTGCTGCGCGGCGACCTTTTCATCGGCGAGCGCTGCTTCTTCCGTTGCTGAACCCTGTCCCGGCAACCAGAGAGGCACGCTGATCTGCCCCTGATAGGTTGTGTAGCCCACTTTGCTGCCGATGAAATGGTCGTCCATGTACAGGCCGGAGACGGTCGGGCCGTCCGGGAACCATGAGCGTGCCGCTGCGGCGCGCTTGTGTGCCGATATGGCGTCCGTGGCAATGGATTTGCGGGACGGGTCCATGACCCAGGCCGATCTGATGGCTTCGCTCAGACTTTCTGCATATGCGGGCGCGCCGGAGGCAAGAAACAGTCCGCATGTCGTCGCTATCCGGACGTAAGGAACGTCGATTAGCGAGAGACAAAACGAAAGACGTCTGACACACTCTTGAAACAAAAAAGTCCCTCACAGAACGGCAAAGATGCAGAAACAGGCATGCGGGGCACCCTGCTACGACGGAACGGTCAAAAACATTAAAAATATTTTATAAAAACGGAGAGAACATTACGCAATCAATATAAAAAATCATCGGAACAGATAGAGGCCAAGCCCCATTTTTTCCGTCCCGGAAAGGCGGAAACCGGGCCTATTTTCTGTTCCGGCGTCCCTTATAAGGCGTTTACCTGACACCAGTATGAACGAACGGTCCGGGCTCGCAAAAAAGGCGCCGAGTCCCTGATTGCCCCATCAGGATAAACGGATGCTGAAAGCTCCGTTGTCAGACGGGAGAAAGCAGCAGAACACGGTTCAGGCTTTCCAGTCTTGAAAAAAGCTCTGACCAGACCGTGAAAAACTTCCGCTCGGAGAGGCTTCTCTCCTGCATGATGGCCGCAATGGCTCCCACAGTCCGTTCACCGTCGATCAGGGGAAGAATGCCGCGGGTCTGGGAGGGTAGCGGGACAGGAACCACCAGTGTTCCGAATGAAAAGGGCAGCGTGCTGTTTGGAAGAATCTGCTTCGCCAGTTCATCTCCCGGCATTTCCCGCATGACAGGCACAGCCATCGGATCACAGCAGTCGGGCGGTGTTGCACGTGAGCCCTTGCGCACGACATAGGCGACATGAGTGGCCATGTTGCCAGTCAGCGTCTCGGCGACTTCAGCTTTTTCACGCCACGACATGGTTTCGACACGCGCACGCAGTTTCGGGTCGGGCAGAAACAGGGAAGGGTCGTAGCGGGCAGGCTCCATCAGGCAGGATGGTTCCAGACCGGCCTTGGTGAGCAGATCGAGAAACGCTCCGATCGTGTAGGCGCGGTCGCGGGGATTGAGCAGGAGATCGTAAAGCCCGGCATCGCCGCCCGTCAGATGATCCCCGAAATTGCCGTTCTGGCGCAGCCATGCCGTTGCGGGAAGCGTGCGCATGACCCGTCTCGCGATATCCAGCCGGGTGGAGGGTTGTTCTGAAAAAGGAGTAAGATGCTCAAGGGCTTCCTGAAGCATGTAGACGCCGGTCCGACCATAGGGCGCATACACCATCAGCCCCATCCCTCCACCCGGAAGGAGAGCTTCTTCCAGGACTTTCAGGGTTTCCAGAGGCTCAGGCAGATGATGTAGAACACCGCAGCAGTCGATATAATCAAACTGACCGGGCAGTGTTTCAGGGGAGGTCAGGGAACCCTGTATAAAACTGATATTGGTCAGGTTGCGCGCTTGCGCTCGTGATTTTGCGATCGTCAGCGCATGCCCGGAACGATCCACGCAGATTATTTCGCCCGGACGACGGCTGCGGGCCATCTGCGTGGCGAGCATGATCGCGCCATCGCCCGTGCCGCATCCTGCGAAAAGGGCGCGCAGGGGGTGCGAGCGGGGACGTCGGGCGCCGAAGACCCAATAGTCGATTTCACGCAGATGGCTGGGGCTGCCAATTAGGAGCCGCTTCGTTTCCTCGCGGGGATCTCGTTCCGGATAGGGATAAGCCTCATACTGGGCGGCAAGTTCCGTATCACGGGCATCAGTGCCGGAGTGCGTGGTCATAAGGACATCCTTCTGGACACGGGTTTGTCCGGTCAGTGTGGGAAGCGGGGAACGACGGGCCCCAGCCTGTCCAGCATGGCTGACATATCAGGCGTTCGAGCGGTCAGAATGTTCTGGATGCCAGCTTTACGAAGTTCCTGCATCGTGTTTTGCGAAATCGCAATGGCCCGGAGAGAGTCGGTGGCGCAATCTGTAGCGGCAACAGCCGAGCAGAAAGCGCGGGCGCTGGCAGCGGAAAATACCATGATGGTTCCAATCAGACCTTCGCGTACGGCTGATAGCACATCGGGCGATAACGCCACCGCAGGCTCTGCCGAATAGGCAACCCTCCGACGCACATGGAAACCATCGGCCCGCAGTGTTTCGGCGAGTGGAAGTCCCTGATGCTCCCCGGAGAGCAGCAGCAGCGTGTCGGATGACGGAGAAAGCTGTTCCCTGACCAACCCCGCCAGTTTCGCCGCATCGCCACTGGCGCTGACAATCGTCTGAAAGCCCAGTTTTTTCACACGGTCCGCTGTGGCGTCGCCCACCGCGTAAACCGGAATATCATGAGTGACGCAAGAAGACAGGGCGTGAATCGACTGGCTGCTGGTGATCAGCACGCCGGCAATCCCTGTCTGCGCGGGCAATACCCGGGGTGTAATCACAAGCGATTCCATCCCCCAGCAGCGCCAGCCAAGCCGCGTCAGCGTCTCGCATGTTTCAGTCAGACCCGGCTCAGGACGCACGACAAGAACGCCGCGAGGGGAGGGCGTGTCCCTGTTCATGCCGGAGACGTCATGGGGAGAATCAGTCAGTAAAGATCGACGCAGGACTGTCCGCACGGAGGCTGCGACCGAGTTCATGGCCCATCCGTTCCGCATCCGACGCCTGACCGACAATATCACGGCGCAGCAGGAACGTGCCGTCTTCGGAAGCGACCAGCCCGGTGAGATGCAGTTCGCTCCTGGCTCCTGTCGAGGGCGAGAGCAGGCGGGCATAGCCGCCGATCGGTGTGCGGCAGGACCCATCCAGTTCGGCCAGCAGGGCGCGCTCGGCGGTCGAAACCGCGCGGGCTTCATAATCCTCGATGGCCGAGAGAAGTTCGCGCAGTTCGACGTCACTTTCACGAACCGTCACACCGACGATTCCCTGTCCGGCCGACGGGACCATGACGGACGGGTCCAGCACGATGGAAGCGCGGTCTTCCATTCCGAGACGACGCAGACCGGCGAGCGCCAACAATGTCGCATCGCAATGACGCGCCGCCAGCTTGTCGAGACGGGTCTGCACATTGCCGCGCAGCAGACCGAATCGCAGGTCAGGACGCACATGCAGCATCTGGGCCTGACGACGAACCGATGCGCATCCGATCAGCGCACCTTCCGGCAGGGCGGAATAGGGATCACCCGGATCGTTGCCGGGCGTGAAGCCGGGGCGCAGGATCAGCGCGTCACGGGCGTCTTCGCGGCGCATGGTGCAGGCCAGCACCAGACCGGGCGGCAGCGTGGTCTCAAGATCCTTGAGACTGTGAACGGCGAAGTCGATGCGACCGTCCACAAGGGCTTCATGAATTTCCTTGGCGAACAGACCCTTGCCGCCGATTTCGGCCAGCGCGCGGTTCTGAACCTGATCACCCGTCGTATTGATCAGGTGTTCCTGAAAGGCGTTCATGTCGCGCAGGACGGGACAGAATCGCGTCAGGCGTGTCAGGAACGCCCGCGTCTGCCACAGTGCGAGCGGCGAACCGCGCGTGCCCACGCGCAACGGAAGCTGCCGCCGGTGTTGCGGGGGCGCTGCCTTCTGGCGAGCGGCTGCCTCGGCTGCAATTTTCTGCAGGGTCGGCGACGGGGATGTTTGTGATGGCTGTGCGGAGACCATTGGGCGTGTTTATTACCAGCACCGGATGAAGGAAAGGTGTCGTGACGCCAGACAGGACCGACAGAAACGTGTTCGACGGAGAGCTCCTATATCCTATGGGACCGATTCTCGCCATCGAATCGTCATGCGATGAGACCGCGTGCGCCATTCTCTCAGCAGAGGGGGAGGTGCTCGCGGAGAAGGTGATTTCGCAGGAGGCGCACGCCGCTTTCGGGGGGGTGGTGCCCGAGATCGCAGCCCGCGCGCATCTGGCGCTGTTGCCCGATCTTGCGCGGAAAACCGTGGAAGCTTCAGGCCTCGCCCTGCATGATCTCGGGGCTGTGGCGGCCAGTACCGGACCGGGACTGATCGGTGGTCTGATCGTCGGTGCGAACTTCGGCAAAGGGCTGGCGATGGCGCTCGGCAAACCGTTCATCGCGGTCAACCACATTGAAGCCCATGCGCTTTCCGCAAGGCTGCCCGGCGTTTCGAAAAAAAATATTTCATTCCCGTTTCTGCTGCTTCTGGTCTCTGGCGGTCATTGCCAGTGTCTGGCGGTCGAGGGGGTTGGAGACTACCGGCGTCTCGGCGGCACGATTGACGATGCGGCGGGAGAAGCCTTCGATAAAGTGGCCAAGATGCTCGGCCTTGGCTGGCCGGGTGGCCCGCAGCTTGAGGCGCTGGCGAAGGAGGGAAATCCTGCCGCTTTCGCTTTTCCGCGTCCGCTGAAGGGCAGGGCAGGATGTGACTTTTCTTTCTCCGGCCTGAAAACCGCACTGGCCCGTCAGATCGAACCTTACGGCAACACGGCGCTTCCCCGCTCTGTGGCGGCGGATCTGTCCGCCAGCTTCCAGCAGGCGGTCGCGGATGTGATTGAAGACCGTGTGCGGCATGCCTTCGCCATGATGGAGCCGCCGCCGACCACTCTGGTGGCTGCGGGCGGGGTCGCGGCCAACGGGGTGTTACGGGCGTCGCTGACCAGAATTGCCGCAGAACATGGCGTTCCGTTTGTCGCGCCGCCTCTGCGTCTCTGCACGGATAATGCCGTCATGGTAGGCTGGGCGGCGCTTGAGGTCTGTCGTGAGGCCCGGCGGCTGGGACTGCCCATGCCGGATGACCGCGCCGTTCGTCCCCGGCCGCGCTGGCCGTTGTCGGACATGCGGGAGCGGTTTGCGATGGAATCTGAGTCTCTCTGACCGGCGCTTCTGATCCGGCTTCCGAGGCGTTTCCAGTGTCCTGTCCATAAGTCGCAGGAGATAATGGTATTCGACGACAACGGAGACGAACGTCACTGAATTGATGCAGATCGCTTGTCGCTGTGGCGTCGTGTGCTATGTCCGACGCCTTGCCGAGGTTAACGGACGCAAACATGACGAAAAATCGATTTCTGACAGGCGCCGCGGTAGCTGTGCTGCTTGGTGCCGCCGCCGGGCTGGCTCCTGCATGGGCTCAGACCGGGACTGCTCCCACTCAGGCTGCTCCGGTTCAGGCCGCTTCTGACGCTGCCCGTCTGGTTCCGGCCGCAACGGCTTCTGCCGTGCAGACGATCCCCGGCATGCCTCCGGTGATTGACGCCAGGAACATCTATTCCGAGGCGCGCGCCGGAAACCTCAATCCGGAAGTGGCGAAAGATCCCGCCCGCGTCTATGTGCCGAATCTGCGGTCGAATGATGTGTATGTCATCGACCCCACGACGATGAAGGTCGTGGATCGTTTCCCTGTCGGCAAAAGCCCGCAGCACGTCGTGCCGTCCTGGGACATGCGCACGCTGTGGGCGACGAACAATGCCGAGGGTACGACCGAAGGCAGTCTGACACCGATTGACCTGCGCACGGGCAAGCCGGGCGCTCCGGTGCCGGTCGATGATCCTTACAACATGTATTTCACGCCTGACGGCAGGTCCGCCATCGTGGTGGCGGAAGCCCGCAAGCGCCTCGATTTCCGCGATCCGCACAGCATGCAGATGCAGGGTTCGGTGGAAGCGCCGGAGTGCCGTGGCATCAACCATGCCGCATTCTCGATTGATGGTCGCTACGCCATTTTCACCTGTGAGTTCGGTGGCATGCTGGCCAAGGTGGATACGGTCAACCGTCGGCTGATCGGCTATCTGAAGCTGTCCAAAGGCGGAATGCCGCAGGACATTCTGACGGCTCCGAACGGCAGGACATTCTACGTGGCCGACATGCATGCTGACGGCGTGTTCATCGTCGATGGCGATACGTTCAGGGAAACCGGCTTCATCCCGACCGGTGTCGGCACACACGGCATCTACCCGAGCCGCGATGCGAAGTTCATGTATGTGGCGAACCGTGGCTCCCACAAGGTGCATGGTCCGCGTCACAGCAAGGAAGGCAGCGTGTCCGTCATCGATTTTGCGACCAATCAGGTCGTGAAAACATGGCCGATTCCCGGTGGTGGCAGCCCGGACATGGGCAATGTCAGCGAAGACGGCAAGCTGCTGTGGCTGTCCGGTCGTTTTGACGATGTTGTTTATGCCATCGACACGAATACCGGCGCGATGACCATCATTCCTGTTGGCGCGGAGCCGCATGGCCTCACTGTCTGGCCGCAGCCGGGTCGTTATTCGGTGGGTCATACCGGGATCACGCGCTGAGGTTCATCAGGTTCCGACGGTGTTTTCTCCCGTCGGAACCGCCTCGCAAACGGCCGAGGATGACAGGGTTTCCGGCCGGTCAATCCAGACGTTGTAAATTATTTCTGGTGCAAAGCGCCGCTTCCACTTAAAACCCCCTCCCAAAATTCGTCAGCAACCCGGCGGTGTTTCCGGCTGAATGGTTTTGGTCCCCCAGTCGGGAGCGGAACCAGACGCGCACACCACCGCCGATACGGAGATTTCCGGCCTATGTCCGACATCCTGCCACGTGTTTCCCCTGAAGAAGCTCCTTCCGGTCTGCTGCCTGTCGAAGGACAGGAAGGCGTGTGGCATCTTGCTCCCCCGGAGAAGGAATACGGTCATCTGTTCCCGGCCAAGGTGCTGACGGTTCATCACTGGACCGACCGCCTGTTCAGCTTCACCACTACACGCGATCAGGCCCTGCGCTTCGAGAACGGCCAGTTCACGATGATCGGCATGGAAGTGGACGGCAAGCCGCTGCTGCGCGCCTACTCCATCGCCTCGCCGAACTATGAAGAGCACATGGAGTTTCTCTCCATCGCCGTGCCGGACGGACCGCTGACCTCGCGTCTGCGCCATGTGAAGGTGGGCGACACGGTGCTGATCGGTCGCAAGCCTGTCGGCACGCTGCTGCTCGACAATCTGCGTCCGGGCCGCAACCTCTACTTCCTGTCCACGGGCACCGGCCTTGCGCCGTTCATGAGCCTGATCAAGGACCCGGAATGCTATGAGCGTTACGAAAACGTCGTGCTGACGCACACGGTCCGCATCTCTGGCGAGCTGGCCTACTTCAATCACATCCGCCACGAGCTTCCCGAGCACGAGTTCCTTGGAGAGATGATCGCGGGCAAGCTGCGTTATTATCCCGCCGTGACGCGCGAGGACTTTGAAGTCACCGACCGTATCACGACGCTGATCGAGAGCGGCAAAATTTTCACTGATCTGAACCTGCCGCCGTTCGATCCGGAGCTGGACCGCGTGATGATCTGCGGTTCGCCGGAAATGCTTGCGGATACTGAAAAGCTGCTTGAAGGCCTTGGATTTGACGAAGGCAATAACTCCAGGCCGGGCGCTTATGTGGTCGAGAAGGCGTTCGCCGAGCGGTAATACGCGCAGCTATTGCTGGTTTTTTCAAAAGCCCCGGATACTTGTTTCCGGGGCTTTTTTATTTGAATGTCGTCTTATGGTGTGGAACGCCCAGACCTGATGAATGCTGTCGTGCAAGGAGGCATTCAGATGGCCTGCCCTCCGGAGACTTCGATCCTCTGTGCGTTGATCCAGCGATTATCCTCGGAAAACAGGGATGCGATCATCGGACCGATATCGTCTGGAAGATCCGGACGTTCCAGTGCTGTTACTGCGGCAATCGGTCTTGCAATATCCGGATTGTCCCTGACCGCACCACCTGAAAAATCGGTCTGGATTGCTCCGCGTGCGACTGTACTGACGGCGATGCGCCGAGGCTCCGGTTCCTTGGCCATATAATGTGTCATGATCTCGTCTGCGCCCTTCATGGCGGCGTAGGCAATCCGGCCGCTCGATCCTTCTGCTCCTTGCGCCTGTGCCAACGCCGCTTTCGGTGCTTTATTCAGGCAACCGGCAGCTTTCTCCTCGTGTGCGTATTTTTGTTGATTGGCTGTTGGACATTATCGGTCTGGCGTCAGGTTCCAGGATGTGACCCTTATGAGGCTGCATCTCCGAATAAATGTCTGTATTGAAGGGCTTTTTGTTCTGTTTTTTTTGAAGCATAAAAATCAATATTTTAGTTCGTAGCGAGAAATCACCTTATTCATATCTGGCAGCACATCTCCGCAATTACACATGCTACTCCGGCCAGCGCTCCAAGTGAGAGCGTCACTACCGTCACCACACGTGGCCCTGCAACCAGCACATTCCGTAAATCAACCCCCAGTCCTAACGCAGCCATCGCTACGAGCGTGAGAAGGCTGCTTGTTGTGTGCATTGGCGCAAGCAGGGCGTGCGACACCAGATCCAGCGAGCGGGCTGCCATCAGTCCCATGAAGATCAGAATAAAGGGTGGCAGAAAGCGACTCAGGCAGAAACGAGGCTTTGCGCTGCATACGGGACGTCGCCGTGCGTAAATCAGGGAGGATACTGCGACAACCGGCCCGAGCATCAGCACACGGACCAGTTTGACCAACGTGCCAATCTGTACCGCTGCTGTGCCCATCGGGCCAGCGGCAGCCAGCACCTGAGGTACGGCGTAGACCGTGAGGCCCGCAAGCACACCGCTGGCGGGCTGAGTCAGATGCAGGATGTGGGCTGCCAGAGGCAGGAGCAGGACCACCAGAATGCCCAGTACGGCGGTGAAAGCCACCGCAGTGGCAGTGTCCTCACTGTCGGCGTCGATGGCTGCCGCGACTGCGGCAATGGCGGAGTTGCCACAGATGGCGTTTCCGCAGGCGATCAGCACCGCCATTTTGGAAGGCAGGCCGCAGACGTGTCCCAGCATTATGCCAATCCCGATCGTAATGCCAACGGTTCCCACAATCCCAAGAAGAAGGGCCGGACCGGCCCGCAGAACCATTTCGACACTGACGGCGGCTCCCATGAGCGCAACGGCTGCTTCCAGCAGGATATGAGCGGAAAAATGGATGCCCCGTTCAAAAATGACCGAGGGTTTCCAGATTGTGCGCAGAACGGTTCCTGTCAGGATGGCGAGCACAAGACTGTCAATCCATGCGGTACCTGCCAGAAAAAGCTCCGCCTGTTCGAGGAATATGGCGCTTCCGGCGACTGTCAGGCTGAGCAGGAGCCCCGGAATTGCAGGTAAAAAGAGAACTGTCCGTTTCATGTGGAGAGGATCGTGTCATATGGATGAAAAATCCAATCGATTGATATGGTTTTTTTAATAAGGTAAATCTATTGAATGACACTTGAACAGCTTCGTATTTTCGTGACAGTGGCGGAACTTCTGAACATGCGGGCAGCGGCGGAAACGCTGCATCTCTCACAGCCGGCGGTCAGCGCTGCTATCGCTGCGCTGGAAGAGCGGCATGCGACACGTCTTTTCGACCGCGTGGGACGAGGGCTTGAACTCAACGAGGCGGGCAGGGCTTTTCTGCCAGCCGCGCGGAATGTGCTGTCCAGAGCAGCAGAAGCGGTGCAGATTCTGGATGATCTCTCGGGACTTTTGCGCGGAGAACTGCGGATTGCGGCCAGTCAGACCGTGGCGACCTACTGGTTGCCGGCTTTTCTGACCCGGTTTGCCACGCACTATCCGGCCATCAGGTTAAAGTGTAGCGTCAGCAATACCATGCAGGCCGCTGCCGCCGTGATGGAGCGGGAGGCTGATCTGGGGTTTGTGGAAGGGCAGGTTGATAAGGCGTTCCTGCTGCATAAACAGCCAGTGGCATCAGATGATTTTAATCTTTATGCGGCGTCCGGACATCCTCTCGTCGGCCATTCTCTGACCCGGCAGGATCTCGTGGATGCGCAGTGGGTGTTGCGTGAGGAAGGCTCCGGCACACGGGAGCATCTGGCGCATTGTCTGAAATCGCTCTTTCAGCTTGATCTGGCCGATCTCGATATCCGTCTCGTGCTGCCTTCCAATGAAGCGGTGCTGGAAGGAGTGGCCAGCGGCGGACTGATCTCGGCCATGTCCGATCTTGCGGCTGCTTCCCGTGTCCGGGCAGGGCTGGTGGTGCCGCTTGGTTGTAATCTTGAGAAACGGCGTTTTCATCTGCTGCGTCATCGTGAACGACCTTTGAGTCGGGCTGCGCAGGCGTTCGTGGCAATGCTGTAGGTGTCTTTGCGTTTCTGAAAGAAATCTCGTCATTCTGTTTCGGTTGTTTCCGCAATCCACTCAAGGCATCCTTGGTCCAACAGGCTGATGAAACCGGATGGAGTGCAAAATATGTCTGACAGGACAGAATACGACGTTGATCTGCTGGTCATTGGCGCGGGATCGGGCGGCGTTCGTTGCGCGCGCATTGCCGCCGGACATGGCGCCAAGGTCGCCGTGGTCGAAAGCCGTCACTGGGGCGGAACCTGCGTCAATCTGGGCTGCGTGCCTAAGAAGCTGATGGTGCAGGCCAGCGAATATGGTGACTATGTCGAGGACAGCCACGGATTTGGCTGGAACACGCAGGCAGGTCGTTTCGACTGGGGCAGGCTGATTGCCGCCAAGGACAGGGAAATCTCACGCCTGAACGGCATTTATGTCTCGATGCTTGAAAAGGCGGGCGTTCGGCTGCTGACGGGTTTCGCCAGCTTCGAGGATGCGCATACTCTTGTTGTTTCACCATCGGAACTGGCTCCCGATGCGAAGCCGGAGCGCATTACGGCGAAGCAGATTGTCATTGCGACAGGATCGACGCCTTCGAAACTGGAGATTGAAGGCTCTGAACTGGCCATCACGTCTGACGAGGTTTTCGGGCTGAAGGAGATGCCGAAGCGTGTCTGCATTATCGGAGGCGGCTATATCGGCATCGAGTTCGCGGGAATTTTTGCGGGGCTCGGGGCGGAGGTCGATCTGGTCTATCGTCAGGCGTTACCTCTGCGCGGCTTCGATGAGGACCTTCGCGAAGCGCTGCATGAGGCCATCAGTCAGCGTGGCGTGACCCAGCACGTTCAGGCCAGCCCGAAGAGCATCCGCAAGGAAGGCGAGGCTCTGGTCGTCGCACTTGATAACGGCACGGAACTGACTGTCGACTGTGTGCTGACGGCCACAGGGCGTCACCCGAAGAGCGGCAGGCTCGGGCTTGAAAACACTCGCGTTCGTCGGACAGCAGGGGGACGCATCGAGGTCGACCGGCACTTCGAAACCGCCGAACCCGGCGTGTTCGCCATCGGCGACGTGACGAATCATCTCAACCTGACCCCTGTCGCCATTGCCGAGGGGCATATCCTTGCCGACCGGCTGTTTGCGGATCGGTCCCGTGAGTGGTCGTTCGACACCACGCCGAAAGCGGTGTTCTTCACGCCACCGCTCGCCAGTGTCGGTCTGTCGGAGGCTGAGGCGGCTGAAAAGGGCGCGGTGGATATCTATGTCTCTAAGTTCCGCCCGATGCGTCACACGCTCGGTGGTCGCGAACGGCGTACGCTGATGAAGCTGGTCGTCGATCAGGCGACCCAGAAGGTGGTCGGTGCGCACATGCTTGGCGAGGATGCGCCGGAACTGATGCAGGGACTGGCCATTGCCGTGACGGCGGGGCTGCGGAAGGCTGATTTCGACCGGACAATCGGCATTCACCCGAGTTCTGCCGAGGAGTTTGTCACAATGCGCACGCGGACGCGTGTGACCGGAGATTGACGGATTTTTCCTGCTTCAAGGCGCATTCTTTCCCGATTGACGGGCTTGAGTAATTCGTTACGAATAAGCTACGTATAGGCAATATCAGTGTCATCTCACAACGGGATGAACGTCTTGATGTGTGTGCCGTCAGCAGGGTGTCCCCACGGGTCCTGCCGGGCGGGCGCACAGCATGATCAGGCGTGAATGAGGCAGGGGGCAGCGAGCGTTTATGAATATTCAGGTTTCCTCGTTCGCGGGGCATGCCCCGTATCGGCAGGATGAGGCGGACAGGACGCTGAAATCCCGCTTCTCCGGAGTTCTGGCGGCTGCTTCCGTTGGTGCGGCCGGCCTCTTTGCGGCCATGCCGGCCTTTGCTCAGGACGCCGCAGCGCCGGCCCCGAGCATCGATACGGGTGACACGGCCTGGATGCTGGTCAGCACGGCGCTGGTGCTGATGATGACCATTCCGGGTCTTGGCCTGTTTTACGCCGGTATGGTTCGCAAGAAGAACGTGCTGGCGACTCTCATGCAGAGTTTCGCCCTCTGCTGTATCATCACCATCGTCTGGATGGTGGCGGGTTACTCGCTCGCCTTCTCGAATGGCACGCCTTATGTCGGCGGCCTGTCCAAGGCGTTCCTCGCGACACTGGGCGACCATATCAGCAAGGGCGCGGACATCCCGTTCACCATTGGTGCGGGTACTGACGCGGCCACGACCATGACGATCCCTGAGAGCATCTTCATGATGTTCCAGATGACCTTCGCCATCATCACACCGGCTCTGATCGCAGGCGCCTATGCGGAGCGCATGAAGTTTTCGGCGGTGTGCCTGTTCAGCATCCTGTGGTCGCTGATCGTTTACGCACCGGTTGCCCACTGGGTCTGGAGCCCGCTCGGCTGGCTCGCCGGTATGGGCACGCTGGATTTCGCCGGTGGCACGGTCGTCCATATCAACGCCGGTGTCGCCGGTCTGGTGTGCGCCCTGGTCCTCGGCAAGCGTCGTGGCTATGGCACGGAAGACCTTGCGCCGTTCAACCTGACCTATGCCGTCATAGGCGCTTCCCTTCTGTGGGTGGGCTGGTTCGGCTTTAACGCTGGTTCCGCTGTCGGTGCGAATGGCCGTGCGGGCATGGCGATGGCCACCACACAGATCGCAGCGGCTGCGGCGGGCGTGTCCTGGATGGTCGCCGAATGGTTCCGCACGGGCAAGCCAACGGTTCTCGGCATCCTCTCCGGCGCTGTCGGCGGTCTTGTCGCCATTACGCCTGCCGCCGGTTTTGTGCTGCCGGGCGGCGCTCTGGCCATCGGCCTGATCACTGGCGTCGTCTGCTACTGGGGTGCGACATCCCTCAAGCACATGATGGGCTATGACGACAGCCTCGACGCGTTCGGTGTGCATGGCGTTGGCGGCATCGTCGGCGCTCTTCTGACCGGTGTCTTTGCTTACGGTCCGCTCTCCGCGACGGACGCCAACCCGGCAGGCACCTCCGGTTCACTGCATCAGCTTCTGGTTCAGGCCGAGGCTGTGGGTGTAACGATTGTCTGGTGTGGCATCATGACGTTCATCCTGCTGAAGATCGTTGACCTCGTCGTCGGTCTGCGCGTCTCCACCGAGGCTGAGCAGGAAGGTCTGGACGTTGCGCTGCATGGCGAGCGTATCAACTGAACCCTGAGAGATCAGTCATTTCTGGGAAAGGGGCGGGTCGTTTGATCCGCCCCTTTTTCGTTCAGGGCTGCGGGCTTGTATGATCACGCGTTCTGGTTTCTTCTGAGGATGGATGCTGTGCCGCTTGGGCGCGGCATCACCGTCAACATTGTGATGTAAGGACAGCCGATGGGCTTCAATCGTTCCGTTCGTACGGTGACTGCTTCGCTTGCTCTTCTGGCAGCGGGTGCAGCCTGGTCTGTGGTTCTGCCGGGTGAGGCGCATGCCGCCGTGACGGCCAAAGAGTGCCATGCGAAATTCAAGGCGGCCAAGGAAGGCGGCACTCTGGCCGGTCAGAGTTACAAGGATTTCAAGGCTGCTCAGTGCGCTGGCGCCGAGTCCGAGTCTGAGTCGGACGAAAAGACCGCGGATACGGCCCCTGCCACGACTCCTGCTGCTGGCGCAGTGGCTGAGACCAAGACCGAAAGCAAGTCGAAGACGACCTCCACGGCTTCGACCTATACAGGAAATGCCGTGTTCCCGAGCAAGGTTTCCTCGAAATACTCTTCCCTGTCCGCAGGCAAGGCTCGTATGAAGACCTGTCTGGACCAGTATCACGCCAACAAAGCAGGTGGTGGTAATGGCGGTCTGGCCTGGATTCAGAAAGGTGGCGGTTATTACAGTGTTTGTACGAAGCGTCTGAAAGGCGAATAAACCTTTCCGCCGTTTGTGTTTTTGCAAGAAACCGCCCCTTGAAACGGGGCGGTTTTTTGTATTCCGGCCTGTATTTTAAGGGCTTGGAAAGGGATGTATCCAAAAAATTAGCTATTTGAACCAATAATTGGACCCCAGAGGATTTTTCTAAGTGCGATCAAAAGGTTGCGCTGTGACTGGGGGAAAAAATGACCACTTTGGATGTCACCGGACAAAACGAAAATCTAACCACGTCCGTCGATAGTGCGACGATCGAAAATGGGGGACGGCTCAACGTCTCGTCCGGCGGTGTAGTTTCCGCAGTCACGGTCATGAAGGGAGGCCTGCTTTACGTCGGTAAGCAGGGCGATATTTCCGATATACCGGGTGCGCAGGGAATCGTCAGCGGAGGCGTCATCTCCGCTGGTGGAACGCTGACGGTTTATGGCGGCGGTCTGGTCGAGAACGCCCTGGTCAACTCAAGCAATCTCATGGTGGCCAGCGGAGCAGCCGCAAGCTCCCTGACACTTGCTTCTGGTGTTGCGGAAACCCTCTACGGAGTGGATTCAGGCGCGACAATCCAGGCCAATGCCGACCAGATGATCCAGGCGGGCGGTAGTGGCGTAGGCGCTACGCTGCAACTGGGTACGCAGGATGTTAATCAGGGCGGTGTAGCGATTTCGGCCACCGTTATCGGAGATAACGCGAACGATCTTGCTTATGGCGGCGGTCAGAACATTTATGGGGGAGGATACGCCTCCCACACGCTCGTCACGCAATATGGCAATCAGCTGATTGCCAGTGATGGGTCCGCCACTGATACGACGCTGACGAATGGTGGTATCCAGGACATCCAGCAGGGCGGTTCTGCGACCGACACGACTGTCAGCAGTGGTGGCGTGTTGCAGGTCGAAGGGGGCGCGTTCCTGTCAGGCGCCACGATTTCCAGTGGGGGCACACTGGCGGCGACCAGTGTGACGGGGTCCGCTACGACAGTTTCCAATGTGACCGTGATGAGCGGCGGCACGCTGGACATGAAAGATACGGGGATCTCCGTCACCGGACTGACTCTGTATAGCGGCGCTAATATTCAGCTTGATACCATGACTTACTCGACGTCTGGCGCCCAGCAGACGACCTTTGCGGTCTCAGGGAATACTCTGACGGTTTCAGGTTATGATGGAGGTGGAAATGCGATTACGCAGGCTTTCTCCTTTGCTGGAACGGCCGGGACCATCACACCGGACGAATTCAGTCTTGTTCATGGTACTAACGGAACCGGTATTAATTATGCGGCCTGCTACTGCCCCGGTACGCTGATCGCCACGAAAGAGGGTGAAGTTCCGGTCGAGATGCTGAAAATCGGTGACATGGTACGCACCGCGTCAGGCGCTCTCAGAAAAATCCGCTGGATCGGTCGACGCAGCTACGCTGCCGAGTTTGTCAGCAATAATCGCGGGCTGCTTCCGGTCCTCATCAAAGCTGGCGCTTTTTCTGACAATGTGCCGCACCGTGACCTGAAAGTTTCTCCTCTCCACGCCATGTATCTGGATGGTGTCCTTGTGGCGGCCAGCGCGCTGATCAACGGCGAGACGGTCATTCAGTGTGATCTGAAGGAGCAGATCGACTATTTCAATGTCGAACTGGACAGCCATGATCTGCTGATGGCGGAAGGTGCGCCTTCTGAAAGCTACGTCGAGGATGGCGGACGTGGCATGTTCCACAACGCGGCTGAATTTTACTCGTATTATCCTGATGCGGTGCCGACTGAAGCCGTTCACTATGCTCCGCGTCTTGAAGCCGGGGAAGCGCTTGTTGCCATCTGGCAGCGCATCAATGAACGGGCGCAGAAACTGAAAACGCCGCGTCTGTCGGGGAGGGTGGTGTACGCCAGCGCCTATGGTATCGCCGGATGGTTCTCCGGGATTGCGGAGGAACAGTCCTTTCCCGTTGAACTGGTTCTTGATGGCAAGGTGGTCGCGCGGCTGATGACCGGGGAGGGACAGACTGTTCCGACTGAGACTGGCCTGGAAATGCGTCATTGCTTTGGGGGGGCGTATCCGCAGGCCCTGGCTTCCCGTGATGTGCTGGTAAGACGGGCTGCGGATGGTCAATATCTGTTCCCGGGTGTTCTCTCTGAGACGCCCGAAGGAATGCCGTTCACTGAACAAGCGGATGATGAACAGGTTACGCCCTTTGATCCTGCTGATTATCGCGGTGGTCTGGACGAAGCCTCCCATGCTTGTGTCAGGGGCTGGATATGGAATGCAAAACATCCGTCGAAAAAGGCCAGCATTGACGTCTGCATCGACGGCAAGCCCATTGCGACAGTGCCTGCCGTCAACTATCGGGCTGACCTCGTTCCCGCTGGTATGGGGAATGGCTGGTCTGGTTTTCACATGGTTCTGAAAGAGCCGCTCGACTGGAGGACAGCGCATACGATCGAGGTGCGTTACAGCGGCACGGATGTTCATGTGCCGGGTTCTCCCGCCCATCTGTCTGTTCCTGAGCGGTTTGATGACGCGTTACGCGATGTCTTTGAGCGGGCAGTGAAGGATCTGACCTCTCCGGGAGAGCGCAGGCAGGCGCTGTCGTTCATTCTGGATCAGGCGGAACATCTTCGACAGAAAGAAGCTGATCTTGACGGTCGCCGGGAGGAGCGGATGGCTCTTCATAACGAGCGGCGGCTGGCTGGACGGGCTGCCGCGGACATGCCGGTTACCCGACGTGCGCTCGTCATCAGTGAGGGGATGCCGCGTATCGGACAGGATCCCGATGCTGGTCCACTTCTGTCCCATATCCGGTCACTCAAGCGGTTGGGCTACGATGTGACTGTCACGACAGTGGATCCTGCGCCAGCACCACATATGGAAAAGCTTTTTGAAGAAGAAGGGGTTTCCATCGCAAGAGCGCCGCTTTATGCGTCGCCCGAAGAGGTGCTGCGTCGTCAGGCCGGCTGCTTTGAACTGGTTTATCTGCGGGGGCTGAGTGCGGCGTCTTCCTATGCCGGTCTGGCGCGTCGCCATATGGGACGTGCAAAGCTGGTTTATGGTGTGCGCGAACTTCAGTATGTTCGCATTGATCGTCAGGCTGAAACGGAATCCCGTATGGATCTGCAGCGCGCGATCGGACGGCTGCGCACATACGAGATTACAACAGCGCTCCTCTGTGATCTGGTCCTTGTGCACTCGGAAGTGGAGGCGACCCGTCTGAAGCATCTTGTGCCAGCCCTGAACGTGCATGTTGTTCCATGGGACGTGCAGCCGGAAGCGGTCACGCGGCCATCCTCCACACGATCCGGCGTCGCTTTTTTCGGTTATTACGACCGGGCGGACTGTCTCGATGCGGCTATTCTCCTTGTCCGTGAGATCATGCCGCTGGTGTGGGCACGTCGTCCCGACATCAGATGCCTTCTTGCAGGGCCAGGGCAGGGGAAGCCAGTCAGCACACTCGCCATGCCGGTTGGGCCGGATTGTGGTGGTGTGGAAATTCTGGGTGCGTTTGATGAGCCATCTAAAGGCTTTTTCCCACAGGCCCGCGTCGGCGTCGTGCCGCTGAATTTCGGAGCGGGTGTCGATGGAGTGGTTCTGTCTGCTTTTGCGGCAGGTATTCCCTGCGTGATGAGCGCGGTCTCCTCTGAGGGGCTGGCGTTACCGGCGCGCTTGGCGGGACTGGTGCAGAACAGTGTCGAAGGGATTGCCGAGCAGATTCTTCGCCTCCATGAAGAGCCGGAAACGTCTGATGAACTGGGACGTACGGAACTTCGCCTGATCTGTGAACAATTCTCCACCGAAGTTGTGGATCGTTGTCTCGGTCAGGCGCTGGGGATCAAAGCGGCTTCCCGGACGGCAGCCAGTATGGCTGGTTAAGTCAGACTGGCTATCAGTTGGTGTGTGCAAGATAGAGATTTGCGTTTTCCCTTGCACACGAATGTTTTCTTTCTGGGAAACGGGAAGAAAACATCCCGTTTCAGGCTGGAATGTCAGGTCTGAAATACCATGCGCTCGCTACCAATACGGATGGTAGTCCGGCGCATGGTTTCTTCGAAATCTGTTACTGATTGCAGATTTCACCGCCGTGATCTCCTTCTTTTGGACCCTGTGAACACAGATCGTAGTCCTTGCCTTCGCGATCGGAGGGAGCCCGGTAGGTATAAGGGTGTTTCCACGGATCAAGGGGAACGGTTCCGCCTTTCAGATAAGGACCATTCCAGTTTTCAGCACCGGACGGGCGATGGATCAGAGCATCCAGACCGTCCTCTGTTGAGGGATAGCTGCCTGCATCCAGTTTATACATGTCGAGCACAGTGCTGATACGAGCGAGGGATTGCTGGGCGACAGACACTCTGGCTCCGCCAAGCTGGCGTAACGCCGCAGGTGCGACAAGTCCTACAAGCAAGCCCAATATTGCCAGCACGACCAGAATTTCCAGGAGTGTAAAGCCGGCATCGTCCCGGTCTGTGTGGTTTTTAACATGTGACATTTTTGTGCCAGAGCTTTCACTGTTCGATCATGTTGCGTTAGTAAACGCACTCGCTGTCTTCGGAACAGCGTCCATATATTAAAAAAACATGAAATGTTGGCTGTGCTGTTTAAAGTGCGTCCATTTCAGGAAAGGTTTTCATGCCGGCCCCTTTGCTTGCGTGTATGATTGCCGCTGCAATCCGTTACGATATTCCGCCCCGTGTTCTGCCGGTCATATGGGAAGTGGAACGAGGCGCGAACGGAGTAGTTCATCGGAACAGGGACGGTTCCTCAGATATGGGGCTCATGCAGATCAACACCCGGTGGATACAGCCGATTACAGAGCTGACGCGCATGCCTGCGGTTCAGGTGGCGGCCCGTCTGGTTTCGGACGGATGCTTCAACATTGCAGCATCCGCCATGATCCTGCGGACATATCTGAATGAGACACATGGGGATTTGATGACAGCGGTAGGCAATTATCATTCGCACACTCCGATGTTGAATGAAGCCTACCAGAAAAAAATCGTGATGCAGGCATGGAAGCTGTTTCCCGGTTCTTCCAGCCCCTGATTGGTATAAGGAGCTTTAATTGTAAAAGCTCATTGTGGCACAGCGTTATTCATTCCATACATGAAATGAAAACATGTAATATCTGGGCGGCTGGTGAGGGTCTGTACCCTCCCGGCGCAGGATGGAGTTGATATGCGTGCTGTTCTCCAGAATTCCTACCCACCATCACTCTGGTATGACACGGCAGGCGAAGCCCCGGTCTTCGGGCAACTGACAGACTACGACCGCCATTATGATGTCGCCATCATCGGGGGAGGATACACGGGTCTTTCTACAGCGCTTCATCTTGCGGAAAAAGGTCTGACTTGCGTTGTGCTGGAGAGTCACGGCATTGGCTGGGGAGCATCCGGACGCAATGGCGGTCAGGTTATTGCCGGCCTGAAGTATGACCCGGACGACCTGATTGCGCGCTTTGGAACTGATCTTGGGAATGCCATGATCAGATGTGTGGGGGAGGCTGCTGACACTGTTTTCGAGTTGATCGCGCGTCATGGCATTACATGCAACGCCGTGAATAACGGCTGGATTCAGGCCGCTCATTGCGAAAAATCTCTGGCGAAACTACGGATCAAGGCGGCGCAATGGGCTGCGCGTGGGACGGCTTCGGAAATTCTGGAGACAAAGTGTGTTGCCGATCTGACGGGTGCGCTGGGTTATGTCGGTGGTTGGCTTGACCCACGAGGAGGCAAGATCCAGCCTCTGATGTATGCTTTCGGATTGGCGAAGGCTGCCGCTTCTCTGGGGGCGGATATCTTCGTCAATAGCGCCGTCAAAACCATGATGCGCTCGACCGGTCAATGGCGGCTTGGCACAGGCCTGGGCAACCTGATGGCAAAACAGGTCGTGTTCGCCACGAATGGGTATACGGATGGTTTGTGGCCTCATCTGCAGGAAAGTGTTGTTCCGGCCTATTCCATCCAGATTTCTACAGAGCCTCTCGCGCCTGAGATAAGAAAAACCATTCTACCGGACGGGCAGGCGCTTTCGGAAACCCGTCGTATCCTGCGCTACAGCCAGATCGATGCGCACGGGCGGCTGGTCATGGGGACACGTGGTCCAGCGCAGGACAATGCGACATACAAGGATGCCGCCTCGCTTGTGAAAGCCATGCATCAGCTTTTCCCACAGGTCGGCAAAGCCCGGCTTGATCATGTCTGGGTTGGCAGGGTCGGCATGACCGCTGATCATTTCCCGCATTTGCATCAATTGGCGGATGGGGTGCATGCGGCGCTGGGGTACAATGGGCGCGGCGTCGCCATGGCGACAGTGGTGGGACGGATGCTGGCGCAAAGAGTTCAGGGCGCTTCTGCTCTGGAAATCGGATTTCCTGTTACTCCTCTCAAACCAATTGCGCTGCATCGATTTTCGGGATTGGGTGTCCTTGCTTATGGACGCTGGTACGGTCTTCTCGATTGGTTAAAAGTGTAAGAGGTCGTATCGGCGCAGGCGCGCCTGCATCAGCGGACGCTTTTCTGTCTTTCCAGCATGGTTTTTATTGAATGGTAATTTTTGTGCAGAGAATGGACAGAGGCGCCCGAGATAAAGTTTGTTGTAAGGAAAGCGCGGAGTTTTTATCAAACGCGCTTTTAGGCTGTTCCAATGCATTTTGAGTAAATAAATAAACGTAAAATGTTCTGGTAAAATGTTGCAGAATTTAATTTCAAACTCCAATTTTTATTGTTTTTTAGAAATAAATTATATATTTATAATATGTAAATGAAAATATTGATTCAATGAATGTTAAAAATCTCTTGCAATTCTTCAATTCGCGCTTTTCACAGGCAATGAGGCCGGTAACGATTTATTCAGTGCATTAAGGCAGACTCCTTCGGAAAACAAATCCCTCGCGGGGGCGTCACTTCAAAGGTGCTTGAGAATGTTGCTGCAATGGCTGCTAAACGTCGCGCCAGCACGTAATAAAATTTACTATATCATGTCTGTTCCCATCGTTTTTTCCGTGGTGGAACTGGGGATGAGTCTTGTCTATCTGCAGGCGGGTATGAGTGCTGAAGCGGCCCCGTTCCTCGCGGGCGGTATTGCAGTGCAGTTGGTGTTTTTTATTCTGACAGCGTACCTCATTGTGCGAACCATGGCGATTCCTCTTGAGAGAATTTCTGGAGTAACAGAAAGAATTGTAGGGGGAGAGTTTGATACGGTCATCCCATACAGGCATGGTAAGGACTGCATCGGTCGCCTTGCCAGAGCGTTGGTGTCTTTCCGTGATGAGGCGCTGGAGGATGCGCGTCGTCAGCGTGAGGCGCATGAGCAGTCTCAATCCGCGGCTGCAAAACAGCAGGAGCTTGTTGCCAAAAGCAATGAATTGCAGCAACGCACGGAAACTATTCTGAACGAACTCATGAAGGGCATGAAGCGTTTGTCTTCGGGCGATCTGAGTTTTCGATATACAGAGACATTTCTTCCAGAATTTGAAATGTTCCGTGAGGATTTCAACTTTGTTGCCGAGCGATTTGCCAGCACGATCGGGAGGGCGGCGTCCAGCGCGTCCACGATTGCCGACAGTTGTTCGGAAATAGCTCTGGCTTCTGATGATCTCGCGCGTCGGACAGAGCATCAGGCAGGTAGTCTTGGAGAAATTGCCAATGCAGTCAATGCATTGACGCAACGTGTTCAGAAAACTGCTCAGGATGCGCTGGAGGCCCGCAAGGCGACGGGCGGGGCGCGTGAACAGGCTTCTGAATCTGCCGCAGTTGTGCAGTCTGCTGTAACAGCCATGCACGAGATCGAGGAATCTTCGTCCAAGGTTGCCGATATTCTGGGTGTCATGGATGAAATCGCGTTTCAGACCAATCTTCTTGCGCTGAATGCCGGAGTTGAGGCAGCGCGTGCAGGGGATGCTGGTCGCGGATTTGCTGTGGTGGCAACGGAGGTTCGGTCTCTGGCGCACCGTTCAGCGGTGTCCGCAAAAAACATCAAGGAACTGATTTCACTGTCCAGTCGCCAAGTGTCGACAGGGGTAACGCTTGTCAGTCAGACGGGTGTGGCGCTTTCGAAAATATCTGAAAATGTAGAAACCATTTCGAAAATAATTGATTCCATTTCTTCATCTGCTCAGGAGCAGGCTGAAAATCTTGGTCGTATTAATGGTTCACTGAGCGAAATGGACCAGACGACTCAGCAGAATGCTGCGATGGTCGAAGAAACAACAGCCGCCAGTCATAGCCTTACTCATGAAGTACAGGATTTGGCTAAGGCAGTATCTGAATTTAATGTGAATAAAAACTCAGTAAAAACTATGGAAGAAACAGCCAGAAATACCAGATCGTTGCAGGCGAAAACTGCGTTGACATCTGCGCCTGCATCTAATCCGTCAGCGACTGCGCGTCACACAGTTTCTGATGATGGCTGGGAAGATTTCTGATCTCCAATTAGCTCCGGAAATAACAAGGATCATATAATGCCTGTTACCATCATGATTGTCGATGACTCTCGGACAATGCGCGATATGTTACGTCGAACTCTTGAGGGAGCTGGCTATTTGGTGACCGAGGCTGTCGATGGACAGGACGGAATTGAAACGTTGAATCGTCTCTCGGAACATCCGGCTGCAATTATTTCCGATATCAATATGCCAAGACTGGATGGATACGGCTTTATTTCCGAAGTCCGTTCGTTGGAAGCTTTTCATAAGACACCCGTTCTTGTGCTGACGACGGAGACTGACCCCGGTAAAAAAGAGCGAGCAAAAAAGGTGGGTGCTACGGGATGGATTGTGAAGCCATTCGCAGCTGACGTTTTGCTGAAGGCTATCGCGCGGGTAACGGCCTGAGTAAGCGGAGGCGGACCATGGACGACCTTGATTCCATCAAACCAATCTTTTTTGAAGAATGCGCCGAACAGTTGGTGGAGCTTGAGCGAGCTCTTGCGGTCCTTGAGTCTGGAGAAACAGATCAGGAAACAGTTAACAGCGCCTTTCGGGCGGTTCATTCGATTAAAGGGGGAGCCGGTTCATTTGGTATGTCAGAGCTTGTAAGGTTTGCGCACGTATTTGAAACGGCGTTGGACCTGCTGCGCTCCCAGAAGATAGAGGCTACTCCGAGTGTGCTCCAGATTTTTCTGCGGGCGACGGATATTCTCAGTGACCTGACGGCATTTGAGCAGGGTGGAGAGCCCGTAGATAAATTACGTCAGCAGGAAAGCCTTGTGGCTCTCGAAGGACTATTGCAGGAAAAGCCTGCCTCTAAAGAGGCTGAAGAGTCAGAGTCAGAGAAAGAGGAAGACTGGGGGCTTCCAGAAGGATTTGTTCCTGTTCCGGTGTCTACCGAACTCTTTAATGAATCCGGCTCTGCAGAAGATACTTCAGATACACATTCTGAAGCTGCTGATGGATTTGAAATCTTCGGATCTGAACCTATTTTTCAGATCAAAAAGAATGAAGCGGAAAAAAAATCAAAACAGATACAGCCGTCAGACGAAAATTTATTAGCGCCAACGGAAACCGAAAAAACGTCGCAGACGAGCCGTGGAGTATCGTCTGTTAATCATTCTCAAAGTATTCGTGTGGACGTCAATCGTATTGATCGTCTGATGGATCTGGTGGGAGAGTTGGTGATCGGCCAGGCTGCATTGCGGGAAGCTTTTTCTTCTGCTGAAAAAAAGAATTCTCGTGCGGATACGAGCAATAATGATTTATCCACTGCGATGAACAGTACTGAGCAGCTAACACGTGATCTGCAGGACGCGATCATGGGAGTGCGCGCGCAGCCAATGCGAGCTGTCTTTCAGCGTATGCAGAGAGTGGTGCGTGAAACGGCACATATCGCCGATAAAAAGGTACATCTGGAAATTGATGGAGAAGAAACGGAAGTCGATCGTACCCTGATTGAAAAACTGACTGACCCACTCACGCATATGCTGCGAAATGCCGTGGATCACGGTGTCGAGAAAGAGCAGACCCGCCTTGACCATGGTAAGCCTCTGGTAGGAACGATCAGGCTGTCCGCTGCTCATAAATCTGGTCGCATCGTGATCACTCTGAGCGATGATGGGGCAGGCATCAATCGTCCCCGGGTACGTGATATAGCCATTCAGAGAGGAATTATTGCAGCAGACGCACAGTTGAATGATGCTGAGATTGATAATCTCATTTTTGCACCGGGATTTTCTACTTCAGATACTGTTACAGATCTTTCCGGTCGTGGTGTCGGGATGGATGTTGTAAAGCAGGCCATTCAGGACCTGGGTGGTCGAATATCGATAAGTTCTGTAGAGGGAAAAGGTTCTTCATTTGTTTTGAGTCTTCCTTTGACACTTGCTGTGATGGACGGAATGCTTGTTACTGTCTCTGGGCAGCTCCTTATATTGCCTGTATCTTGTATTGTTGAAACAATGCAAATTAATAAAGA